>JAHHSV010000028.1 GCA_020025015.1 Anaeroplasmataceae bacterium
GATTTTCAGGCTAATGTTTGATTATTTTTGGGAAATTTTCAAAAGATATTGACAGGACATAAAAAAAGAGGCCTCAGCCTCTTATTAATTATTAAACATTAAATTTGAATAATAATATATCGCCATCTTTGACAACGTAATCCTTACCCTCTTGGCGAACTAAGCCCTTTTCACGAGCCTGTAGAGCACTACCTGAAGCAATTAGATCATCATACGCAACAGTTTCAGCTCTAATAAAGCCTCTTTCAAAGTCACTATGAATAATACCTGCACATTCAGGAGCCTTCATACCCTTTTTAAAGGTCCAAGCACGGCATTCATCAGGACCAGTTGTAAAATATGTCGCATAGCCTAGTAAATCATAGGTATCTCTTACTAGTCGATTTAAACCTGGTTCTGTGATACCCAAATCCTCTAGGAATAAGGCACGATCATCATCCTCAAGCATAACAAGCTCAGATTCAATTTCAGCAGAAATAGGGCAAATTTTACTACCCTCAGCTAAAGCAAAGGCTTTAAATTTGCTATAAATAGGATCACTTTCAGGATCATTTATATTAGTATCAGCAATATTTGCAACATACATAAAAGGCTTAAAGGTTAAAAAACCATAATTTTTGACATACTTTAATTCATTTTCATCAAAATCCATACTTCTAACTGGCTTTTCATTCATTAGGGTTTCTTCAATTCTTCTTAATAAATCTAATTCAAAAGGAGCATCATCAACCTTTGATTGAGCCTTCTTTTCAATCTTAGGAATACGCTTATTAATAATTTCTAAATCACTTAAAATTAACTCTAAATTAATAATATTTGCATCTCTAATTGGATCAACATTACCCTCAACGTGAGTAATATTAGCATCCTCAAAACATCTAACAACCTGTAAAATTGCATCACAATTACGAATGTTAGCTAAAAATTGATTACCTAAGCCCTCACCCTTAGATGCACCCTTAACCAAACCAGCAATATCTGTAAATTCACAAACAGCAGGGGTAGTTTTCTTAGGATTATACATCTTACTTAAGGTCCATAATCTTTCATCAGGAACCTCAACCATTCCAACATTAGGTTCTATTGTTGCAAAGGGATAATTAGCTGCTAAAGCTCCAGCCTTTGTAATTGCATTAAATAATGTTGATTTACCAACGTTAGGTAGACCAACAATTCCAGCAGTAAGTGCCACTTTAATCTCTCCTTTAATTAATTTCTTGTTATATATAATTCATTGTAGGCAGCGATACTATCCTTAATAGTTTTAATAGCATCCTTTCTACCTAAAACCTCAAATACAGTTGTTTCCTTATTTTCTAATTGCTTATAAACTGTAAAGAAGTGCTTAATCTCATTTAAAATATGCTCAGGTAAATCATTAATTTCTGTAAACATATTCATAGATGGATCACCAAATGGGATAGCGATAATTTTTTCATCTACCTCATCATTATCAATCATCTTAACTACACCTATTGGATAGCATCTAACTAAAACTAGTGGATCTAAATCCTCACTACATAATACTAAAGCATCTAGTGGATCATGATCCTGACTATATGTACGTGGTATAAATCCATAATTAGCAGGATAATGAGTTGATGTATAAAGAATTCTATCTAAAATAATCAAACCTGTTTCCTTATCTAATTCATATTTTTTCTTGCTTCCTTTTGGTATTTCAACACAGACAATAAAATCATCTTCCTTGATTCTATCATCATCAATGGAATGCCATATTACCATATATTAAACCTCCTATATTAATTTTCTCTTATAAATTTATTCATGCTGTAGCCAGCTTGACAGCCATCATTTGCCGCCTTTACAATTTGTAAAACGCCACCAACAACATCTCCAGCCGCAAAAATGCCTGGAATATTAGTCATATATTTTTCATCTACAGCTAAATTATTATCCTTTAAATCTAAGCCCAAGTGCTTAGCAATAGTAAAGGCATTAGCGCTACCTAAGGCAACAAAGCAGCCGGCAACCTTTGTATCAGTTGAAGCAGTTTTAATACCCTCTAATCTATTTTCACCATATAATTTTTCGATAGGCTCCTTAATAACCTTAACAGTATCAGGCACCTCTACCTCTAATTCATTACCATTAGTATATAAGGTTACGCTATTTACAATTGGTAATAAATGCTCTAATTCATGAAGCATATATTCATTGTAGCCAACCATAGAAATATCCTTTTTACGATAGAAAAAGCCATCACAGGTAGCACAGTAAGAAACACCTCTACCTTCAAAAGCCTTAGCCTTTGTAAAGGTATTACGAGCCTTACCAGTTGCTATTAAAACTGTCTTTGCTTCATATTCCATCCTCTTAGTCTTAACTAAAAAGCCACTATCTAAATAATCAATTGAAATAACCTCATCATGATTTACTAAAACCCCAAGCTCTGAGGCCTGAAGCATACCTGCCATAACGATTTCCTTACCAGATTTTGTGCCTAAGGCATAATAATTTTCAATCTTATCAGCCTTTTCTAAAGCCCCATAATCCTTACCAATAACTAAAACATTATGACCAAAGCGTTTTAAATAAATACTTGCTGTAATACCGGCAGGTCCCATTCCAATTATAATTGCATCAAATTTATTCATCTTAATCCTCCTTGATATTGTCAATAAAGAATTCTCCCTTTAATGAATCTGGCTCATGGCCAATTAATTCACTATCAGGTATTTGATTTGAAGCTAAAAATAGCATTATTGCTACACAATTGCTTAAATTCAAGCTTCTTACCTTATCAGTCGTAGGAATTCTATAGCAATCATCTAGACGCTTATGTAAAAAGTCATAAGGAATACCAGTAGATTCCTTACCAAACATTAAATAAACATCCTCATCCTTAGCTTCACTAAAGTCAATTGTTCCTGGTGATTTATGACCATATCTTGTTAAAATATAGAATTTCCCCTTATTTTTAGCCAAAAAATCATCCATATTTTCATATTCTTCATACTCTAAATACTTAAAGTAATCTAATCTTGCTCTTCTTAAATGCTTTTCATCAAGCTCAAAGCCATAAGGCTTAATTAAGTGAAGCTTAGCATGAAATCCAACACAGCTTCGCATTATATTACCAGTATTTTGGGGTATTTCAGGTTCGAATAAAACTACGTTTAATTTCATTATAACTACACTTCCTCAGCTGTAAATGAATAGGCATCATAATCAACAATACGAGCCTTAATTCGATCGCCTAATTCATGCTCATCCTTAGCAGCAACATAAATCATACCATCAACATCATCTGGAGCAAAGGCATAATTTCTTGCTGTATACATAAATTCGTTTTCATCATAGCCAGTAATAAAGCAATCAATTTCCTTACCCATTGCTGTAGCCATTAAGCCTTCACTAATTTCCTCCTGACGTTGCATTACAAGCTCATAGCGACGTTGCTTTTCATCCTCACTTATCTCTTCAGGATAGGTTGCAGCTAGAGTACCTTCTTCACTACTAAAGGTAAAGGCACCTAATCTATCAAATTTAATTTCAGACATGAAATCTAATAAATTATTTACATCCTCTCTAGTTTCGTAAGGGAAGCCAACAATTAGAGTAGTTCTTAAAATTGCATTAGGAATTTCTTTTCTAATCTTATGACATAAATTAATAAGATACTCTCTATTGCCACGACGCTTCATTAAATCTAAAAGCTTATCCTCACTATGCTGAATAGGTATATCAAAATAAGGCATAACCTTATGATTATTCTTAATAAAATCAATTAATTCATCAGTTACAATATCAGGATATAGGTATAAAAGACGAACCCTAAAGTCTCCTTCAATACTACAAACACTCTTTAATAAATCAACAATTGCATTTTTATGATATAAATCATAGCCATATTTAGTTGTATCCTGACTTATTAAATTAATTTCATAGGCTCCTTCTGATACAGCAATTCTAACCTCATCGGTTATAGATTCAATTGTACGGCTATTTAGTCTACCTCTAATTAAAGGAATAGCACAAAAGGCGCATCTATTTAAGCAGCCTTCAGCAATCTTGATATAACGCATGTAATTAGGTGTACCAACATGCTTATCAAGAGGTGAAATATGACCCTTAAAATTACTGTTTAAAACACCATTTAAAATAGTAGTAATATCCCCATATTCATCAATTCTTATGAATCTATCTACCTCAGGTATTAATTTAGTTATTTCATCATAATAGCGTTGGCTTAAGCAACCAACAACAATTAACTTTTTGTTTTCTGTCTTATAGCTTGCTAAATCTAAAATTGTATCAATTGCTTCTTTTCTTGCACTTTCAATAAAAGCACAGGTATTAACCATAAGAATATCAGCCTCACGAGGATCTTCTACTAAAAGATTCTTATTTTTCTCTAGTAAGCCAATAATCATTTCACTATCAACTTTATTCTTAGCACAGCCTAAGCTAATAAAATATATTTTCATTTTTCTCTCTCTTCTAACAAAAATGGAATACATAATATTCCATTTTTATAAATTAATTCTTTTTAATTTCTTTAAATTCACTAGTTAAAGCAGCTAAACGCTCCTTAAGCTCTTGCTTAGATAATTCAAGAGTTTTAACCTCTTCAACCTGTCCTTTATAATTGGTAAGCTGATTATAGGCCTCACATTCACGAAGGGAATTTTGTTTATTTAAGGCATACTTAGGATTCTTTGCTTCAACTAAGCCTAAATCAACAAGCTTTACAAATAAATTATAATAAGCATATAAATCTTCTGTTAGCTTATATTTAACATCCTTAATGTTAGGTTTTTTTAGCTTACTGTAGGTCTTTTTAATTTCGCCTGCAACATCGCTTGCAAGGCCTTTAGTCTTATATTGCTTTAAATTTTCAGCAACCCAAAAATGAATACCAGTATTTAAAAGAATTGTAACATCTAGCTTTAAAACTGGAATCAATTCCTTTAAAACTACAAAAGGCATATTTTGTGATTTATATAAGTTCATAGTATTTTCAATACCAATTGTTTGCATTAAATCAGCTTTGAAAATAGGGCTTGTCAATACATTGTAGTAGGTCAAAAATGGATCCTTACTAGCTTTAACATCATAGAAATAATAGTCATATTTACTTAGGCCATGATGATCAGTATTTTCTGGGTGTAAGGCATAAATATGCTCAAATAAATAATAAACCGAAGTATTTTCAATATTACTCTCTATTTCAAATAATTTATCCTTTTCTTCTTGACTAAGGTCTTGGGCTAAGGTCAATGTAAGAACATGATCCAATAATAAATGCTCCAAGGTTTTCTTTAGCACATCGTTTTCTGTCATATAGTTGGCTAGGTCATTTAAGCTTGAAAATGCTTTACCTCGGATAGACAACCCAATCTGTGGATCCAAAAGATAAATAACCAAGGTAAGCGCTGATTCAGCATACTTAACGCTTCTTATACAAACCAAAATACGGCCCTTTAAATATGGATCCTTAATAGAATCGATAAAGCTATCTGAAAAAATATAATTGATGGCATCTCCAAAATTTCCATGTAATGCCAAAGCTAATTTTTCCTTTGAATTATATTCTTCCTCTAAAAAATAAAATGTATTTTCCATAAACCCTAAACCTCCTTATTTAGATCATCTGAGTCATATATTATTGTAACAGGACCATCATTTGTAAACCTAAGCTTCATATCAGCTCCAAATACTCCTTTTTTGGTTAGGACCAAATTATTAAGCACTGCTACAAATTCATCATATAGCCCATTAGCCTCAGCAAAGCCCATCGCATCCGTAAACGATGGTCTATTGCCATTTTTCGTATTGGCATAAAGGGTAAACTGACTAATAGCTAAAACCTCGCCAGCAACATCCTTTAGGCTTAAATTCATCTTGCCTAAGCTATCTTCAAATACTCTTAGCTTATAAATTTTTTCAGCATAGTATTTAAAAAATTCATTTGTATCACCATTCTTAAAGCCTATTAATAATAAATAGCCCTTATCAATGCTAGAAACAAGCTTGTTATCAACAGTACAGCTGGCATCCTTAACTCTTTGCAATACTATTCTCATATGTTTTCCCTATGAATATCAGAAATTGCTGTTATCTTATTCAGGTTAGCAATAACCTTATCTAATTCTACAGTATTAGCAACTAAAATTTTAATTTTAATAATTGTTTCTAGGTTCAAATTATTTTTAACATTTAAAGATGAGGTTTGAACATTCAAGCTTGATAAAACATTCATAATTTCACCAAGAAGCTGAACATTTTGCATCGCAGTAATTCTTAGTGATACTGGATATTTACGTTTTATATCAGTAGCCCATCTTAAGTTTAAAAGTCGATTCTTATCTAATGACTCTAAATTTTTACAATTTTCGTGATGAACTACTATTCCACTACCCTTTGTAACATAACCTACAATTTTATCTCCAGGGATTGGGCAGCAGCATACCGCAAGCTTAATTTGAGGATTATTTAAGCCCTCAACCACAACTCCAGTTTCCGAATTAGTAGAGATCATTTTGTTAGTCTTTTCAATTGACTTACGCATGATTTCTTCACTATCTATTTTCTTAGTACCAATATACTTAGCTACTACAGTTTTTTCACTAATTATACCCTTACCAATATCAACATATAGATCATCAAGGCTCGTTATATTGTTTTTACCAAAATTTTCCTTGGCAAAATCTTCCTTTAGCTCATAGCTAAAGACCTTGTTTGCTTGGAATTCCTCTTCAACAAGCTTCTTACCAGCAGCTAATAAAACATCTCGATTTTGCTTATTTAAGAAAGCCTTAATCTTATGCCTTGCATGGCTAGTTTTAGCAATTTTTAGCCAGTTTGTCGTTGGTCCTGCTGAATTCTTATTGGTTCTAATTGAAACAATATCCCCATTTTGCAATTCATAATTTAAGGAAACTATGTGCTTATTAACAATAGCTCCAACAATTGTATTACCTAGCTGCGTATGAATCTTATAGGCTAGATCAAGTGGCGTTGCTCCCTTCGGTAGGTCAATAACATCACCAGTAGGGGTATAAACATAAACACTTGTCGTTAAAATATCCTTTCTTACACTATCAACGAAGGTCTTTGCATCACTATCATCAGCATCCTCTTCATTAAATTGTAATAAATCAGCATACCACTTTAGCTTTTGTGCAATCTCAAATTGTTCTTTTTCCTTGCTATAAGCTAAATTTTCCTTGTAAGCCCAGTGAGCAGCGATACCAAGCTCAGCAACCTTATCCATTTCCTCAGTTCTTATCTGAACCTCAAAGGTTAAACCAGATGAAGATATTACCGTTGTATGCAATGACTGATACAAATTTGGTTTTGGTACAGCTATATAATCCTTAAAGCGTTTAGGAACCGGCGTATAATACGCATGAATTAAGCCTAAGACTCGATAACAATTATCAATTGTATCAACAATTATTCTAATAGCTAAAACATCATATATTTCTTCAAAATCCTTATGCTGATTAGTCATCTTCTTATAAATTGAAAAAATGTTTTTTACACGGCCCTTAATACTAAAGTCCTTAATGTTTTCTTCAGTTAAGATTTCTTTAATCTGCTCAATAATGTGCTCAATATTTCCCAAACGAGCTGATTTATTTTCATTAATATCAGCACTGATTTCCTTATACTTTTCTGGATTAGTATATCTTAAGGAACGATCCTCTAGCTCTGCTTTAATCTTAAACATACCTAGACGATGAGCAAGTGGTGCATAAATTTCTAGGGTTTCTCGACAAATTCTTTCACGTTTTTCAGGAGATTGGCTATCCATTGTTCTTAAATTATGTAATCTATCAGCTAATTTAACAACAATTACACGGATATCCTTACCCATAGCTAAAAGCATTTTTTGATGATTTTCAGCCTGCTTTTGCTCTAAGGATGAAAACTTCATTTTTGTAAGCTTTGTAACACCATCAACCATATCGGCTACATCCTTACCAAATTGAGCTTCAATCTCTTCATGAGTTGTATTCGTATCCTCAATACAATCATGTAGTAAGCCTGCAATAATAGTATCAGGTCCTACATGTAATTCAGCTAAAATTATCGCAACATGCAAAGGATGACAAATATATGGGCCTCCGCTTTTTCTAAATTGGCCTCTGTGTTTTTCCTCTGCTAATAAATAGGCTCGTTTAATTCTTTCAAGCTCAAAAGGATTATGTATATAGGTATTCACTTTAGTAAACAAATCATTGTATGAAACTTTATCCATAATCTCACCCTTTCTATGGGGATAATTTTATTCTTTTTCTTTAAATTCCATTAAAGAATAAACATCATAGCCCTCTAATAAATCTTTACCATTTAAATCAGTCAGCTCGATTAAGAAGGCAATGCCAACAACCTCGCCACCTAATCTTTCAACTAAATTAATACCAGCTCTTACTGTACCACCAGTAGCTAGTAAATCATCTATAATTACAACCTTGTCACCAGGCTTAATAGCGTCCTTGTGTAAACAAAGTGTATTTTTTCCATATTCTAAATCATAATCCTCAGTAACAACCTCGCGAGGTAATTTACCAGGTTTTCTAATAGGTGCAAAACCAATATTTAGCTTTGTAGCAACAGGACAGCCTGTCATGAAGCCACGTGCCTCAGGACCAACAACAACGTTTGCTCCCTTACTCTTAGCATAATCAGCTAATTTTGTAATGGCATAATTATAAGCTTCACCATTTCTAAATATAGGGGTAACATCCAAAAAGACTATGCCTTCCTTTGGAAAACCAGGTACCTTTGCAACATATTTTTCTAAATCCATATTCGTATCCCCCTAATTAATATTACAAATAATTATAACACATATCATTACATTTTTAAATAAAATATGCTATAATTTCGTCTAGATAAGACTATAATTGAGGTGAAACACTTGAAACCATTAGCATATAGATTAAGACCTAAAACATTTGAAGATATAATTGGTCAAGACCACCTAATAGGTAAGGGTGGACCAATTAGAATAATGCTTGAAAATAATAAGCTTTGTTCTTTTATTTTATACGGTAAAGCAGGTAGTGGTAAAACTACTATTGCGTCAGTAATAAAGGATATGTATCCTCAACAATCCTTTTTATTTAATGCCTCAACTGATACAAAGGCTGATTTAAAGGATATTGTTGATGCGAAGGCTTATTTTGAAAATGTAATCATAATTATCGATGAAATTCATCGTATGAAAAAGGATATTCAAGACTTCCTATTACCTTATCTTGAATCAGGGGATTTAATAATGATTGGCCTAACTACTGAAAATCCTTATCGCAGTGTAAATCCTGCCATTAGATCAAGATGTCATATCTATAAAATGAATGAAATTACTGAGCCTGATTTAAAGCTTCTCTTGAAAAATGCCGCTTTAAAGGAAAATATCCCAGGAATTCCTGATGATGTTTTAGATTATATAATAGCTGCTTCAAGTCTAGAGGTTAGAACCTCTTTAAATATGCTAGAAATGTTTTCTCTTCTTCCACCTGAAAATAGAGACCTTCAGCATACTAAAAAAATTATAGGGGTTAAAACAATAGGAATTGATCAAAACGGAGAAAACTATTACGACATACTATCAGCCTTAATAAAATCAATTAGAGGTAGCGATGTCGATGCATCCCTACACTATTTAGCTAGATTTTTAAAGGGCGAGGATTTAGTTATGCTAACAAGAAGGCTAGAAATATCTGCCTATGAGGATATTGGCTTAGCTAACCCTCAGATAGGACCTCAGGTTTATGCCGCTTGTGAGGCAGCCTTAAATGTTGGCTTACCAGAGGCTAGAATTCCTTTAGGCTTTGCAACTATTCTTCTTGCTTCAAGTCCAAAGTCAAACTCAAGCTATGAGGCTATCAATAAGGCTATCGCAACTCTTGATGAAATGAAGTCAATGCAAATTCCTCCACACATTCTTAATAAGGAAATTAAAGGTGGAGCTAAATATTTGTACCCACATGACTATCCAAACGACTTCGTCAAGCAGCAATATTTACCAGATGAATTATTCAATATTGAATTTTATAAGCCTAAAACTAATAGTAAATATGAAAAGGCCCTAAATGAATATCTAGCACCGATTAAAAAAGAATTGAAAACAAGGTAGAGACTGGTTCAATAAATCAGTCTCTTTTTTTAATAATTTCTCACAAAAATAAAAACGCTCCTACTTATTCTACAAATCGTATATAATATGTATATTATTAGTATAATTAGGTTATTATTACTTTAAAAATAATGAAGCAAATACTATAATATTACTATACAAAGATTTCATTAGGAGGGAATATTTTATGAAAAAATTTAAGAAATTTTTTGCACTAGTTGCAGTAGCAGTTTTAGGCTTATTCACCTTAGCTTCATGCGGTACAACAGCCCCAAAAATCAAGAGTGCGTTTGAGAGTAAGGATTACACAGTTGAAACTAGAACTATTGAAAATGAAGATTCTGTATTAAAGGGCATTTATGTAGCTAATAAAGGCTTACACTTTGCTCTATTTATTGAATTAGGTACTACTGATGATTTAGAAGCAGCAATTTCAGAATTACAAAAGAATGAAGAATATAAGACTGCTCTTGAACAATTTGGTAAAGATGCAAAGGCAATTGCAGAAAAGCTTACTGAGGAAGGCTTAGTTAATGGAAATTGTATCTTAATCTCAATTGATCCTGAGGCAAGAACTATTTTCAAGGAAGCTTAATAAAATAGACTGCTTAGGCGGTCTTTTTTTATCTGTTTCTATATAAAAAGTGCTCAAGCTATTAGCCTTGAGCACTTTCGTTTTTCTTTTCTACTACTTTTATTTTGATTTCTTGATTATATTCTAAATCAGTCGAAATCAATACAGGAATAATTATTGGATGACGCTTAATTGTCTTATATATTAGAGTCGAAATTTCACTCTTTAAAGCTGTCTTATATTCACTCCAGTTAATGAACTTTTGATTTAAGAAACGTTCACTTATAATAAAGAATGCTTGTTTAACCTTTTCTAGCATTTTGGTTGTATCATTATCATAAATAAAGCCCTTTGAAACAATTTCAGGCCCAACAACAATTCGTTTATTTTTAGGATTAATATTAGCACTGATAATTACTACACCATCTTCAGCTAATAATTCTCTATCCTTCATAACGACATCGCCAACATTACCAATTGCCTTACCATCTAGTAAAATATCTCCAGTTTTTACTGTATCAGTAATACCAACATATTTTCCATTTTGGAATTCACAAACATTACCCTGATCAACAATTAAAACGTGCTTTTCTGGAATACCAACGCAGTTAGCAACTACATTACATGCATACTGATGACGATATTCACCAATTACTGGAATTACATATCTAGGCTTTAAGATATTAATCATCATCTTAATCTCTTCACGTGCCGCATTTGCTGGTGGTAATAAATCCTTCTTAAAGGTATAAACATTACTAGTTACACGATAAACTATATCTAAGGTTCTAGCCTCCATCTTTTCAGTTCCAACTAAAGCTGGAGTTAAAACTACAATTGTATCAGTCTTCTCCAAACGGATTAATCTATCGATTTTTTTCGCCATTCGTTGAAGCATAAAAAATGGTTCATGACGCTCACCTGTTACTAAAACAACCATATTTTTATCATTATTTGAGTTGGCATCATCAATATACTTTAAATTTACATTAAGCTTTTCAGGAATTGTTAAATAGCCTAGCTCAATAGCTTGATTTAAAAGACGTTGAGTCTTCTTTCCTATGATGGCTATCTTCTTATTGTGATCGGCTGCAATATTAACAATCTGCTGAATACGTAAAATATCATCACTATATAAAGAATAAATAACTCGACCTGTAGCCTTTGCCAAAATGTTATTCATTCTGGTTTTAAATTCTAAAATTGTACCTCTATTTTGCGTATTGATTGCGCCTAATGAATCAGTAAGTAAGGCTAATACTCTTTCCTTATAGAAGACAGTTAAATTTCTTAACATTGAAGCATAATCAACATTGGCATTTTGGTCAAAGTTATAATTGCCTGTATAAACAATATTACCATCACTAGTTAAAATGTCGATACCTAAGCAATCAGGGATATTATGAGCCAGCTCAAAAAAACGCACCTTAATATCATCAAAGGATAATGAGCTTCTTGATTTAACTATAACTAAATCATCAGCATTATATTTTACGCCATCGTGCTTTAGTTTATCCTCTAAAACAGCAATAGTAAAACGACTACCATAGACCTTAGTTTGAATTTTTTCAAGAATTTGATAAACTGAACCAATATGTTCAGCATGGGCATGAGTTAAGAAAACGCCAACAACTCTATTCTTATTTTCAATTAAATGCGAAATATCAGGTACAATCATATCAACACCATGCATCTCCATAGAAGGCATCTTTGAACCAGCATCTAAAATAAAGATTTTTTTATCGACCTCAATTACATATAAATTTTTACCATCCTCCTGTAAACCACCAAGAGAGTAAAATAAAATTTGACTCATAGCTATCTCCTTTCTAAATGTATCGAATATAACTATATTGATTATAATATAAAACCAACTAGACTTCAATAAAATTATATAAAATAAAAGCCTCTTTTAGAGGCATTTATAAACTTAAATATTTTTGAAAAATCCTACTGCAGCATTTTCAGTATGACCTTTTTTCGCTTCAAAGATATGGTTTTCAAGTTCTTCTTTCCACATACCTACTTCAACATTATCCCATGTTGGATTAGCTAAAATCTTATATTCAACAACTTCATTTACTGGAAGCATCTTACTCAATTTGTAGGCCTTTGCAGCCTCATTATAGGCAACCTTGACTGCCTTTGCAGGATTCCATTGTCCTAATTCCTTTAAATTACCAACTAAATAAACAGCTTCTAAATTTTTATTAGAAGTAATAACAAATTCAACTTTACATTTTGCCATTTTTCCATTCTCCTTTAATTAATACCTCTTAATTATAGCCTAAATAAAAGTAAAAATAAAGGCTATAACGCTTTCATATCCCCAGTTGTTGGAGTATAATAGGTCTTAGTAAAGGAGAGCCGTATGAATTTTCCAAATCGAAAAAAACCTCAACAAAAAATTATTAATAAAGCAAATCTTGGTATGGTGCTTGAGGATATGATAAATCAGTCAAATGAATACTATTTGAACGCCCATCTAGCCGTAATTCATAAAAAACCAACCCCAGTGCAAATCGTTAAGGTTGATTATCCAATGCGTAGTAAGGCCGTAATAACTGAAGCCTACTATAAAACCCCATCAACCACTGACTATAATGGAATTTACAAAGGCAAATATATTGATTTTGAAGCTAAGGAAAACCACAATAAAACTTCTTTTCCTCTTCACAATATCCATCCTCACCAAATAGATCATCTTCGAGCAATAATTAAGCATGGGGGAATCGGCTTTTTAATCGTATCCTGGAATGTCTACAATGAATTATATATTGTTCCTATGTCTGTAGTACTAAAATATTGGGATAATAAAGAAGTCGGCAGAAAATCTATTCCCTATCAGGAATTCACAAATAATTGCTATAAAATAAAAGAGGGCTTTGCCCCTCGTTTAGATTACCTAAAGACCGTTGATATAGCCTTTAAGGATTTATTAGAAAAATAATAAATATAAGCCACTATTTTCATATTTAGGATTTTGGTCTTGTTTTATTTTAAGCTTTGCATTCATCAAATATAAATATAGATCATCTAAGCCCTTATTATCACTAGTAAGGGTTATTTTATTCTTCTTACCAGCCATAATAGAATAGAATTCATTTATATAATCAAATCGCTTATAAAAGTATTTTCTTTTAGCTCCTGATTTGATTTTTTTTATGTAATTTTCATATTCCGAAATTATTTTAAATGATCTATTGAAATTATGGTTTAATAAATAATCATATAAAATCCTTAATTCATAATAATTAGAAATATCAAAAAGCTTTACACCATTTACCCTATCCATAGCCTTAGCTCCTTCAAGATAATTTCCGTCAAGCAAATAGCCAAGAGCCTGAATCAATGAAATTGAGGAAATAGTATCCTCTCGCATGTTTAAGCCATACTTAGCATAAATTATCTCAAGCTTTTTTGAGGATTTAAATGTGGCTAAAATATTCTTTTTCTCCTTGGTAAGAACATTATTATAATAAAGATTATAAAAGATTATTAAAAGCGATGCTAAGCCAAGGGAAAAAAATAAAAAATAATACATTCTAAAGCTTAAAAAGATAACACTAAGTGATATGCCAACTAAAGCCAAAACGCTAGAATAAATATAATTACTTGTTTTGTTATATAATCCATAGGTTAGGGTTCTTTTAGGCTCTTTTCTAAAAATTACTAAAAGATAAAATGCATAAAAGAATACTGCGACATAAATGAAAGCATATCCAAAGCTATTATTCAAAAATAATAAGGGGACCAAGGATAATACAAAGGAGAATTGTAATTTTTTTGTAAAATACCCATCTACCACTAAAACTATAAGCAGCAAAGATAAAAATGCACTAGTAATTATCTTAGCCTCTACCCCAAAGCTTAATTCTTCTCCTATATTAATAAAAGGAAAGCTTAAAGCTAAAAGCAAAATAATAAGTAAAAGTGGTAGCGATAAACCGAATAATAAATGCTTTTTCATTATAATTCGAATTCTACCTCCTTAGGAAATAAATCTTTACAATGCGCAACAATCTGAACAACGTCATCCTTAGCCTTGTAAATACGTGATCTTAATTCTGTTTCATTACGCGCTAAAAGCATATCATCCTCAATAACCATCTTCATACCAGCAATTTTTTCATCATAGGCACCTAGCTTTTGAAGCTCACGCTTGTAGCCCTCAATAAACTCCTTATATTTACTAATGTAAACCTCTTCAGTTTGAGTCTCTGTATAGGTTATATCTTTTACATCCAATAGGGCCTCTTGATGAGTAAATGACATAAAGTCATTATAATCATTTAGTAGATAGCAGCTACGCAAATATCGGCAGGCCTTATCGTGAGGCTCAGGAATATATAAAATCAAAGCAGAATGATGCTTTTTAACAAAGTTAGCATATTCTTCATCAAGCTTCTTAATTTGTGCATCCGTATATTTATTAACATTTTCAATCACAGCCTTAAAATCCTTGCGTTTATTTTGATAATTAGCAAGGCCTCTTTCTACCTCTTCTTTGATTTTATTAACATTTGTAATTATCTCATCTAATTCAAGATCTTTTTCATCCATTTTTAAAGCTTCTCTACAAATAATAATTTGAGCTTCATATACTGATAATTCGTTAATTTTATCACCAAGCTCAGCATTATAAAATGCTTCAATTTTTAAATTATCTCTAAGCTTTTTATCATATTCAATAATAAGGTTTCCAAGTTCCTCTCTAAGTTCTAAAATTGTTTCCATAAATATAATTTTCCCCTTTACAAATAAATTAAAATAGTTTATAATTATCTAGCGTGATCCGGTAGCTCAGCTGGATAGAGCAACGGCCTTCTAAGCCGTTGGTCGCAGGTTCGAATCCTGTCCGGATCGCCATCTTATAAATTAATGAGGCATAGCCTCTTTTTTTTTGCTAATTTTTCTTAGAAACTAGCTTAATAACAATCATAGATATAACTGATAAAACAATTAAAATTGTTGTATATCCCCACTCATAATTTTCGGGAACAAAAAATCCTGCTATACCTAAGCCTAGGTAAAATGCACCAATCACGAGCATTGAAATAGCAGCCTTTAAATTAAAATAATTTTTAGTTAAATTAACAATGCCACCTATTATAATAAAACAGCCAATAGCTATGGCAATAATTTCATAAAATAACATATTTAATACCTCGTCAACGTTATAATTATAACTGAATTAGTCCATCAAGTCAAAATAAAAAGCTAAGAGTTTTCTCTTAACTTTAGTTATTTATTGATTAATTTATTGGTTAAAATATTCTTTAATATTTATTACCCTTTGATTAGAGCTTCCAACCCATTTTAGCTTAGAATCAAACTTATCCATTTCAAATTTACCATCACATAGTACATCAATATTTTTCAAAAATGGTAAATCTAAAATTTCTTCGATTTTGTAGCCTGTATATAACCAAATCGTTTTATTAGGAAACCTTTCTTTTATTTCATTAATTAATTTCCCAACCTCTGCGCGATTCCCTAAGTAAAGTGGATCACCACCACTAAAGGTTATACCAGAAATATAATTTTTCTCTAATTCTCTAAATATTTCTTCTTTAGCTGATTCATCAAATAATAAACCACCATTAGGATTATGAGTTATAGGATTTTGGCAGCCAAAGCAATTATGGCTACAGCCTGCAACCCATAAAACAACTCGCAAGCCATCACCATTTAACATATCATCTTTAGTTATATTATGATAACGCATTAAAATACGCCCCCTATATTTTAATTATTTAAATACTAACATGGAAAAAGAAGAGGAATTCCTCTTCTTTTCCTTTTATACTACATACTTTTTCTTTCTTTTATCTCAGCCATCTTAGCATCATTTAAACGAGTATCTCCAGCAACCCTTGAATAAGATAAATAACCATTCATTCTTTCAATTTTAGTTAAATTCTTAGAGCCACAAACTGGACATACATCCATATCAAGCTCCTGATGACCACAATCCTCACAATAGGCTAGGGATAAATTAACACCCTCATAATAGCCCATCTCCATTGCACGACGAATCAAGGTCTTAATAGCTTCTATATTGTAGTTAATTGGATATTTTACATATTGAATTTTTCCACCATTAGCATAATCCCAGAAGCGATGCTCTAAATTTTGCTTTTCTATTGGTGTAATATCTTCCGTTACATGACAATGAAAGGAATTTGAAACATATGGTCTATCTGAAACATTTTCAACAATACCATAAAGCTTCCTAAATTGAGTAACCTGCTTGCCACATAAGCTTTCAGCTGGTGTACCATAAATTGCATATAAAATGTGATCCTGCTTTTTGAACTCTGTGGTCTTATCATTAATATATTTTAAGACCTCTAAAGCAAATTCGCCATCTTCTACTAATGATTTACCATTGTAAAGCTCCTGTAATTCATTTAAGGCGGTAAAGCCAAAGGATGCAGTCATAGGAGCTAGAATTGATTTTATCTTATCGGTAGGATTTAAATTGCCTCCTAAGAAACCACCTTGACAAAAGCCTAGCGGATTTGTTGAAGCACGCATTTCACCTAAGTAATTGTAGGTTTTAATATGAAGCTGTCTTATTAAATTTAAGTAATAATCTAAAACTTCATAAAAATCACGTGACTCTCTTCTAGCCTTAGCTAAAATCATTGGTAAATGTAAAGAAATTGCTCCTAGGTTAAATCTACCAACAAATACTGGCTTATCATCTGAATCTGCTGGTGCCTCACCACCACGTTCATACCAAGGTGATAGGAAAGCACGACAGCCCATAGGCGATACAACTCTACCGTATTTTTTATACATTGAAGGAACATAGCCCTCACCAGTTAATGATAACCAGTCAGGATACATTGTTTGGCTAGAGCATTTAACTCCCTCTTCAAAAACATCCTCATTTATTTTTCCCTTTCCATGTAGATTTTCATCATATAAAAATACAAGCTTAGGGAATAGTACTGGACGTTTGAAGCCTTTTTTTCCTTGACCTAAACGTCTAGTCTCTAAACAAATTTTAGAAGCCATCTTCTCAAATACGCCAGTTCCTAAACCAAAGGTAAAGGTAAGGAATGGATAGTCACCCCTTGAAGATCCAACTGTATTGAACTTATATTCAAAGCCTTGAAAGCCTTGCCTAAAGTCCTTTTCAATATCTATCATTGCAAGCTTTTCAGCCTTTTCTTCGTTAATTTCTAGGGCCAAGTACTTTTCCAAATACATTTTATAAGACTTTTCAGCATATGGTGCTAAGGTTTTATCAATTTCAGGTAAGGTAAAGCCACCATATTGCTGTGCAGCGGCAGATAAGGTAACATCACCAATAACGTCAAAAGCAACATCTAAGGTTTTTGGCTCATTATACCAAAGGTTACCCATCTCAAAGCCACCCTTTAAAATTGAAGCCATATCAAATAGGCAGCAGTTAATACAATCACGACGAGCATTCATATCATGAATATAAATATAGCCATCATTAATTGCCTCTAATTCATCCTTATTTAGGAAGAATTTCTTATACAATGAACGATTTAATTCACTATAGATTAAACTGCGTTTGGTTGAAACTAAGGCGCTATCGGCATTAGAATTTTCTTTATCACCAATATACATAATGGATTGGCTCTTTTGATAAACATCATCAAGCATTTCAACGAAGTCATGCTTATAGTTTCTATAGTCACGATAGCTTTTAGCAACCTCAGGGAAATTCTTATCTAGAGAATTTTCAACTAAGGCATGCATTATCTTAATAGGTACTAATTTATTACCTATTTTATTAATTCCATAAATAACAGAATCAACAATTAATTTGTCATCATCATCTGTAAGATCTACTAAAACACGACTTGCAGATTTATGGATGGCGTCAACAATTTTTTGTGGCTTAAAATCTTGATACGTTCCATCTTTTTTAATAATTTTAATTTCATCTAAATCCATAACGTTCACCTGAATTTAATAATAGATTATAAAATCTATAAACCTTTCCCTATTTTAACTATAATTTAAACTGCTTTAAAAGAAAAATATAAATTTTAAAACCAATAAAAGACCCTGGCCAAAAGCTTTTTATTCTTATGTTTATATAAATGGCTTCTCTAACAAAATAGAGGAGCCATAAAAATAATTTTCTTTCCTTTAAACATATACTATTATTG
>JAHHSV010000029.1 GCA_020025015.1 Anaeroplasmataceae bacterium
ATTTTCAGGCTAATGTTTGATTATTTTTGGGAAATTTTCAAAAGATATTGACACCCTAAATTTACAATAAATCTTTGTGTTTAAATTTACAATAAATCTAATTACTCTTTTTTTAAATTGACTTTTCTTCAAAAGGATAAAAAAAGCATTTTTCCGAAGAAAAACGCTAATTTTCTATTATTTTCGTTCCATTAATAGTGCCTAAAGTTTATTATTTTATATTAATAACCACCATAACTATTTTATAAATGATGCCATATATAAAGGAATCGTATTGATTATTCCATTTGTCCCAACATTACCATCTATTAGCTTATAATTAGCCTTTACATCATATTTTGATTTATTAGTTAATACCTCTAATAAAGATTTTGCTTTATTATTTTTAGCCTTAACCTCTATAGCAGTTAATAAATTTTGATATACAGTAACGAAATCTATTTCTAAACCACTTGATTTTGCATAGTAATATAACTTCTTATGATTTTTAGAAAATGAATCGGCTATTATATTCTCATAAATAGCACCCTTATAGATTTTTAAATCTCCTGTTAATATACTATTGGCACTTGTTTCATCTAGCATTGCAACGAATAGACCGGTATCTGCCATATAAATTTTAAAGGCAGACTTATCCTTATTTCCTTCTAAAGGAAGCTCAAGTACATTTAAATTATAGGCTCTATTTATTAAGCCATATTCCTCAAGCCATATAATAGCGTCTAGATATTCTCTTCCTCTAGCATTTTTACTAATCTCGCTATAAATAAACTTTTTATTTTTCTTTGCCAATTGAGCAGGAATAACGTTATATACATCTATTATTCTTGTTAATAGAGATTCATCAATTTCTGTATTATCATCATCATTTAGATGTTTAGCAAAGTCATCCTTAAATGATTCTAAAAGTCCTAATTGGAAGTCTCTAACCATCTGTAAATTATGTGTTTCAATAAATGTAGAAACAACATCAGGCATTCCACCAACACATAAATATTCCTTAAAATATCTCATTATATTATCATTGATTGGCTTTGGAACACCTTTTAAGCTATTAAATGATTGATTAAGCATCTGTAAGGCATTCTCATTTACTCCAATAGCCCAAAGATATTCCTCAAAATCCATAGGCTTCATCTCAATCGTTTTCTCAAAGCCTACTGGAATACTAGAATTTTGCTTTTTATATCCTCTAAGTCCGATTAAAGATCCCGTAGCAATAATATCATAGCTTCCATCCTCCATAAAAGCTTTTATTGAAGAACGTGCTCTACTACATTCTTGTATTTCATCAAATATTATAACAGTTTTCCCTGGTACAAATTGTTGGTTTGTATAATAAGATGATAAATATGTTATTAATAAAGGAACACTTAAATTACCGTTAAAATATTCTTTAACCTCGGTGTCGTTCATAAAATTAATATATACAACATTCTCGTAATTACTATAAGCAAAGCTTTTGGCTATAGTAGTTTTACCTATTTGACGTAATCCTTTTATTATTAAGGCTCTTTTTTTGATTTTTAAGCTTTCATACCATGCTTCTATTTCACTATATATTTTTCTTTTAAACATAATAATCACCTTCTAAATATAGTTTACACGTTTTTCAAGGGAATATCAATAATATTTATCACGTTTTTAAAGTGAAAACCAGAAATCGCTCACATTTTTTAAGTGAGATACAATGCTCTTTATCACGTTTTTCAAGGGAAAATTAGAAAAAAGCTAGAATGCATCATACACTCTAGCTTCTAATATATTAAATTATTTTCTTTCCATCAATACTACTGCTTCCACCTTAGCAGTTTGAGGGAACATATCAACAGGTTGAATATAACGAATCTTATAGTCATTAGTTAAAATGTTTAAATCCTTAGCTAATGTTGAAGGATTACATGATACATAAACAATACGTTTAATATTTGCCTTTAAAATTGAATCAATCAATTCTTCACCTAAGCCTGTACGAGGTGGGTCAAATACTGCAACATCAAAGGTTAAATCCTTAGCTAATAATTCTGGTAATAGCTTAGCTGTATTACCTTGGCTAAAGGAAATGTTTTTAATCTTATTTAGCTTTTGATTTTCAATAGCAGCAGTGATTGCTTCCTTATTATACTCAATACCAACTACTTCCTTGCTTACATTAGCTAGGTAGCTTGCAATTGTACCAACACCACAATAAGCATCTAATACGACTTCCTTATGAGAAAGCTTAGCAGCCTTCTTAACCTGCTCATATAAAACCTCAGTTTGAGCTGTATTTAACTGGAAGAAGGTTGTTGGATAAATATTAAATTTATACCTACCAATAGTTTCAATAATGCTCTTCTTACCACCAATAAAGATTGTCTTTTCACCAAAAATTTCATGGGTTTTAAAATCATCATTAACATTTACATAAACAGAGTCAGCAAGCTTTCTTGCAACAATTGATTTAGCAAATTCCTGAATCTCATGATCAAATTCCTTAACAACTAAGCAGATTAAGCTTTCACGTGTGTTTTTAGCAACTCTTGTTACTAAGTAACGCCAGCTATAATCCTCACAGCCAAATGATTTAATATCTAGCTCATTTGATAATTCAATTACCTTTTGATTAATCTCATTAATCTTTTCATCCTGAACCATACATGAATCAATAGCGAAGCTCTTATTTGTTCCTTCTTCAATCATTGATACAGCATTCTTACCCATATTACGTCTAACAACAAGAGTAGATTTATTACGATAGTTAAATGGATTTTCCTGCGTAATAGTTGGTTTAATCTCAAAGCTTTGTGGGTTTAGCTTAGTGTAGCGACGAATTGCTTCTATTATCGCCTCACGCTTAAATTCTCCCATTTTCACGTTGTCAATGTGCATTGTTTGACAAGCACCACATTGTGAAAAATAAGGACAAACTGGAGTAACACGACTCTTTGATGTTTTCTTATATTCAATTACCTTACCAAAGGCCATCTTTGGCATAGTCTTAGTTATTTCAATATTAACACCCTCACCAGGAATTGCATCCTTAACAAAGACTGCTAATTTATTGTAAAAGCCGATGCCCTCACCATTAATACCTAATCTTTTTATATCAAGAATAAAGCTTTGTTTTTCGTCCATAAATACTCTCCTTTAGAATATCTTTTATAATCTTAAATATCATACTAGAAAAAAGATAAAAAATAAATATCTTTCACTATAAATTATAACATTTTAATCATTTTTTTAAAGTAATACTTGATTATTTAATTAAAAGATAGTAAAATAAATAGCGCTTGGTGGTAGTAAAAGATATGTTGAAAAAAATGTAAAAAAATACTTGCATCAAGACAACGCTTATGATATAATAAACAAGCGTGGTCCGGTGGTGTAGTTGGTTAACATGTCAGTCTGTCACACTGGAGATCACGGGTTCAAGTCCCGTCCGGACCGCCAAATATTTTGCGCTCGTAGATCAATTGGATAGATCGTTTGACTACGGATCAAAAGGCTAGGGGTTCAAATCCTCTCGGGCGCGCCATTTTAATATTCGGGAAGTAGCTTAGCTTGGTAGAGCGCCTGGTTTGGGACCAGGAGGTCGCAGGTTCAAATCCTGTCTTCCCGACCATCTTTTTTTATAAGCAGGTGTAGTTTAATGGTAGAACCTCAGCCTTCCAAGCTGATTACGTGAGTTCGATTCTCATCACCTGCTCCATTTTTTTATCAAAGGACTTAGGTTCTTTTTTTTATAAAAAATAAGCCTCATTCTTCTTTTTAGAAGTTTGAGGCTTTATTTTTTATTTTACTAATCTAGTTATATTATCTTCAAAATCAATTTTTCTTTCACGATAAAGCTCACCATAAGCTCTTTTAAATGCCTTTCTGCTCATGCGGAAGGCTTTTTCTATTTCTTCAGCACTTGATTTAGCAGTAAATGGCATTTCACCACCATGATCATTTAAATAATTGATTAGAATTTCTTCATCGGTTACCATTTGTTTTTCCTTAACCTCAATTAAGGTACCATAAACATCAGTATCAGTAATCTTAGTAATTTTTACCTTTACTAGCTCACCAATTCTATGCTTACCACGAGCCATTATATAAGGAACAAAGATAAAGACAAAATCCTTAGTTACCAAACCATAGCCACCCTTATTAGTTAAGCAAATAGTAGCATCATAGGTCATGTTTTCAATAACATCACCAGTCTTAGCCTTAAGGCAAATTTCCTTATTTACAGGTCTAGCTACTAAGCTATTCTTTTTTGGCTTTAAAATAATAGGAAGCATCTCACCAACTAAAGGCCATGATTCACGCTTATAAGGTAGAGAGTCTGAAGAAACTAAAACATCCTTACTTGTATGAATATCAACAAACAATCCCTCATCACGTACCTCAACAACCTCACAGAAGGCAGGCTTAAATGATGTAGCTAATACATCCTTAGTTTGAGCACAGAAACGACCCTTATTATCAAAGTAAACAAAGGCACTAACCATTTCGTTTACCTCATATTCTCTAGCAGCCTGACGATAGTGCATTAAAATTTCAACCTCACCATCATTTAGCATATAACCTAAATCGGTTTTTCTTGTTATTTTAAATTTGTAAAACTTACCTGCTTCTATCATTAGTTTCTGTCTCCATCCTTATAATTTCTATCTGTTTGTTCTTCATACATCGTACGTTTTTCCTTAAAGCTTTGCTTCTTATAATTTGACTCAAAGCGTTTAATTAATTCTTGTTCCTTCTTAGTTAATTCCTGTTTCATCTAAGCCACCTATACAAAAATCAAAATAAATGCCAACAAATTGTTTAGCATATGAATACCAATACTTACATAAATATTTCTTGTTCGCTCATAGGTAAAGGCTAAAAATAAGCCTGAAAATAAATATGGTATTGTCATTAAAATAAAATCCAATGCCGCTGCTCTAGTTGATAGCATATGTGGCAAAGCAAAGAATACAGTAGCTACTACATAATATAGCCATCTACTTTTATCTAAGGTTAAATCACCTATTGATTTTCTAAATATCATTTCCTCAGCAAAAGGAGCACAAATAACAACACTTATAAACACTCCTATTTTACTGCCATATTTTATCATGTTTACAATTGAATTTTGATTATCTGATTCTCCAACCCCAGCTAAGCTCGTTAGGTATGAAATCAAATAAGAAACTCCATATAAAATTCCAAAGCCGACTACTATCCAAATTAGATATTTTATTACCTTAAAGCTCTTAATGTCTTCCTTTAAGTCCTTTAAATTATACAAAAACAAGGTAACAAATAAGCTTAAATAGGTAAATAATGTAGTATAGCTTGAGGTAATATTTATTTCCTTTATTAAATTAGGATATTCCTCAGGCTTAGCAATTGCTTGAAATAGAGTAGAAAATTCTAAATTATAGATATTCGCTACTACGGCTCCAACCACTAAGCTTAAAATTAAATTCACAAAAACAAATATTATTAGATATAGTAAAATGTTTATACCTGCGTGTAATCTTTTCTCGTTCATATAAACCTCATAACCTTTTTTATATTTTTAAAATAAACTATATCTTCTCTCTCATAATAATTAAGGACCTCTAAAATGTCATCTTTAATTATTAAATCATCACTCGTTAATTCATTAGAGTAGGCCTTAACTGCCTTAACCCTAAGGCTATTAGAAAAGCCTTTAAATTCTAAATCAAGGATACCAAAAACCTTAAGCATTTTAACTAAATAGCTAAAAAAGCATTGATAGGAGCTTTCATTTTTCTCAAGCTCTAATAAGGAATTTAGGGTAAAATTAAAAATTCTTTCATAGCGCTCATCATTAGATTGACGAGCAAGCTCTAAAATTATTTCTGCCATAGCCAAAAGGCTAAGGCTATTTTTAATATTTGAAAAGCTATTTAATATCTCAAATTCACTTAAGTATTTTAAATTACTTCCTCTAGCCTCATACCTTATATAGGTAATTTCTGAAATACCTAAAAGTCCTTTTTTATAGTCCTTAGCTCGGCTTGCTAAAAAGCTATCTAAGCCTTCCTTAGTATATAAATAAACCAGCTTTGACTTTTCCTTATAATCAAGAGTCTTATAGATTAAGCCATCCATCTTAGTAGTTATCCTTAACGTAACCAAGCATATTTAAATCTCTTGGCTTATTACGCCAATCCTTTTTCACCTTAACCCATAAATCTAGGTGAACCTTTGTGCCTAGGAAATGGCGAATATCCATTTTAGCCTTTTCCTTAATTTGCTTAATTCGATCACCATTTTTACCAATAATTATCTTCTTTTGGCTATCACGCTCACAAATAATTGTCGCATAAATATCCATATAATTTGGATTATCTGGTGATTGCTTCATTGAATCAATGGTTACAGCAATACTATGAGGAACCTCCTCCTCAGTTAATAAAAGAACCTTTTCTCTAATTAACTCACCAACAGTGAATCTTTCATTTTTATCAGAAATTATATCATCAGGATATAATAAAGGACCCTCTGGAATATACTTTAGAAGTTCCTTTAATAAAATATCAACATTTTTATCCTCAAGCACACTGATTGGGAATACTCCAGCAAAAGGAAATAAATCCTTATATAAAATGATTGTTTCATCAATATCATTAAGCTTCTTTAATTGATCAACCTTATTGATAACTAAGAATACTGGAGTCTTAGTATTACGTAAATTATCTAGAATAATTTCATCACCCTTTAAAACCTTCTTTAATGGTGTTGTCATAAATAATATTACATCAACACCACGTGAAGCATTAAAGGATGTATCCTGCATACGATTATCTAATTCATAAACTGGCTTATGCACACCAGGTGTATCAATAAAGATTAATTGCTTTTCCTCATCAGTTAGGATACCTAAAATTTTATCTCTTGTTGTTTGAGGCTTATTGCTGGTTATAGCAATTTTTTTACCAATTACATGGTTTAAAAATGTTGATTTACCAACATTAGCTCTACCTATTAAGCTTACAAAGCCACTTCTAAATTCATTATTATTCGACATGTTCTATTTCCTCAAATGTATATGGTAATAAATCACTATTATTAAATACCTTATATTCACCTAGCATATTTGCTAAAACTACCTCACAATCACGTGGTAAAAGCTCATTCATAACCTGACGACAAGCACCACATGGGCTGATTGGGGCCTTAGTTGAACCAATTATACAAAATAATTCAACATCCTTAGAATCATAGCCTTGGGCAACTAGGGAAAATAAGCATGTTCTTTCTGCACAGTTAGTTAAGCCATAGCTAATATTTTCAACATTACAGCCTAAAACATAGCTACCATCCTTTAATAAAGCTGCTGCACCTACCTGGAAATTAGAATAAGGTGCATAAGCATGGCTTCTTGCTTCTTTAGCCTTTTCAATAATTAATTCGTACTTATTCACTTCTTCTTAAACCTGCCTTTTCTAATATTGCATCCTGCTTAGCAAACATAACCTTTTCATCCTCTGGGGTCATATGATCATAGCCTTGTAAATGTAGGTAGCCATGAACTGATAAAAAGCCTACCTCACGCTCAATGCTATGGCCATAATCAGCGGCCTGCTCTCTTGCTCTATCTAAGCAGATGAAAATGTCACCAATTTCTCCATCGCTATAAATATTACCCTCATCATTATCATTTAGGGCAAAGCTTATAACATCTGTAACTCTATCGATTTTTCTATATTCTCTATTAATTCTTTGAATTTCCTCTTTATCAACAAAAATGATAGAAAAGATTTCCTTTTTCTTTTTAAATTGCTTAAAAATACCTCTTATAAGCTTTTCATATTTGCTGACATCTTCATTTGTTTCATTAACGAAATTAATAACCATATAAATTCACCGACCATTCTTAAATCTTCTGCCTTTTTCTACAAAGGCTCATATTATTATAGCATATTTTAGTTTTTTTTAATATAAGGGATAAAAAACTTTCATACCATTTAGCATGAAAGTTTTATCTCTAATAATTAAATTTTTGTAAAAATAAATCAATTCCTAAAACTATATCGTTATAGGCATCTATAAAATTACCTGTATACCAAGGATCTGCGATATCCCTATCTAGTAGCATCATAAACTTAGGGCTTTTACCAAAGCGATATTCTAAGCTCCTTATATTATTTCTATCCATACAAATAATATAATCAAAATCTCTAACATCAGCGCTAGTTATTCTTTCTGCCCTTTTCTTACTATAGTCTATTTTAAATTTATCTAATATTCTAGCTGTACCTGGATGAATTCTATTACCCTCCTCCTCACTAGAGGTGGCTCTAGATTCAACCAAAAATAAATCAGCTATGCCTCTTTTTTCTAATTCATATTTGAATAAATATTCAGCCATCGGGCTACGGCAAATATTTCCCAAGCAAACAAATAATACCTTATGCTTATTAGAAGTCATATACATCTAAATACTTCTTTGCAAAATCACTAAAGCTATAGGCAATTTCATCATATATTACCTCATTAATCTCATAATATTTGCCATCTATCTCAATTAAATGCTTATCCATCATCTGAAATATTGTCATATTAGGACGATTCATTAAGGTAACTGGACCATCATAAGGCTTTAGATCCTTAAAATATAGCTTCTTATCATGAAAAATCTTATAAATCATTAAAATTCCACCATTGCGTATTTCTTCTTACCACGACGCATTACGATGAATTTTCCACCGATTGCCATATCACTTGTTAAGGTTAAATTGAAATCAGTAGCCTTATCACCATTTAAGGTAATTGCGCCATTTTTAATGAATTCACGAGCCTCACGCTTACTTGATGCTAGGCCTGATTCAACTACTAAATCAATTAAAGGTAAATCAGCCTTAACACGCTTTAAATCCTTAAAGCCCATTTCAATTTCTTCAGCTGTTAAGCTCTTAATATCACCACTAAATAAAGCCTCACTAACGTGAATTGCTTGCTTTGTTGCTTCTTCGCCATGAACAAAGGTTGTAATCTCACGAGCTAAGGTCTTTTGCGCTAATCTTTCCTCTGGCTTTTGCTTCCACTCATCAACAATTTCCTTAATTTCCTCTAATGATAGGAAGGTAAATTGCTTTAAGCGCATTTCAACCTCTTGGTCAGGAATATTAATCCAGAATTGATAGAATTCATAAGGATTAGTCTTATTTTTATCTAACCAAACGCTTTGACCACCCTCAGATTTACCAAACTTAGTACCATCAGCCTTAACAATTAATGGAATAGTAAAGGCAAAGGCTTCTTCATCATTACCTAGCTTCTTTCTAATTAAATCCATACCAGAAACCATGTTACCCCATTGGTCTTGACCACCAATTTGCATATGGCAGTTATGGCTTTGTAGTAAATAGTACCAGTCTAATGACTGTAAAATTTGGTATGAGAACTCAGTATATGAAATACCTGTTTCTAATCTGGCCTTAACGGTTTCCTTATTAATCATTGTATTAACATTGAAATCCTTACCAAAATCTCTTAAGAATTCAATAACATTGATTTTAGAAATCCAATCAAAGTTATTAACAATTGTATCAAAATGGAAAATGTTTTGGATTTGGCTCTTTAAGCACTCTAGGTTATGATTTGTAACATCTAGAGTTAGCATCTTACGCTCACCCTGTTGCTTTGGATCACCAATTAAGCCAGTTGCACCACCAACTAAGATAACTGGATGATGGCCACGCTCCTCTAATCTTTTAGCAACTAAGAATGTTACTAAGTGACCAACGTGTAAAGAATCACCTGTTGGGTCTGTACCTAGATAGAATGTTAATTCCTCATTTTCTAAAGCATCACCGATTTTTGGATCAGTAACATCAAATAATAAATTTCTTTCCTTTAATTCATCAATTAATCTCATAATTCTTTCCTCCTAAATAATAAAAAAAACGTCCTTAAAATCTAAGGACGTAATATACGCGGTACCACCTTAGTTCTAATAGAAAATCTATTAGCCCTCATTAGTAAAATATCTCCATAGCTGTAATTCAAAGCTTAAGCAACTACCTGTTTTCACCAACCACAGGCTCTCTAAAATTAGCTTAGCTTCTACTAATCTACTTCAGCGATTTATAAAGTTTCTCTCTTAATAATTGTATGAGGCAATACGATGTGCTTGCTTTCAACTTCCTCTTGTCTCATAAGCTTTGTTAATAGCTGCATTGAAACAGCTCCTATATCATACACCGGAGTATCTAGACATGTCAAGGTTGGACGAGCTAAAATTGAATATTTTGTATTTTGTAAGCCGGCAACTAAGACATCATCAGGAACTTTTAGGCCCATTCTAAAGGCAACATTCATAAAGCTTACAGCAATACTATCACGAACTGCAATAGCACCATCAACCTTATGATCCTTAAAATACTCTCTAAATTGTGGAGCGTTAACTGGTACATCACCACTTGTTCTTAGAATGTGTGGCTCTAAGCCTGCCTCATTCATAGCCTTTAGGTAGCCCTGCTCCTTTAAATCATTTGTATAATAATGAGTAACTGTTGTAAATAGATAAATATCTCTTCTACCAGCCTCAATCATCTTTTTAGTAATCTCATATGTACCTTCAACATAATCAATTAATACACAAGGTAATGGATTATTTTCAAAGCCAACGTTAGTTAAAACAATTGGTAGATTTGCCTCTTCTACACGTTTTACAACAACATCAATTTGTTCAGGCTCTAATTCCTCATTTAAGAATAAAATTCCATCAACCTGCTCTGCCACAACAGATGCTATAACATCATCAATATCCTCACCAATTGTTGAGAATACCTTGATACTATATTCATATTTTTTTGCAATATCAACAATACCACCTAGCATTTGTGATGTAGATGCTCTACTAACATCAGACATGACAACACCAATAGTTGTAGTCTTTCTACTAGCTAAGCCTCTTGCAATTGCATTAGGACGATATCCCAGCTCCTTAATAACATTAAGAACCTTCTCGCGCGTAGCCGGATTAACTTTTTCAGGATTATTCATAACACGGCTAACAGTAGCCAAAGAAACCTTTGCTGCACCAGCAACATCATAAATTGTTATATTTGCCAAAACAATCACCCCATTTGCAAAAATTATAACATAATTATCACATATCCGCAAGGGAAAACGCTGCCATTTATGAAAATGGTTTCATAAAAAAAGAGCTTCAGCAACCTGAAGCCCAAAGCAAACTATTCCTTTTTACTAAAAACTAAGCTAACCAATACGATAGCATAGATAACAGTGATTCCTCCCATTGCAACCAAACCATATAAATAGTTAACATCTACTAAAGCTAGAATTAAGCCAACTAATAAAATTAAGAACGTACCAACCGAATTAATTAAACCACTTAAGGAATCATTAGTAGTTAAATAGGTTAGTATTAATAATAAAGCACCAAAGCCTAAGCCAATATACATTGTATTTAAACCATTAGTAACCGTAATATTATTATTCTTATTAACTAGTAAAACCACAAAGCCAACTAAAGCAAAGCCAACTAGCTGCAATAAATTAATTAAAGTCATTTTTAATTTCAATTAAATCACCTCTAGTGATATTATAGCATAGAAAAAAATAAAGAAAAAGTGCTAGCCTAAACTAACACAAATCTTTCCGTTTTTTAAATTACCTACGTTCTTTAATACGAGCTGCCTTAGCAGATAAATTACGAATGTAAAATAATCTTGCTCTACGAACTTTACCTCTACGTAATACTTGGATTGAATCAACAGCTGGAGAATGTACAGGGAATGTACGTTCAACACCAATACCGTTTGAAACCTTTCTTACTGTAAATGTTTCACCAATACCAGCACCTTGACGCTTAATTACTAAGCCTTCGAATACTTGGATACGGTGAGTCTCGCCTTCAATGATCTTAACGTTTACCTTAACAGTATCACCAGCACGGAAGTCTGGACGCTCTTTTAAATATTGAGCTGTAATTTCATTGATTAATGCTTGTCCTTTTGCCATAATCGTCTACTCCTTCGTCTGACAATGCTCATAACTATTACCATCAGCGGAACATTGTGATTTGCTTTTTTTCCAAAAGCCAATAGATTATACCATAATATAAATATAACTTCAAGTTATTTTTGTCTATTATCGCTATTTTTGTCTATTATCGCTATTTATTATTGTCTCTGCGACCTTTTTACCACTTTGGCAGGCTTCAACTACTGTCTTTGCTCCTAAGGTTATATCACCACAGGTATATATTCCTTCAATATTAGTTAAATAGCTACTATCACATTCAAGATAGCCATGATTTGCCTTAAGCTTAGTAAAGCCTAAATCTGCTGGCATCTCACCAATGGCAGAAATTAAGTAATCACAGGCTACGGTAAAATATTTATCTGTACTAACAGGTCTTAGTCTACCACTTTCATCAGGTGCGCCTAATTCCATTTCATTCATTTTAACCTCTAAGCCATTTCCTATTTCTGTTGCCAAAACTGGATTTACTAGGAAATTAAACTTAACGCCCTCGCTGATAGCTAATTCAATTTCTTCATTAGTTGCTGGTGCCTCTTCTCTACTACGTCTATAATAAATACTAACATCAGCACCTAGCCTTAAGGCAACCCTTGCCGCATCCATCGCAACATTACCTGCCCCTACTACTATTACTCTACCACTTAAGCTAGGTAAATTACCCTCATCATACTTAGTCTTTAAATTATATTCTCTTAAAAGAGTAGATGCCTTAATGATCCGCTTAGATTCACCGATACCTAAATCCCTTGATTTAGTTAAGCCTACCGCAATAACAACCTTATCATAGCCTTCCTTAAGCTTTAAAATATCTTCTTCCTTTAAAAAGGTATTAAGCTTTAGATGAATCTTATAATCATTAACTAAAGCCTCAAGCCTTAATAAAGCCTTTCTATCAATACGGTATTCAGGTATACCATAGCTCATAACGCCACCAATATGCTTAAAGGCATCATAAATAGTAACACTATAGCCACTCTTTCTTAATTCAATCGCGGCATTAATACCTGCAGGACCAGCCCCAACAATAGCTACCCTTTTACCATTTTCAATTATTTCTGGAGCCTTTAGCAAAGTATTACTTGTAATATAAGCCTCAAGCGCCCCAACGTTAATTGGCATTTTCTTGTGATTTAAAATGCAGTTACCAATACAATTTTTTTCATGCGGGCAAACTAAGCTACAAATAAAGGCTAAATTAGAATTATCAAAAACAATCTTTTCTGCTAAAGCTAAATTATCATCCTTTAGAGCTTTAATAAAATCTCTAATATGATTACCAATTGGACAGCCCTTTTCACAGCTAGGATTATTACAGCTTAGGCATCTTTTAGCCTCAAGCATAGCCTCACTACTATTAAAAATAACCTTACGCATAAAACCACCCTTTTCTTCTATGCTATTATACACTTTAAAATTAAAAAGGACTAGAAAAAATTTCTAATCCTTAATAAATTTAACGATTTCTTAAATATAAATCCGCTAAGCAAATTTGACAAACCGCCTCAACTATAACAGGCATACGCATAATGATTGCCGCATCATGCCTTCCTTCAATAACTAATGGCTCTACCCTATCATCCTTAAAGCTATAGGTTTCTTGAGGTAAGCCAATTGATGGAGTAGGCTTAACCGCTACATTAATTACTAATTCATTACCATTAGTTATTCCACCATTTATTCCACCATTGTTATTAGTTTTAGTCTTACCATTTTTATCAATTATTAAATCATTATATTCTGAGCCCTTTAATTTAGTTCCCTCAAAGCCACTACCAAAGGATACGCCCTTTATACCAGGAATACTAAATAAGCCATGCGCTAAAATTGATTCAGTAGAATCAAAATAAGGCTCACCTAAGCCTACAGGTAAATCATTGATTCTTACCTCAATAATTCCGCCAACGCTATCCTTATTAGCTCTAGCTTCATCAATAATTTTAGCGAATTCTAAAGGATCATTAGAACCTAATAGGCTCTTAATTTCACTTTTAATATTAATCGGGAAAATTTTTTTAGCAACCACTCCAGCCGCAACTAAGCCTAAGGTGATTCTACCGCTAAAATGACCGCCACCTCTATAATCATTAAAGCCCTGATATTTAATATTTCCTACAAAATCAGCATGGCTTGGACGAGGCTGATTAATTAAATTACTATAGTCCTTAGAATTTGTATTCGCATTTTTAAAAAGGATCATTAACGGAGTGCCCGTTGTTTTACCATTAAAAAGACCACTTAATATTTCCGGTATATCCTCTTCCTTACGAGGAGTACCAGCCTTTCCTACTGGTCTTCTTCTATCAATAGCCTCATTAAAATCAGCTATAGCTAAAGGTATACCAGCAGGTACGCCATCTAATAAAACCCCAAGCGCACCACCATGAGATTCCCCAAATATTTCTACCTTAAATTTATTACCAAATTGATTCAATTTCTTCACCAACCTTCTTAAACCAGTCATCCTTAGCAAAGCTTTTTTCTTGCCAAATCTCTTCGGCTAGATAAGCTTGATATAAAAGCATAGGCAAGCCATTATTTTGGCTTTTAGCCTCTCTTAAAAGGCTTGTTATTTTCGGATTATATATTAAATCTACAACCTCAGCTATGTTTTTAATTAAAGCTACATCTAAGGGATTATCGTTAATATTAGGATAGGTTCCACATGGAGTAGCATTAACTACTAAATCTAAGCTTTCCTTAGCTAGAGCATGATAGCCTATAGTCTTTTCATCACGTTTATTTCGGGAAACAAATTTAATGCTTTTAGCACCAAGCTCCTTTAAGGCCTCATATATCGTGTTACTAACTCCTCCGGTACCTAAAATATAGCAGGATTTATTTAAAGGATTAATTTCATATTCCTTTAGCATATAAATAAAGCCATCATAATCCGTATTATAGCCATAAAGCTTAGAACCAATAACCTTAATTGTATTAATGCTATTAATTTTTTTAGCACTAGGAGATATCCAGTCTAAATATTTAATTAGGCTTTTCTTATAGGGCATTGTAATATTGATTCCCTGATATAAGCCTTTTCTTAGTTCATTAACAAAAGCCTCTAGCTCCTCTTCCTTAAGCTCAACCAAATCATAGCTTGCTAGAATATTAAACTCCTTATAAAAGCTCTCATGAATAACCTTTGATAAGGAATGCTTTAGGCTTTTACCAATTAAAGCATATCTATTCATCTAAAAGCTCCCTTTGATAGTCTCTACTTATCGCAAGCATTTCTGTTAATAATCTTTCATAATAAGCCTTAAGCTTAGGATCTTCTACCTTCGCTAAGGCATTATCAATAATAGTCTTTTCTCTTACACAATCTAAAATAGGAAGGCTACTAGCCTTTTTAAATTTAATAACCTCCTTAACAGCGGCCATTCTTCTAATAAAAGCCTCTCTTATTATCTTATCTTCCTTATCAATTTCCATTCTTGCCTTTTCAAGCTCATTCATAAATCTTACCTCCTAGGGCTTCATATATCTTAAAAAAATCAGGGAATGACTTATTAACTGGCTTTAAATCATCAACCGTAATTTCCTTAGTTAATAAGTTTAAAATTGCCGCAGCCATTAAAATACGATGGTCATTATAAACCTTAACCCTATTAGGCCTTAGGTCATTACCTTTACTAACACACATAGCATAATCTCTAACCTCAACCTTACCACCAACAGCTTCAATTAACTCCTTGGTCGCAAGAATTCGATTAGATTCCTTATATTCTAAACGCTTTAAATCCCTAAAAATAGTCTCACCTGGAATAGCCAAGGCCGCTACTGCTAAAATTGGTAGTAGATCTGGTTCATCCTTTAGGCTTATATCAATATTTTTAGGCTCTAAGCTTGTAACTAAATAATCACTATCAAAGCTTGCGCCCATTTCTTCAAGAATACTAATAATTCTTTCATCACCCTGTAAATGATTTAATTCAAGCCCCTTAAGCTTAATTTTAGCGCCTAAGAAATTAGCAACTAAAAAGAAAGCAGCCTGACTAAAATCAGCAGGAATTACGTAATCATGGCTCTGATATTTTTGACTACCCTTAATATAATAGCCCTTAGCTGTTTTTAAAATTTTAATACCATATAGGTCTAAAATCTTAATTGTCATATTAACATATTCAATTGATTCAAGATTACTTGTTAAAATAATCTCTGAATCTCCTTCTAAAAGCGGTAGGGCAAGCATTAAGCCGGTTAAAAACTGGCTAGAGGTATCACCCTTAAGATAGTATTTACCAGCCTTTAGTCTTCCCTTAACGGTTAAGGGTAATTCATTATTATATTCATATTTAATCTTAAAATCCGCAAAGATATTAAGATAGTCATTAATTGGCCTTGTTTTTAAGCGATTGATTCCATCAATTTTAATTTCTTCATCCTGTAAAAGCATTAAAGGAATCATAAAGCGTAAGGTAGATCCACTCTCACAAGCATTTAAATCACTTACTCTTTTTAGAGGATGAGGAATAACCTTTAAGCTATTAGCAAAGGTAACTATTTCTATTCCTAAGCTTCTTAAGCAGGAAATGGTTGCTAGAATATCCTTAGAATAGCTAACATTTTTAATAATACTAGGGCTATCTGCTAGGCTACTTGCAATTATTGCCCTATGAGCTAAGCTTTTTGATGGTGGTATAACTACCTCTCCCACTAAATTATCTACTGCTAATTTTGGCATAAAGCTCCTCCTTAGTATTACTAAATAAATATGTGCCCTTGGCATCAATAAAAACCAAGCTTAAAACACCCTTTAAATTCTTTTTATCATTAAAGATATCATCTAAATAAGCATGATAATCATAGTCAGGGGCAATAATCTTATATTTTTCTAAAAGGCTATTTAGCTTCTTTAAATAAGAATCATCAATTAAGCCTAAATTCTCCTCTAGCTTAAAAATCATCTTCATTCCACTAATAACCGCAATGCCATGGCTTAAGCCATATTTAATCTCAACAATATGGCCAAAGGTATGGCCTAAATTTAATTGCATCCTTAAACCCTGATCATAAAAGTCTTCTTCTATAAATTCCTTTTTTATTGAAATACAATCACTAATTATTTCGGCTAGGCTGCCATTAAATAGCTTAGCCTGAAGGCTAGGTTTAATGAAAGCATATTTAAAAACCTCGCCGAAGCCACTTTTTAACTCAGCTTCTGGTAAAGTATTTAAAAACTCAGTCGCAATAAAAATTAGCTTAGGCTCATAAAAGGCACCTATTATATTCTTACGATTGTAAAAATCAACTCCGGTTTTACCACCTAAGCTTGCATCAACCATCGCAAGAAGGCTTGTTGGAATAATTACATGATTAATACCACGATATAAAATACTTGCGACAAAGCCAGTAATATCAGATATTACTCCACCACCAAAGCCAACAATTGTATCATTACGCTTAATATTACCCTCTAATAAACGCTTAGTAATCATTAAAACACTATCAATGCTTTTACTTTTTTCTCCAGCTGGTAAAACAATGAATTCTAAATCATAATTTAAGGCGTTAGAAAGCATATCCTTATATAAACAATAAAGGTTCTCATCCGTAATAATAAAAAGCTTTTTTCTAAGCTTAAGCGTAGCTAAAGCTTCATTTAGCCTACTTATATCATTTTCTATATAAACCTTACTGCCTCTAACCATTAAATCCATAATTTACACCTCTTTTATAATTTGGTACTGTCAAAACTAGTTATATTCAGTACCTCTTTTATACTTAATAGTTTTATA
>JAHHSV010000003.1 GCA_020025015.1 Anaeroplasmataceae bacterium
TTAATATGCTCATTATAGAAGTTATCAGTGGCTGTGATATTTAATACTGTATTATCAGCTTGACCATCTATACCTTCCTTATTAATAACAATAGTATATGTCTTCTTAGTTTTACCATCTTGTGCTAAAACAGTTAATGTAAATGGATTAGATTTGTTTGGTAATGCCACTTGACCAGTAGGGCCCTCAATCTTTAATCCTTCACCTAATGTTGCTTCAATTGTTGCAAACATTTTATCTTTTGGCACATTATTTATTACATAAGAAGAATTTTCAGGAGAGAAATTAGTTATTTGCTCAACACCATCAATCTTAACACTTAAGCTTGCTAAAGAAGCGTTTGATGAGCCTTGTTCTCTCTTTATATTAATCCTATATACCTTACTTGATGTATTTTCAACCTGTGGATTAATTAATCCATATTCACTGGTATTATAAATCTCAAAATTATTATCTCCTACATTAATAGTAGAATCTTGGTCATCAACACCAAATAATCTAGAATATTGATCATCATATGTTACTTTAATATATACCTTACTAGTTACGAATGGAACTGTAAATGTATAATTAGTTGTTTCTTTATTAAATGTGAATGGCTGATTAGTAGTATCGACTACATTATCATGGCTACCCTTTGTTTGTAAAATTTGAATATTGGTAATTTCAGCTTTTTGGCTAGCAGAATAAATTGTTATTCTGTAATTATTACCTGTTGCTGAATTAATAATATCAACCTCTGAACGAACGTTGATTGAATAACTACCCTTATTATTGGTTAATGTTACAACGTTTGTCGCTGGGCTAGTTGAAGTCTTTGCCTTTGGTGATGTAGCCTTATATTCAACTGTTGCTGATTGAGCACCATGAGGTAATACTACAGTATAGTCATATTGATATTGCTTTAATTCAACAGCAACACCATTAATCTTTAATTCACTTAAGGTATTATCCTTATCGCCATCATTTCTTGTAATATTAAATGAATAAGTATCAGGGCTTAAACTACCATCTTCTGCTTTACATCTAAACAAGAATGATCCATTTTGACCAACATTTAAATTTTCTCGTAAATTCACACTTCCATTTGCCAATGTTGCACCCTTTGGTAGTTCAACATTAAATTCAATTGAAGTATATGGATAATCTACTACTAAATTATATTGCTTCTGTGTAGAAATAAATGTGTAATCTTCAATTATATATGCAGTTGGACTTGAACCTTTATATATAATTATTTCAATATTCTTAATAGCATTATCTGTATTCTTTTCAATTGTCTGATCAATTCTAAATGTATAAACAGTTTCAGAACCATCTCTTGCAACTACTTTAACAAATCCTGTTTCACCAACATTTATTTTAAATCCAGCTGAATCATATGGAGTAGTTATACTATCAGCATTAGGGTTTGAACCAACAAATACTTTTTTGCCTTCGATTCCCTTTAATAAAACCTTAGCATAAACTTCAGAGATTGGTAATGATGCTGAGAAAGATGGACTTGTACCATTTAAGGCATATACCTTATCAGTGTTTCCACCCTTAATTTCAGGAATAATTTTAGTGTCATTGCTAGGAACTTCCCTATTAACTACAATTTGATAAGTTTTTCTAGCACCAGTTTCTGAAACAACATCAAATGTAAATGTGTATGATTGATTCTTTCCATCCAACTTCAATGTTAAAGGATTTCCTTCTGGTTTGTATGGTAAATTTTGACCATTAAATACGATGTATGACGTTTCAGCATTAAGCTTAATAGTCGCAATTAATTCCTTTTCATCATATGAAACTGGTGTGGTATTTCCAATTGTAAATGGACCGTTTCCAGTAAATGTTCCATAATCAGTTATTGTTGGATTTGCATATGTTCCTTGTATACGGGCTTCCATAATACTTGTATCAGAATTTCCGTTATCTCTATTAACAACTAAATCATATGATTTTTTATTTCCAGCTTCAGCAGTAACAATAACTTTAAAAGTCTTTTGATATTCACCTTGACCAAAGCTTAATCCTTTTTTCTCTACACCACTCTGCTGAGCTTGATTATCAATAGTAAATGTAGAATTAGAGCCCGCTGGTAATGTTACAATTAATCCAATACCAGTTTCTTTAAACTTATAATTGGAAGTTGTCTGATATACATTACCTGTATTATTACCTAAAATATTTCTACCTGTACTTTGACCTGGCTCGTATGCGTTAAATGATACAGATTCTATTCTCGTATCAACTGATTGTTTATGAATATTAACTACATAATTTTTAACAGCACCACTTTGCGAACGACAAGCAATAGTTATACTTGTTTTTGAGGCAGGAATTTTAATTTGTTGACCACTAGTTGCGGCTTGGCCATCAACTGTTACTGTAATTCCCTGAGCTGTATCAAACGTAGGAGTTAATAAAACATTTGTCGCATCACTAGGGATGTTCATAGTGTAGTTAGTCTTTGTTGGTGAGAATGTTTCGGTTAATTGTCCTTTAATTCCACTTTGTCCACCCTCACTTGAAACATCTAAGTTAGTTAAATCATTAGACTTATTAGGAGCCCGTTTAATATTAACTGTATATGTCTTGTTTCCACTTTTACTTGACGATAAGGTCTTAACTGTTACCTTAGTCGTTTCTCCAGGATTACCCAAAGTAATATTATAATAACCATTTGTTATCCCTATAACTTTACCATTAACTGAAACCTCAGAAATAGTACCATTTTCCTTAACAGTTCCTTTTAATTTAACTTGGTTTTTCTCGTATTCTCTTGGAATAACTATTTCTTGACCACTATTTGCAGGAATTAAACTACTAAAATCTTCATCCTCGACAAATAATGTTTCTAAATCAGCATTATTTGATGGAGCAGCAATATTAATTGTTAAAGTATCACAATTGAATTTAGTGGTGGTGTTACCATTAGGTCTAACACCTGAAAAAACAGTGTGAGTACTATCAAATTTAATTTCTCCAGAAGCATTAGCTTTAATTTGATACTCAACGATACCTAGTAATGTTTCTTTAGTCATATCAAGCCTTGCTGATGTAGTACTAAAGGTTCCACCTATATATTGAGCATTATATATTGAATTATCATCTATTCTATTTGTTGGCTGATCAAAGAAACCATATGTTGTAGAAATCTCATCGCCCCACTCGTCCATTTCTCTTTTTGTAATTGTAAAATCCAATCTTGAATCATAAGTACTTGGACCTGGATCTTTTGTTGGTCTAGGTGTTCCTGTTGTTTGACCATATTTAATTTTCTCATTATAACCATGATTTCTAGGTTTACATGCGCCATCAGTTCCACCTTTTGTAGATGGTTCTCTTAATGGTTCTAATTTATCAGCGTAAGATACACCTCTTTGCAATTCTGGTCTTACATTGACTTGAACACTTTTTACATCTGCAGCCCAAGTTCCATATACTAAAAGTTTAAATGTCTCACCTGGAGCAAATGTAGTTTTTACATTTCCGCTTAAATCTTCTGCTACATATCTAATATGCATCATATCTTGTGCACTAGCTACGATAGGGGTAGATTTTACCCCTATTGTTGCTATAAGTGTAAGCATCAAGATTAAAAAGCTTGCGAAATACATTATTTTTCTTTTCATATTTCCCCTCCGCTATTATTTTATAGGTTTATATTCTTCATTAATGATAGAATTTCCGGCAAAATGATCAATTAATTTTTCGACTTCAAGATTTGATGGGAAATAACCGCCAATAAAGCACATAGCATAATTATATAGTCCATCTAAAGTGGCATTTCCATTAAAGTGGTTCTCCATAAAGTCACGATCTATATTGTTAACTTGACCATCACCATTTGCATCACCAAACAGTAAGCAGTAAACTCTATCAATTTCTGTACCAAATTCATCTACTAGTGCAAATGACCAACCAGTACCAACATAAATTTCTGATGTGTCATCTTGGGCAATTTCGATTCCTTCAGCATTATAAATCTTTATATCATTTACGTCATTAGCGAACATATTTAGATATACTGTTAAATATTGGCCTTGGAATAAATGACCTAAATACATATCCTTTTGATTAGCTTCAGTTCTTTCAGCCACATCGAATGAACGTGTATTATCATCGTAATTCTCAACCATAGTTACAAATTCTGATATTGAATCAGCCTTCAATTCTAATAGCTTAGGTTTTTCCATAACAATCTTGAAGGTACATGTAACCTTAAAGTCATATCTACGGCTTGGTAATGTCTCATCTGCGATTAATTCAAACTGAGCATTGTCTGTTGGATCAATAACATTACCTAAATAGTTAACCTTATAATCCTTACCCTCAACTAGTAATACCTTTTCAGCAGTTCTAGTTAATTTTTCCCCTTCTGCAGGAGTTTTAATATAATATACTGCCTTTAATGGATGAATTTCAAATCCAGTATATATATTAGTATAAGTATAAACTATCTCTAGTTCTTTATTAGGATCCTTAATAGGCTTAGGTATTATTGTTATTGTTCCGCCTGAATTACCATCAGGCACCTTAGTGTTATCTTTATCATTTGGAACGATATCAAATCTTCCGCCTTGTCCATTTTCATCTGGAGGGGTAATTACTATACCAAAATCTAAATCCGGATTTTTGTCTATAGTACCGTCTGGATGGATTATTTCAGTTACCTTTCCAGTATCATCAACTACATACTCATTACCATCTTCATCTTTGATTTTAATTTCATCACCAGTCTCAAATTTTTGCTCTGGTGGGAACTTTGGAACATCGATAACACGCTTTGTGATTTCAAATGTACATGTATTATTTACTAAAGTATAGTTTTCGTGTTCAGTTTCTGCTGTAGCTACATAGCCTGTACCTGCTAGGATACGCTTATCCTTAACAATTACAGGTACATCTTCACCTGCAACACCTACTGCAGAAGCTGACGGAGCATGTTCTAAACCATCATATATAAATGAAACATCCTTGCCCCAAATTACATCGATTTCACGCTTAGAAATAGTAAATGCACCACGAGCTGTTATTTCAGCATGTACACCATTACTTTCAATTGTAATTACGCCAAAATATTGGCCTGCATTTGTTGGTGCACCAGGTAATGGATTAGCTTGTTCCGTATCGCCAGATACGTAGTAAGTAACTTTTACAGCACCTGTTGAAACCGTTATAAAGGTTGGAGCAGGAACTGGTGTACCATCATAAACCTTTGAAGGGAAATTAACATTTGAAATATCACCATCTAAAGGTCTGATATCTATTAATTTTTGTCCTTCTATTGTCCTGAAATTAGGAGCAGATAATCTATAGTAAACTGTTGTAGTTCCTATAGCTCGCATAATTTGATCAGGACCATAAGAATCTCGACTAGTACCAAATTCTAGCGTATAACCAGATTTTGGATTTCTAATTTCATAAGATATTTGATGAAGCTTACCATCATAATCTCCTATGTAATCCGTAAAAGTACAATCAAATTCAGCAGGTAATATTTCAACCTTAACTGAGGTTGTAATTGAATAATTCTTAGTTAAATCAGCGTCTCCGCTCATTACTTGCCAATCACCATTAATCCAATAGAATTCATCTGGATTAACATAAGTTCCTGCCTCAAATTTAATTGTTGAAAGTGTTCCTCTAAAGATATGATTACCTATTAGATTTTCCACATTAGCGTTGCTAATTTCTTTATTCCATGGCTTAGAATCAAAATTCTTAGTTTGATCTGGAAGTCTAACGATTATCTTGCGTGGAATAATTTCAAACTCAACCTTCGCAGTTTCATCCTCGTAATCATTATAATAATTTGATGAACCTGGTAAGGTGAATACAATTCTATAACGCCCAACATTTCGCATCTCTTCCCAACGCATAGATGGCTTATTTGTATCAAATAGTCCATTTTCATCTGCTTGCCAAATTTGAACTTTAGGCTCACGAACCTGTTTTGGATCATTCATACCATCATACCTAAACTTTGGTTTTATAGGTGATAAGCCATTATATTCCATATCTTCCATTGGTCTTTCAAGCTGGAATATAGATTTAGCTTTAATTATTTCTACAACACCACTACCTCTAGCTATTTCCTTACCGCTAATAGTTGAAATAATTTGATAGTATGTAATATATGGTATAACATTACCTAACGAATCAACCTTAACGTGTGTATATGCTGGAGGAGTTGTTAATTTGTATGGGCCAGCTTCCTTTTCAGAATAACGAATTTCAATATTTTGCGCGGTAGTTGAAACAGAAATACTGTAGCTTTGACCTGTATATGGTTGTTTCAATACTTCCTGTACCTGTACATTGAAATTACCATTATCGATAATAACCTTTAAATCATACTCTATATCAAAGCAACGATCAGTAACATCTATATTATTTATTATTATTCTTGGCTTCTCAGGATTGCTTCCTTCCCACAAATACTTTTCTAAGAATTTACTACTATCAGCTCTACTGTTAACAATATAGTTACCTGGCAAACCAGAGTTTGTCTTTAAGACACCTTCAAATAAATGGTTTTCTGGTAAATTTGATACAGTAAATACTTGTTGATTTTGCTGAATTGCTTGTCCTGTAGGATCATAGGTGAATTCATATGGATTACCTGTAAATTTATAATTACCCTTTACGCTAATTACAACCTTACACTTTGTAATTTCATATGTGAAATCTCCACCATCAACAGCATAATTTTTTAGTTGATCAGCATTAATATTAACCTGATACTTACCAGGGTCAATTGACTTAGAGTCACCACCAACTAAAGGCTTAATATTATAATTAAATACTATCTCATCCAAATCTTCTTCAGCTCTAGTAATTGTAGCTTCTGGAATTTGTCTATTACCATTATATTCAAATACTGTTGAACTCCATACAACCTTAGTAGGACGCTTGCTTATAGTAAACATAACTTCCTTTGTTCCGCCTAAATGAATACCACTAGCTGGAATAGTAACAGAAACATAGTAAACACCAGCATCACGTGGACGTTTATTGTTTTCGTTTAGCTCAGTTTCAGTACCTCTAACTATACTTTGATGTCTACTATCAAAGTACTCATATACATAATCTTTTGTATTATTATCTTCCATATCTAGCTTTACAGTAGGGAAGAATACAGCTGCGCCATCAAACACCTTGCTTAGATCGCTAACCTCAATAATAGTTAGCTTAGATTTTTCAATACTAATAGTAGCCTCTTGTACAGCTGTGTCATTATAATTCTTAACACCAGATGGTTCTTCTGAAACTATCTTAAAGTATATCTTGTGAATTCCAGGATTACTCTTTTTAATTTCTGTTTCAGTAAAGTTGCCATTCTTAGTTTCACTATATAAGATTTTATATTTACTTGGGGAAGCTACCTCAACAGTTATACCATGAAGTGCTCCATCATATTTACCGACATAATTTTCAAAGGTAAATTTAATATTAGCCTTCAATATTTCAACAACAGAATTGTTATCAAATGAAACTCGATAATTCTTAGTTACATCTCTTGTATTTAAGCCATCCACTGCAGTTATAGTGTAATTGTTATTTGGATTTTCCCATCTAAAATCACTAGCATAATACTTCTTAGCATTTGCACCATTTGTATAGAATGAACCCTTAAACTCATGATTTGGCAAATTACCAGTAACTGTTATAGTGTTTACCCCAGAAATATTTTCTCTACTTAACCAGTAATTTGAATCATAAACCTTTTCGCCCTTTACAAGAACTGTTATTTTTTTAGGAGTAATTTCAAATACTGAACCAATTTCTAGAGAATTATAGTGAGGGCTTTCAGGAATTATTGCGACAATTATATATTTGCCAACATCCTTAGGATCATCAATCTTTTCACCAATTAGGAATTCTGGGTCAACCTTATTGTCTGTAATAAATGCTCTATATTCCCAAACAATATCAGCATCTGACCATTGATCATCAAATAGATAATCTTGATAATGTGGATCTTGGACATTTAAAATGTCAGCACCTGCTGTTACTAAATCATCATATTCTTTAGTAACAACATCTTGATCAAAGGCAATATCAACACGATCACGTTTTTTAACTGTTATTGTATAATTTCCGCTAAATGGCTCATAATCTTCGCGTTCAACACGATAATAAACTACAACTACACCTGGTTCTTTCACTTTAACAACCTGATCAGTGAAGGTACTACCATCTGAACTGTACGTTATCTTTGCATCAATTGGTTCATTAACTACAATTGGATTAAAGTAACCTTGATTATCCTTTTCCCAAACAACTTCTAAATCAGTAGGTTGAACAACATTCATCTTCTTATATGAAACAACTATATTTACATTTAACTTAACTATAAAATTTTGTGACGCGCCAACATTGTCAGCTTGACCATCCTTTGAATTAGTAAGCTTCCAATTAAATACCATACCATTATCAAGAGTTTCTGATAAGCCATTAATTTGCTTACTGATAGCGTATTTTCCACGTTGTAACTTGTTGATAGTCAATTCATATGTAGCAGTAAAGTTTTGAGCTATTACATTATTTCCTAAATTAATATTTCCAGTTATAGAATGCTTGTCTCCTTCTTGAAGAATATTCTTATCTGGTTCAGGAGTAAATTTAGAAATAGTAATATTTTGCTTAATAGCAACCGTTAATTCCTTTGGAAGAATTTGGAATATTTTCTCATAATGCAAATCTTCATAACGATTGTCCTCAGGAGTAACTTGATCCTTTTTACATGTAACTACAATTCGATAGTATCCTACCATATTTTGATTTTGATATTCTGATTCTGGAATTAGAATACCTGTTCCTTCACGTTTATCTCCTAAATAATAAACCTTAAACTCTATATCCGCAATATTTCCAGTATCATTGAATCTCATATTATCTATGAATTTTAAATTATTAAATTGATATGCTGGTAATCCATCATATTGTCTATTTAAGTCATTAACAATTTCAAATACAGGATCACCCTTAACAACTCTTACAACAGCTTCTCCTTCAACGACATCCCCAGCAAATTGATGACCAGCAATAGAATACCTTACATCATAGCTACCAATTTCTTTAAATTCTGGAGCTGTTGTGCTTGTTACAAACTTTGACTCATCCTCTTCTGATTTTTTCCACTTATAAGAGATAGTTACATTGTTAGTTGGGAACTTTACAGTTAATTGGAATCTATGCATTCCACCATTATACTTAAATATTTGTTCCTTTTCACATTCATATTGAATTTTTCCGCCAACTATCTTTACTAATAAATCAAAATCAATATCAAAGCATTGCGAAGCATCTAATACTAGCTTTCGTCCTTCAGCATCAGTTAGGTAATTTCCTTCAGCATCCTTTGGATTTACAGTAATATTAGGTGTCCAAATGAATGAGTATGCTCCTAAATTAGATTGATTCTTAGAACCCTCTATTAATACACCATACATGTATGTATCTGGATTTTCAGACTTAGTAACGATGTATCCTTCCATTTGATGATCTGGTAAGAAACCAGCAAAACTAGAGGTTGTTAAATTCTTCTTCCAAGGAGTTCCATCATACTCTTTTTCTTCTTTTAATTTGTATTCATATTTCTTAGGCGTTATCTTATAAAATAACTCTTCATTATTTAGAACATAATTATCATATAAGGTTAAATCCTTAAATACTGCTGTTGCTAAATATTCACCAGCTAAAATGCCTGAGGTTTCGGTTTCAAATTTAACAACTACTTGAATTTCTTTGCCAAATTTATCTACTGCATGAGCAACTGGTGGAGTATATAAACCGTCATACTCCTTTTCTGTATTTTCCCATGTAATGTTAATGTTGGCTCTAGTGATTGTTAATATTATTGTTAATGTCTTCGTTGAGGCTAGATAGTTCTTACCCTCCTCAAGAGTAACCTTAAACTCATATGTTCCAACATTAACAGCTGAAGTTAATTGTTGACCATAAGGCTTATTTGCAGCTGTATCGTATTTTAAAATACTTACGACTTTTAAATTACCGCTGCCTTCTGGTTTAAATACATCTGGGAATATACTATTTCCTGTATATTCCTTAGATTGCTCTGCATCAGCATTAAACAAATCCTCTGGTAATGGAATTTTCTTGATTACTACCTTTAAATTCTTTACATTAGGCTTATAGTTTTTACCAACTTGATTTCCTTTTTGATCGACAATTCCTATTGGATCAAATTCAAAATCTAAGCCAGAATAAACACCTGCATCAGGAGAATTTGGTCTAATACTATTTAACATTTGTACATTTGGATTTGTATCTAATGATTGACCAGGAACTAAGTTGCCTGTTGCGATAGTTGTCTTACCATTGATACCAATAAATCTATATTGTCCGTTATAATCAAATGTGAAAACAAAGTTTCCTTTGCCATCAGTTGGAATACCTGGATTTAAAGTTGGTTCAAAGGTTACATCTAATATACGTTTTTCGATAACCTCAGTTCCAATCTTAAATGTCTTATTCCAATTTAAGCTGTCTTGATAATAGATAACTAAATAATATTCACCAGCATCTTTTATTGCGTTATTTTGAATATTATATTTTTCAAACAACTTATAATTTGGATTAGATGCTGTGAAATCAGCAAAAAGTGCATTTAATTGCTCAAGAGTAACATCATTTTTATTAAAATAATATTTCTTGGCTTGATCAATTACTACCTTAGTATTTCTAGTAATATTGTTTATTGTAAATACCGCATCTAAATACTCGCCATCATAAGTTTTTGTTTGTTCTGATAAATTAATATCTAAATCTGTCTTCTTAATATTTATTACATAAGATCCTCTCTTGTCTGCAAAGCCTGGAGAAGTTACGACATAGTAAACAGTATGCTCACCAACATCAGTAAACTTAAATGGTCTTGAATGTAAGTCTTCAGATGTTTCAGACAATGCGAAGTAGTATCTTATACCTGTAACATTAGAATTCAACTTAATTGTTGGTCCATGCTCTTCACCATCATAGAAGCCTTCATAGCCATCAATAATTAAATCTAACTCAGGTTGAACTATATTAATAGTTAAATTCAAAACAAATTCATAGTAATCACGTTTTTGTCCCTTATCGTTAACTACACTAAAATTAACTATTAAATTATTTAATATATCTTGACCAGTGATATATAAATATTGTCCTTCCTGACCACTCTTAGTTTGAACATAACTGTTTAAATCAATTTCATCATTAGTTGGAACTGGTACTAACTCTCCACCAACACCAATTGTATATATATTAGCTAATAGCTTTGACTCAATTGCATCTATTTGTTCTCTAGTTAATGCTTCTTTTAGCTTATCATATGTAACTTTAACAGGACGATTGCCATCAAATGGTACGTCTAGCTCTAATTCAATATTAATCTTACGATTTGTAATCTTAAAATCAACCACATCTTTTTCTAGAACATAGTAATCAGTCTTACCAATAATTCTTACACCTATCTTATAATCACCAATTTCAATAGGTACTCTAGAATTAGTGCCATCCGGATATGTTAGTGTTGTTAATGGACCATCTATTGAATAGATTTCATATTTGAATGTATCCGTAGTATGAGTATCAAACTTTATGATTGGCCAATGAATAGCTCCATCATATTCCATTTCACCTTGGATATCCATTGTGATTGTTCTCTTGATAATTTCAATTATACCGCCAACTTTTTTACCCAAGCAGTTTTGAGTGGCAAGGTATTCAACTTCAACATAATATCTTCCTAATTCAGTAGGATTAACAGGTAATCTACTACCTTTTCCTGTTCCTGTTTGATCTAAATTATAGAATGAAACGCGTCTTGCACCATCATGCATATCTTCATCACAAATAATTGCTGAATCCGGAATTGGTTCCTTGCAATATTCAACCGTTGTCGTAACAAGCCTTACATTTGGATCACGTTTTTCAATTATTACTTCTATTGGTTTTCCATTAACATCTGTTGAACCGAAGAATGGCTCATAACCAGGAATTTTAATCATTATATGTAGCTGATACTTGCCAGAATTAACAAATGTTAAAAGTCCTTCGCTCCATAAACTTTCATCAGAAACATTAGTTAAATCATTACGTCTTGTTGAGAACACCTTTACTTTTTCACCATACAACTTATAGTACTTATCTAAGTTATTTATTGTAATTGTGTGCTCTTTGCCATCATATATGACTTCAGTTCCTGTAAAAGTAACACCCTCTATTTTCTTTAATGGGACATCTGGATCAATTGGAGGAGTTGGGCCTGGTGGAACTACTCCACCATCTCCGCCGTCACCGCCGCCGTTGCCACCACCTTGATCTTCAGGGTAAATTATTACATCAACTGCAGTAATATATGGTTTATATCCATTATTTCTAACAACCTTTACAAATACCTTATATGTTCCTTCTTTTGTATATGTAACTTGCTTAATATCTTTAGTCCAATCTGTTATATCATAAGCGCCATATTCAACACCTGATACCTCTGTTGGATTAGAAACATCTAACAAGTATTTATATTCAGGTAGATTTTGACTGTAATAAACAGAATAATCTTGCTCTTCCCCTACAGGTAAACTAACATTTACAGAATACTCTACATCAGGGTGACCAGTATCAAATCTGCCCTTAGATCCAGTAACTGTAACTTTCTTAACTATATCTGTATTAATAGTATTATCTGCACTAATATACATTAACACTGGAATATACACATCATTATAGTTAGGATATGACAAATATACCCAAACTATATATTGACCTGGCTCAGTAATGTAAATTGGATCCTCTCCGAAACTACAATTTGGAGTCGTAAAATTATAACCATATTCATATAGTCCACCAAAACCATATAATACTTGTGAGAAAATAGGATTATAATTTTTAGCAACTACATAATGTGGAGAATTATCATAATCTCCAACTAAATATGTATAATATAAATCTTCTGGTTTTTCTTTTTCTACCTTAACATCATTTTCGTTGACTAATTCATACGTAATATTCAATTTTCGAATTATTAGTGTAGCAACACCCTCATATGTTTTATAGTTTGGTGCTGAAACTCTAAAATTAATCTTATATGTTCCTGCTTCAAAAGCCATAAATGGTTGAGTTGTCCAGCCTGAAGAATGCTCATAAATAATCTTATAATCCTTGCCAGGAGTTAATAAGATATCTGGGTATTCAGAATCACTTATTTCAACGTTTATTCTATGTGGTTGATTATCCCAATCAACCTCCACTGGAGTTTCAACATAATGGAATTCACGAGGTTTTATTACTGCAGTAAAATTAACTCTTATTTCATAGCATGATAGCCTATCTTCTCCATTGGCATTCTTTAATGATAAATTGCCAAAGAAAATACCACTACCTAGTCCAGAATAAGAACCAGCATTTAATGAATTACTCTTTAAATTACCATATATTGTATCGCCTGGCAATAAACCATTTGGACAAACTTCTTGTATGAAAGTATTATTAATTTCTAACTCCCAAGGAGATTTACCATCATAAACCTTATAGGTTCTAGGATCAGTAGGATCTAATGTTATATTCAATACTCTCGGTGTAATTTCAACCGTAAATACATTAGTACCTTGATCTGTTATAGGTAAGAAGAAATCTGTTTCTGGAATATCTAATTTGATAAAATATTTTCCTACATTGATTGGGGCTTCTGGTAAAGGTTTTACCAACGCCTTATCATTATATGAATAATAGGTAAATGTGATATTTTGGTCCTTTCCCTTCTTTAAAATGAATGGATTTGGATCAAAAGGCTTACCAGTATATTCACTTCTAAATTCCGGATTAACTTTTACTTTGCTCTTTTTGAATATAATTTCAAAGGCAGCATTAGGATTATCCATATTTTTCTTAGGCATATCCTCTGTAATGAATCGATCGGCAGTTACCTGATAAGCAACTAAATAACCAACACCATCAGAACTAATATTTGTCCAATACTTTGGAACATTAACTGTCTCACCAGTGCCATATGAATAGCCAATAACTAAATTATTGTTTTCTAATCCTTGATTATTGACTATTACATTGAATGCATGAGGATCTCCATCTGCCTCATACTCCATATAATATCTTCCACGATCATTAACCTTTAATGTACCATCGTTATTTTTAACAAAATCAATAGGTTCTCTAGTAGGATTTTCACCTTGGCCTACCATCTCATAACGTAATGAGAACTTGTTATGTAAAATAGTTACAGAAACTTCTTGCAAATCTAAATCATAATAAGTTGTTTCATTAATTCCATTACGTCCAGTTATCATTGGTTCTACTCCCCAAACGATAGTATTATCCTTAAATGAATGTAATTCTGCCTTATCGTCGATTGTTCTTAGCTCACCCGTCAATACACTATTAGGTCCTAAGCCTGTCATTGTGACATAGCTTGGTAAGCTAGACCATGAATTAAATGACCAATATAATTCTCTTGGATCAATTTTATACTTATAATTATTAATGATTATTTTTACTTCACCATTAGCGATTTTATAATAATAATTCAATTGATCCTTATTTTCCACAATCAAATTGTTTTTCTTTACAGAGGTTGCCTGAGTAGCATCTCCTACTGTTACTGTAACAACTCCCTTAGTACCTGGTGTATATTCATTTCGGCTATTTTGATATGAAAAATCATCCTCTTGAAGATGAGTCATTAACTCATTAGTTCTTGTATTATAAACTTTAGGGACTATATTTAATGATTCACCATTATATTTATGGATATGATAGTTAATTCCATCTTCAACAACTATATCTTCATTTGGCCATTCTATTCTAACGGTTGCTTTAGTAATAACAACTAAAATCTTACTAATATCTAAGGTGAAATTATTAGTTAATTTCTTTCCTGTTACCTTGCTAACTATAGTAAAGCCGTTAGACCATCTCAATCCATTATTTTCCATATAAGGAATAGCGCGACAATTAGGGCTGTCTGTCATTAAGGTACCGCTAACTTTTACATCATCCGGTAATCCTAGAATATTTGATTGATTCCACTCACTAAATGTCCAGTTTAAACCTGTATATTCATAATTCACTTGGTATCCATCAGGCTTTGTAATGTGGGTTCCAAGCACAACTGTTAATGCCTTTTTCTTAATATTAAAATAATACGTTGTATCCCCAACAAAACGGTCATCCTTAGGAGTTATATAAATTTGAGCTCTATCGCCATTTGGCGTATTCTCATCACAAGCATTGATGTTATTATAGTAACTAAAATTAAAGGCTGTCGAATCAAAATGCTCATCAATACCTGATCCTACTATTTTACCTTGAGTTCTAATATCCTTTATTGTACGTGTCTTTGCTGTGCCATCATACATTGGTACACCACCAAATTCAAAGAATAATCCGGAAACTAAATATTTTGGTGTTGTACCAGATAGAGTCCATTTGTCTCTATAGAAGATTAGGCCCTTCATAAAGTCTTCGTTCTTTGGTGAAGTTTCTCTATCACTATAAGTGCCATTTTCTAATTCTGATTCTAATTTATAAGACCATACTTTAATCTTATTATTATTAGTAGAATTTAAGAATGCTCCATCACCTATTTTCTCGTAGGTTTCTGGTATAATTATTTCCTTTATATTCGTTTGATCGCTTAATGCTCTTTCACCAATTGCAATAATATTAACACCCAAATGTCTACGTGGTAATTGCACTAACTCTCCTAACTGGTATCCTTGTTTTACACCAATAATCTTCCAGCCTATAAAGTCTCCTGTTGGATTCTTAATTTCTGCATATTCGTAAATATCTTCATCATTATAACCAATGATATAAACAGGGAAATTACAATTCCAATTTTCAACCCATCCTGATGGCCAATCCTTTTCTTGCTTATATACATATAATGTAAATATTGGATTTTTACTACATCCTGTATATACATCATGATCAATGCTTGTTACAGAATTAGGAATTATCATAGTTGTAAAATTAGTACATCCCGCAAAAGCATACGCTCCAATTGATTGAGTCTTATCGCTTAGTTTAAAATTAGGTAATGAACTACAACCATTAAATGCATGAGGACCAATAGCTGTTGTTTCAGGATCCTGAGTGAAATCCGTTAAATTAACACATCCCTTTACAAAACCTTCAGGAATAACTGTCGTAACCCCCGTTAAATCAAGTTTCTTTAAACTTGTACAATTTTCAAACATATAAGGGCGGGCTGTATTGATGCCAAGTTTTACGTTCTCTAAATATGCACAATTAGCAAATAAGCCTGAGCCTATATATTCTAAACCAGCTGGTACATCAACTGTAACTATTTGATTACATCCTGAAAAAGCGTAATCACCAACAATTCTAAACTTGCTTAAATCAACACCTTGTATTGAAGTTTGAGCAAATGAATATGCTCCAAGTTCAGTTGTAACATTGTCAACAATTACTGTATTTAAATCATTAAGTGCTAGACAATTATAAAATGCATAATTACCGATTTTTTCTGGTGCATAATTAACACCAAAATTGAAATTACTTAAATTTACGCAATTATAGAAAGCCTCTTCTGGTATCTGAACAATCTTATTAGTGAAATTAAGATTAACTGTTGTAAGAGAACTGAAATTCTTAAATGCACCCTTACCTATATAACCATTTTTTTGCTTAACAGTAACTATAGTTAATGATTTAGGCACTTGATAATATGAGCCGAACTCATAAGCAGTATAAGTATTACTATAACTTGAGGTTCCAAACATATAGCCCAATGTATAATAAGAATCTGAATTATAGCTAGACTGTTGAATGTTTTCATCTCGTCCTATAAAAGGTACAACAAGTTCTTCAAGCTTAGAACAACCATTTAAAGCACCCTCGTTAAAACGCTGACCTGAAACATAATCTAATTCAATTCGTGTTAAATTTTTAAAATCTCTGAATGCATAGGTCGAATATACTGTTTCATTGGTTATTCTTACAGTTTTTAAAGATACTGGAATATATCTAACATATTGCGAATAGCCATAGCCATAAAATAACGTACTTTTATCATATAGGTTTGCGTTTGTTGTAACTACAGTATCACCAAAAATCCATTGTAATGAGTTGGTAATCTCATAATATGCCCACCAATAATAGCCACTATGATATGAAGTACCATCATATCCACCTTTATATGAACCAATAAAAGGTAATGTTAAATTCTCTATATAAGAGCAATTGTATAGAATCTCATTTTCAATAGAAGTTGTATTAGCACTAATATCTAAAGTAATAATATTTAGATTTTGAATGTTTTCGGTATATATAACACTTTGATTTGTCAATCTCAAGGTCTTAAGAGAAATAGGAACTACATAACTTCTGTCAGAACCAGAGCCAGTAATATAATATTTGTCCTTACCAGTTCCAACCATATTCTCATCAGCTGTTCCGAACAATCTACCAATATGTCTATGTTCAGTTGGCTCATATCTATAACTACCAACTGTAGGTATAATCAATTCCTCTAACGACTCGCAACCTTTTAAAACATTTGGCGCAATTGTTGAAATTGAAGAACTATTAATGTTTAAAATTTTAACATTCTTTAAGCCTTGTAAAACACCTTTTTCTAATTGAGTTTCCTTATCAATTCTTATTTCTGTTAAACGAGCAGGAATAAATGCAGATAACCATTCTGTCGAGTGAACATCTTCACTACCCCAGTATTGCTTAGCAGTATAGAAGTTTACATCGTTCTCATCAATTTGGAAACCATTTTCTCCTTCGATTGAACCTATGGCTGCATCGCAGAAAATCCAGTTAAATAGGTTTGCTTTTTTCCTTTCAATATAGTCTTTTTCATCTGAGCCAGGATTTAGGCTTGTATCAGAATTTTTATCCTTACCTATGAAAGGTAAAACCATCCTAGTGATACCATAACAACCATAGAAAGCACCCTTACCAATAGTTTGTAAATTTGTATAACCAGATAAATCCACTTCAGTTAATGAAGTACAACCCTTGAAAGCTGCATCACCAATCTCGGTAATCCCATTAGGTATTCTTTTGAAAAAATCACCTGGTAAAGTTTCACATCTAAAGAATGCTCCTGTACCTATTCTATCTACTGTATTAATTTTTATATCAGATAATTTTGTACAATTTGAAAAAAATCCTTCTGGTATCTCTGCCAAAGTTTTTGGCATAACAACCGTTTGTAAATTTTGATTTGTTGATAAAATTAGCTTTTCTAAATTTCCAACCTCATCAACATTAAACTCTACCTTATTAAGCTTCTTACAATTTGAAAAAGCTGACATACCAATCTTACCAATTCGTTTTAAATTATTTTCACCCTTTGAATCTTTAGTACCAATTATAATAGTCTCTAGTGTAGGGTTTTCAAAAACAGCACGAACAGGAATCATTTCCATTGTCTGATGATCACCAACCCCTGTTTCAGGAGTATATGCTTCACCGGTAATTATTAATTTTTTCAAAGTTGATGGAACATAATCTAATTGTTTTCCTTCGGTAGAGGCAACATTCTTAATCCAACCTTGAGTAATAGAAAGCATATTGGAATTAGGGTCATAACCAGTTCCAGTTTTGTCATATGTTGTATATCGTTGATAGTTTAATTCTTGCTTTCTATGAGGGCCACCAAACATCGAACCTAAAATACCAACCTTTTCATCCAATAACTCTGGATTTTGCATATCAGTCTTAGTTATTCTTCTAGTACCGATAAATGGAACTTTCATATATTCTAGAGAAGCAAACCCCCATAATGATCCTTTTGTGACTTCCTTAATACTCTTAGGTAAAATTATTGCTTTAAAATTTTGAGATAAGAAAGCAGATGTTTTTTTGAACGCTTCTGTTGCAACAGGAACAGTACCATCTTCGCTATATCCAGTAGCATTGTTCATAAAATCGGGATTAGTGTTAGTAACAAAGACCGTATTATTTCCAATTTCCGTTCTAGGATATGGAATGTCGACTCTTGTAACATGATATGTCACTCCATCTTGCTTATTAACAATCGTTTCTGGAATTGCAAGAGTAGTATATTTAGTTCTTGAAAAATTACCAGTAACACCCTTGAAGGTTACTTCTTTATATTGAGCATCTGGTGCTGAAGTAACTTCAAATTTCATAAATTCTTCATCAAGATAAGTTGTAGCATCTGGATCCTTCACTTCTAGTGAAGTAAGGCTAGATGAACTATCAAAAATTGATATTTCTTTGTTAGAAATATAACATGTAAAAATTGCTAATAAAGTCATAGCAAAAATCATAATAGTTATTAATCTTGATTTAAATATTTTAGGCAAAGAAATTTGAAATTCTTGTTTAGGTTTCATATTATAAAACGTCCCCCTTTTTTATTTACATAAAATAATTATTATCAGCTCTAAAAAGCGTATAGTTATCTATAGTATCTTATACTACAAATTATACTATATATTTATACTTACAACAATTAAAAACAATAAAAAAACAATAAAAAAATGCGATTTTAAGGCTTATTTTCCTTTAAATCACATTTTTTCAATATATTCTATCTTAAAAATAGCTCTTTTAGATTCTCATCTATTTGCCAAACATTATCAAAGTCAAACATTTGTGAGAATTTTTCTTTAGAAAAGTCTTCTTTTTTTACTGTTTCTACTGCATTGTTAACAAATATTTCTTTCTCAATAAACACTATTTTTTCGCCAAAAATTTCGGAAAATCCAGCATTAAATCCATTATAAAATGAGTATGATTTTAATGCTTCAAATGTTGTATCAATTAAGATGTTTTTGACATTTATTTGTGGGGTGCTTAGTAGTACTTTTGTTCTTCCAAAAACACCAGAAGCTTGCTTTGATTTTAACTTCCCTAACACGTAAATAGATTCAAAATTTGAAGCATTATTAAGTGTCGCAAAGTCAATTTCTCCAATGATACCACCAACAAATTTATCAGCTAAAATATCTGTTTTTACTAATGTGTTTTTGATTGAAATCCAATCATTGTTTGCAATACCAATTATTCCTCCAGCAATATTTTTGGAAGAAATTGTATTCTTTTCTTGGTTACTAAATTCCACTCTATTTAGTGAAATTTTACCACTTGTTTTTCCAAAAATACCACCCGAATACATCTCTCCATCAACACTAGTTTTATTGATTTTAACATTATCAAGCTCTACATTATATGCATATCCTGCTAGTAGACCTGTAAAGTTGGCATTTGATGAAATTGTGCAGCCTGTAAAAGTTAAATTACTAATTTTTGAATTAGATAGTTGAGAAATCATTCCAACATGATCAACTTTTTCATTATATTTATATTTATAGTTTTTGATAGAAAAATTATTTCCATCAATTATTCCACTATACTTGTCAATTGTAAAATTACTACCACTCAAATCAATATCATTATTTAAAACAATATATTTTTTGTTTTGAGCCAATGCATTTATAAAATCATAGCTATTTTTAACAATAGTTTTATCTAGCATTTCTACCTTATGTGGATCACCTGCTGAGACACCATTTTTAAATACAACGTATACCTCATTTCCCTGGTTATATACAAAGCCAGAAAGTTCGATGGTAGATTTGCTTATTTTGCCTGAAATATGCTTTATAACCTCAACGCCACTATAATTCCCGCCAGAAATTACATCATTAATAGTTGGAGATTTGCTTCCTTTTTTCACCTCTATCGCATAGATATCACCAACAGCATTTATAACGTCTCCTCTAAGAATTCCGTCTGGATAAACAACTAATTCGTTAGCAGGACTCGCCTCTGTTAATTCTGAAATAATATTTATTATCTTAGTCAATCTAATTGTTAAATCCTGATCAAAAACAATTGTATAATTTATTTCATACGCTCCAACCTTGGTTGTATCTACTGTTGAAACCAAATCTCTATTGTCGCCAACTAAATCAATAAAATATGTTTCTTTAGATAAAATATAAGCTGTATTCGGTATTATTTCTCCTGTGCTTTTGTCGATGATTTTTATATCTTCTTCAATATAATTTGCTCCTACTATTACATCAACAAATGAAGTGAAATCTAGAATCTGAGGATCATAATTTTTTAGCAATTTTTCGTATTTTAAGGCTTTTTTTACATTGTTTACGCTAATTTCAATATCAGATTTCAACACTTTTTCATTAATTTTAACAAAATAATTACCAAAGATTTTTTCCTCGTTTGCAGTTAAATTTATAATTACTTCTCCTGCATATGAAATTTCTTGTCCCTTAATATTTTTAGGTAAATAAAAATTTGGCGTTAGATGATCTAATGTTAAAGAATAAATTATATTTTCTTCCGGTATAAAGTCTTGCCTACTTACACTGTTTTTATTAATGTTTGCACCTATCAATAAATCATTTGTTAAAAAATTATTTGTTTCTAATTTGTCATCAATTATCTCTGTACTCAATTTTTTTGTCTTAAAATTATCACTAGTAAAATTACTAATTACAACACCTAAACTATCAATTTTTTTCGAAAAATTATTGTATTTAGCAAGAGTGTTATTATTAATAATTATAGAGTTTTCAATATATCCAGAAAACACATCATTGTATTGCCTAATATCCTTAAAACTTAATGTGTCGATAATTCGATTTTGAATTGAATTATTCATAAAAATGTTTTGCTTGCCATTTTCATAAAAAGTTGATTTTGTGATAGTTATTCCACCATTTGAGTTGCTATAAATACCACAGTTGAAATTATCAAATGCAATAGAATTTTCTATTTTAGAATATAGATATCTTTCATTTTCGCCCAAATAAAAACCATTACCATATTCAAAGGATTTGTCAGAATAGTTAGAATTACCATTTCCATATACAATCGAGTTTGTAACAATGGTTATTCCAGGAATTTCATTATTATCATTGTTAGAAATTACAATTCCATTGTTACCATTTTTATAGGCCATAGTTCCATCAATTTGATTATTATTACCAACTGATGAATCAACATAAATACCATTACTATATTTTTCATATCTGCTAGAATCAAAATTTTCATAGGCTTCACAAGCACTTATTGTATTATTACTAGCTTCTTTAAATCCTCTATCTGCTCCTATATAAAAACCATTGCCTCGATTTTCAAAGGCCTTAGAACGAAGGAGCAAATTATTTGATCCTCTAATTGAAAATCCATACTCTAACGCTTTAGTTACAGATATATTTATAATTTTATTAGATTCCCCATAAACATTAATTCCTTCACTTTCATTATTAAAGTCAAGAATTACATCTTCTATACCAATTAAAACACTATCATTACCAAGAAGAATCTGCTCATTCATTTCATAGACTCCTGGTAACAAATAAATTTTTTTATTTTGTATTAGTGCTTCCTTCAATGAAAGTGGGCTAAGTTGTGTTCCAAATCCATTTGCTAATCCAGTTGGTGAAACAAAGGCATATCTAGAATCCACACAATTATACTTAGCATAAAGATCAAATTTAGTCTCCTTAAAAATATCTTTAGGATCAAACTTTTTTGTTAATGCTTTGTCATAATACCAAGAATCAAATTTGAACCCTTCTAAAATTGGAGTATTTAAATTAATAAAATCATTCTCTAAAACAAAAGCTGTTTTTACCTGATTACCATTATTTTCGTGTATTAAAATTTCATATTTTTTTATATTCCATTTTGCATAAATAGTTGTGTTTTTTTCAGGAAATTTCTCATCTATAAATTTTTCGGAAAATGAATTGTCTTTATACCAACCTTCAAATAAATAATTTTCATATTTAGGGCTAGGTAAAACAAGTTCACTTCCAACCTTTCCTGTTAAATCTGCAATTGGTTCTCCACCATTTGTAATAAAGGTTATTGTAGAATAATAAACTTTATTACATGCTATCAACATAAATTGTACTATAAAAAATAAAAATATCAGTACTACCCTTTTTTTCTTCATAGTATTCCTCCTTGTTTATGTAATTAAAATTATATCATTTTATCACAAAATAAAGAAGATTAAGACAATGTTTATAGTCTTTTTTATAATAAAAAAAGAAAAATAATGATTACATTAATTAAAAAGTGCTCAATCATTCGTGAAGAAAGCAAAAAAAGAAGCCATTAAACTAAACGTTTAAGGCCTCTTTTTTTTAACTACTTATATGACTCTTCGAAATCATAAATACCCGTATTTAATGCATCAGATAATAAATTAGAATCCCTAATATCAATGATTCCATCCTGATTTATATCCATAGCTATCAATTCACTAACACTTGCTTCAAATGAGCCTGTAAAGAATTGATTGAATCGGAAGACATCTAGGAATGTAACCTCGCCATCACCATCTAAATCACCACGAATAGCAATGGTTATTTCGTCAATTATCTTTGTATTCTTATCCTGCATTCTTACTCTCATACCAGTTTGTAATACTTGGGTTGCATAATCAGCTTCATTAACAATATTACCAGCTGCATCATATATTACATAATCATAACTAGCTATTGCTAGAATATGATTTTTGAATAAGTCAGTAACTGTTGTACCAATGGCTAGATTAGTCATTATTACTTCTTTTTTACTATCATAAGATACATGCTCAATTGTTTCAATACCATAAGCACCTTGTGTTTGGAATATTGCTTTTGATTCGCTAGTTTTGGTGATAACTTCTGATTTTATAGTAAAGCTTAATTCCATAACTCCATCAAAGTTTCCTAGACCTCTAACAACTATAATAGCATTGTTAGAAACATTAATATTATTCCTAAATTCTAATTCATAGTCGATTCCTCTATGTAACACTTGACCAGAGAATACTAATCTTGGATATACATAAACTGGCTTACCAGTATATATACCGTTTGGAATGTTTTCTACCATAATTTTATCATCGCTTATATTACGTCTTGTAATATTATAGACAATTACTAAATCATCAGTAGTACCATTTGCCCAGACTGAGTTATTCTTATCTTTTAATCTAACAGTTATATTATAAGTTCCAATTTCCTTATAAACATTCTCTTCAACCATTTCATAATAGAAGTTGTTGAAAATTGTATTTACTATACCTGAATAAGGAAGTGATATTTCTGTATCAGGCATATCAACAGAAATCTTAGTAATTTCAAAACCATGCTCTACATTAATTAACTCAATATTAGGATTATCTTCTTTTAATGTTGCAACAAATGTATAATTTCCAACCTCAACAGCTGGTAAATTGTTAGTTGTTCTAACATTTAAGATAACAGTCTTAGCTCCTAAATAAATATAGGCTGTTGGCTTTAATTCACCAGTATTATAAACCTGGGTCGTATTTGTCCATTTAACATCAATAGTTGCCTTCTTAATTTCAAATGAACGTGTACTAGATATTCCCTTATAATTTGCTGTTTCTTCAATCGTTACCTTAACACTATACTTGCCAGCGTTAATAGGAGCTGATTCTAATTTTTGACCATCTTCGGTGAAGTACTCAATTAGAGCGTGTCCATCTGAATCAGTATTAACAGCTGGGTTATTAACACTATTGCCATCGTATATCTTATTTAATCCTTCAATACTAATATCAATTGTTGTTGGAGTCTTTCTATCAATTATGATATGCTCCTCACCATTAGCCTCAGCATAATTTCTAAATATGATGCGATAATGTACAGTATAGCTTCCTGCATTCTTATAGAAAATATTACTTGGTGAATAATTAATACCATCTGCACTATACTGAATTTCATAATCAGATGAATTAATGCTTGGATCAACATAAACTGTTATGCTCTTATATGCTCCATCATAAATTGTATTTACACCTGATGCTTCATATAAGCCAACTGCTGTTTGAGCAGTTATTTCAGCTTCTAATTGGAATTGAACAACAAAGTTATAAGAAACATCCTTTCCATCTAACATAATAGTTAAGCTTTCAATTTCAAAGTTAGTATTTTCTTTATATGAGCCAACGCTTGCAGAAATTGTTCTAAATTTACCTACGGCATTAAATTCCTTTAATAAGCTATTTTCATCATTATTGCCATAGTAGAATGTAATATCATCAACTAATGGCTTGCCATCATATGGCTTAGTATAGACAATATTTTCATCCTTAGAATCCTTTGGATTTACAGCATATAGATATCTCTTGCTAATTTCGACTTTATATTCAAATACTTTAGAGTTATAATTCTTAGTTTCTAAAACAGTAATAACTACTCTATAATCGCCAGCATCAACTGGATTAGATGTAAGTTTTTCTGAACCATTATAGTATTCATATATGCAATTTTCAATAGAAATATCTGCATTAAGCTCTAGCTTAACATTATCAACAGGTTTGCCATCATAAATCTTACCTAGCTTTTGATCAGGATTATTTTGAAGCTCAGCTTTATGAATTTCAAATTCAATTTCCTTAACAGTATATTTATAATTGTCTGTTTCAAACACTGTAATAATTAGCTTATATCTACCAGCATTGTATGGAACCTTATATTCATTATTAGTTTCCAAATCGCCACCTAAATTTACAAATGATACGAAGAATGCTGCATTATTAAGTGTTGTTTCATCAACCACATAAGTTATTGGCTTACCATCATAAATCTTTTGAACTCCACCATTAATCTCAACGTTAATGTCGTAGTTTGCCTTTTCAATTATAAAGTTAATAATACCATTAACTGTTGTATGATCCTTACATGAAACCATAAACTCAATTTCATATCTGTTCGCATTAATGTAATGTGGACTTTCATCTAACCATTCAGTAGTTCCAGCAATTCTATATTTAATTTGAGCATCTAACAACTCAGAGGTTACTAATGGAGCTTGTTCTTTTCCATTATATGTAGTTTTTACTTGATATACATTTCCATATAAGTACTCGCCATTTTGAACATTATAGCTTGCATTCTTATATAAAACTGTAATTCTAACTGTTGAAATTATTTCATAATTAATTGTTACATCATTATTATCTTGATCATAAATATGAATTTCAACTGTCGTTGAATCTAAATCATAAATACCACATTCAGGAGAATTAGTTGTAATGTTACCATCAACTCTATGAGTAGGAAGTAAACCATTAGCTAAATTAGCATTTGTTATTTTATCATCAAATTTATAGCCTGTATATTTTACATCATCGTTTACATATCTAAATGCAACAAGCTTCTTGTTAATTAAATATGTGAACTCTGAAACAGCTAATTCAGAATTTAAAGCAGTTTCTCCAGTTAGCTTAATAGCTACTTTTTGTTCGCCTGCGCTCTTACCATCAGTTAATAATTCTACAGTAAATTCATTTACTATATTATTTTTAGTATCCCTAATAGTAAACTCTGGCATTTGTACCTCTCCATTATAAGTAAACTCTATCTTATTTGGAGTAACATTTAGACGCTGTGAAATAATTTTGAAATTAAAGTCTTGAACAACTTCTTGGTAGAATGCTGTTTCTTCAATAATAACTCTAACTATGTATTGACCAACCTCAACAGGACGATCAATTACCTGTGCTAAATTGTCTGCCCTATAGAATTCGAATCTTGCTTTATAATTTGAAATTGGTAATTTTAAATATGGGTCACGTACTGGCTTACCAGTGTATTCCTGAATCTTATACTCCTCATCAATTTCAACATTAGTGTTATCTTTCTTTGGTGTAATTTCAAAGTTAATTTTCTTAACAAATCCTAAATAGTTTTCACTATCTAAAACTGTTACAATAACAACATATTTACCAATATTTTGAGCAGCTTCTACATACATTAGGTTACCATACAATGTTTCAGTCTTTATTAATGAACTGTCAATGTCAAATGGATTTGTATGGAAGTTAAATGTAACTTTTGTGCCATCGTATTCTTTATCTAAAGAATCAACACCATCAGTCCAATCTAATTCTAATTGTGCTCGATTGATAGTTACTCTTAATTCACCAATGTAAGCTTCTCTTTGATGAGCTTCTACCTTAAAGTATACAACATACTCAGCTGCATTAACAAATGTTGGTAAATCATCAGTTAGAGCAAACATTCTCATAGAAGGATTTTCCAATTCCTCTCGATTAAATGCATAGGTTACTTTGAAGTTCGTTTCATCAGATTCAATATTAGGTGTATATGCCTTAGTATCATAATCCTTACTATATTCATAATAGCCTGCTTCATTTAATGTAGCATTAGTAATATTAAATTTAACATCTTCATATTTAATGAATACATTTAAATTATAGGTGATATTATAATTTTGTATTCTATTAATACCTTCAACATTTTGAATTGTAAGCTCAATTTGGAATTCTTCAGGAGAATTATAAACCTTACGTAAACCTTCATTAGTACTAATAGTTCCACCAATTGTATCTGAAGCTGTCATTCCTGTAAATAATGAATTATCTACTGCCTTAACAAATGGATTACCATCATATACCTTTGTTTCATCAATATTTAAGGTTATATCAAGTTTCTTAATATTATAATTGATTCTTGGATTTGCAATTATAATATCATTTGCATATTCTCCATCAACGGAAACAATTGCTGTATGTCTTCCTGCGCTAATTCCATCACCACTTGCGTATTCATATTTGAACAACTTCAATTCTTCAAAGCCTGAAATAGTAAATTCTGGATATTGAACTTCTCCATTATAGATTAAAGGATTTGCTACACTTGATTGAACATTAATTCTTACTCTTGCTTTTCTAACTTCAAAATCAAATTCCAATGTTGTTTCAAGAGTATTTTCAGTTTGAGGTAATGTAATTACCATTATGTATCTGCCTGAATGAACTACATCATTTAATGGATTTTCCTTATTTAAATCGTCCTCTGCATAATATACAAGACTAACTGGAGTAAATGTTGTTATATCCTTATTACTTGGCATATAAACACCATTTTCAGTAATTACCTTTAAGGTTTCTGAAACATTCTTACCATCAAATGTCTTATTCAATCCTTCAACATAGGCAACGCCTTCACCTTGCTCAATTGTAATATTAATGCTTTCAAATATAATGTTATAATTCTTGGTTACACTTCTGCCATCTGAATTAGAAACATTTAATTCATTAACAACAGCGCTAGAATCCTTATCATTATAATTTCCTGCAACAATTCCGTTTGTTCGTACATAGAAGATTAAATGATCACTGTCTACCAAGCCATTAACAATTAACTTTTCGTTATAACCTGGATAATTTGGATTAGATAATAGGTCAGATGAGAATTTAACATAATATTCTAATCCATTATAAGGTTTTTTATCAATAACGCTTATTCTTAAATCAGCCTTATTAATAGTAACCTTTGTCGTATAGGTTGCACTCTCGTAATTTGTATCGGCAGGAACACTAACCTCTACTTCATAAATGCCTGCATCATAAATTGAATCTAATTCCTCAAACGAGAATGTTCCGTTATCTAATTGCTTGTGGAATACAAGTTTATACGGATTTGTATTACCAGTTACTTTTACAATGTAATCGTTAGGTGTAATTTCAGTACCATTATATGTAATATTTTCTACCGTTGTAGTTACAGCGATACCAGTATCAGCTTTCTTTACATGAATTGCAAGTTCACCGAAATAATCCTCATATCCTTCTCTAGAAAGTTTAAACTTGATTGCATAGTATCCAGCATTTACATAGCTATATTCATTTAATGAATATTTACCAGAAGCTTCATCATAGAATTTAATCGTATAACCACTTTGAGTTAAAGAAACATTATGGGCATTACCATCATACTTGCCATCATAGTAAGATAGCCAACTATCATTAAACTCGATTAACTTATATCTTACCTTAGCCGTACCCTTGAATACATATTCGTAATTTTGAGTTACATCTTGAGCCTTTTCATCGTTAATACCAAAGGCTTCATCCCATGACCAGGTATTAATGTCATACTCATAATCATCTCTACTAGTTGGCATAAATGATACCTTACCTAGTAATTGATGCCCTAAGCTTAAATCATTTGTAATTTGACTTAAATTATTAATAACGATTCTATTACCTGGAATATAAACAAACGTATCCAATTTGTCTAAATCGAATACAATTTTTCTCTTTTCGATACGAACTGTTATTTCAAAGACATTGCTCTTATGTAATTCATCTTTATAGTCTTCCCATTGATAATGTTGACTATCTTTTAACTTGGCATATAACTTATATTCACCAGCATTAGTTGCTGTAAATACATTATTATAAACCTTGCCACCCTCTGAATAAGTCAACCTATTAGTACATTCATTATCCGTAAATAAATCATAATACTTAGATGCTTCAGTGGCAATTATAATCTTTTGCTCTTGACCATTGTAAACGTAGCCTTGAGGTACAACAGGAACTGTAACATTAGCTCTATTTACTCTATAAGTTACAGAGCTTGGAATTAAATTATAATTCTTGTTTGTTGAAGTAACCTTGGCAATGAAATCGCCAATTTCAATTTCAAATACCTCTAAATCAGTTACATCAATATTATTAACAAATATTCTTAATGGTAATATATCAGTGCTGATATTTGTATGCGCTTTTGGAACCGCATAACCCCTACCAGTTTCTGAATATTGATGATCCAAATTACTCCAGAATACTGTTACATCCTTAGGGAATACTCTAAAGACAGCCTTTAGATTCATCTCATAGTTAGCAGTTGTTTCGTAGATGTTACCATCATCATTTCTGATAACCTTCCAATTATTATTTAACCAATTAATATAAACACTAGCTTTATCATTTGTATAGGTTAAAGCATTGATATATTCCTCAATCATCGAATTATTTACAAGACCTAAAACACCCTCAAAATGTTCATTAGAGGTTGCAAAGTTTGTAACCTCATCTGACCATAGGAAGTCATTTGAAGCTTCATTACCATAATGGAAATGAGTTTGCTCCTCAAAATACATTTCATCATAAACGTTAACATTTAATACACGCTTATCAATCGTAAATAATAATAGATGCTCACCATAAGAATATAAACCATTATCTCTATTCGCACTATTATACTCTACATAAATCTTTGCTTCATTCGATGCATTGATATTATCGAAATAACGAATTAGATAATCTAAATCTATACTATAGGTTGGCTTATCGTAGTTAACAGCAATCGCACTATCAAATACACCAACTGAAGGACGATATTCATCACCCTTATAAACATAACCTGTCTTATCATATTCGTATGTTAAGCCAGATACTAAAATCTTATATACTGAACCATCTCTAATTGTCCAAGTCATACCAACTAATTCTTCAGCAGTTGGAATAATCTCTTTTCCGTCACTATATCTTGGCATATAGCCTCCATAGTAAACAAGACCCTTATCTAACCAATTAGACTCTTGGCTAATATAAGTATTATTACGTTCAGTAATTTGTGCTACTGTAGGAACTACATATACTCTAACAGCTTCACCATTATTGAAGCCTAAGCCACCAAAGGCATCCGCGCCAATAAACTCAATATTATGACCAATTCTTATGGTCTTAATATTAGTCTTCTTAACTCTTGGTGCATCTGGATGCATATCATCCTCTGGTAAATAATCATTTTCACCTGGCTTATATGCACTTAAGGCTCCATCCTTAATACCGATTACCTTCTTACCTGCATATTTATCAGGAATAATTACATTACCACCAGCAAACCAATTAGTAAAGCCTATAATTTGGAACTTAACACCTGTTGAATTTTCCTCATTAATAGACTCATAAATAAATGGATCATGATAATAGTCATAAACTATGTAATGAGTATGCCAACGCTTGCTCTCATCAATTCTTTCACCAGAATACCAACCCTTAGGTGGTTCAGGCTTTTGTTCATTATAGGTTGATGATGTCTTATGATTAAATGGATCATAATAAGCGTTAATGAAGAATTGATCTTCAGGTCTTTCAGCTGTATTTTCACGCATATCAACAAATACTCTAGTTTCAATATTCACCGTTTCAATCGGAATATTGATGTAGTATAAGCCCTTCGCGCCCTTGAATGCTAACGTTTTAATTGTTACTAAAGAGTGAGGTAGGTAAACCTTTGTTACACCCTTAACATTCATAAACGCACCAGCATTAATAATTGTTGCATCAGTTAATGTAACCTTAACTAAGCTATTTGGAATATATGCTCGATAAACAGCAACACCATTTTCATTATTAGCTTGCTCAGCTAAATATGTGCCTTCATAATTCTTAGTACCGAAGATATAACCAAAGAATTGTTCATTTCCTAATGGATTAACCTTCTTACCACCAAAGTATGGTACAGTAATTGTAGTTAAATTAATTGTACCACCAAAGGCACCCTCACCAATTACCTCAATGGTATTTGGAATAACAAATTCAACCATAGCCTGGTTGTTTGCAAAGGCCTTCTTACCGATTGTCTTAATTTCCTTTGGTAAGGTATTTTCATCCATTACCAAATTAATACAATCCTCAAACATTGAATCACTGATATAGGTTAATAGACCCTCATTAGCAAAGTGGAATTTGCTTAAGCCTGAGGCTGCAAAGGCACTTTCACCAATTGTATCTACATTCTTATCTAAGGTAAATTCAGTGAATGATTTTGTACCATAGAACGCTCTTGCATTAATTGTAGTTATCAATGAAGGTAAGCTATTTAATACTAGGCTTGAGCAACCCTCAAATATACTTACGCTTAATTCAGTTAGCTTAGTTGCTTCAACAAAGCTTACTGTTTGAAGGCTTGTAGCATTCATAAATGCTCGTTGACCAATACCATCAATATTATTAGAAATATTTACCTTTGTTAAAGCACTCGCATTTTCAAATACACTAGCACCTAAATGTCTAATAGATTCAGCAAAGTTAATTTCTTGGGCTTCACTATTCATCCTAATTAAAGATTCACAATCCATAAAGGTTTCATCTAATAATGCATCAAGTGCACCTGTATCAATTTGAACAGCTGCTAAAGCTCTGTTAGCCTTGAAGCCTGCCCTACCAATTCTAGCTACTGTGTTAGAAATATGAACTGACTCAAAGCTTGTATTCATAAAGGCTTTTTCACCAATTAAGGTTAGCTTAGCTGGTAAATTAACCATATATGAAGCATCCTTATTAGAATAGCTAAACTTTGAATTAAAGAATGCATAATCCTTAATTTCTATAGTCGCATCAGTCATATTAATAGCTTCAACATTAATATTATTGAATGCTCCTCTACCAATAGCTGTATCATTAGTAATATTAATTTCTCTTAAATTCTTAGATAATTTAGTATTACCTAAAGCTATTTCTTCATTGTTAATAAATAACTTTTGTGAAACATAATTATAGCTATTCTTATTAGGATCTGTATCAGCTCCTTCTGTTATGTCACTAATACCAAAGATATAACCAAATAATGTTTCCTTAGCAGTTTCAGAATTTGAAGAATAATCATCTGAATTAATAGTCTTACCCGCAAATGGTAGGGTTATAATCGTTAAATTCTTCATATTCATAAAGGCTGCCATCGCAATTTCTTGCATTGTATTTTGAACTAATACCTCTGTTGCTGCTGTATCCTTAAATGCATAAGACTTAATGTGTGTTATTGTTGTAGGAACACTAATCTTATCTACTGCATTCATAGTTGCAAGATTCTTAGAATCTGCAAAAATACCCTCTTCAAATACAGTTAATTTAGATTCATCCTCAATTTGAACATGAGTTAAATATTTATTTTCAGCAAAGGCATATTCTAAGACGCTACTTGTTTCCTTGTGGATAAATAAGCCAGAATTTGTCTTGCTGCCATCCGCAGGATATAAAGCACCATCAAAGGCATGCTCACCAATAGTATTTACACTTCTTGGAATTACAATATTATATGCATCATAAGCCGCTACACCCAAGGTTTCATTGCTATCTAAATTATTGAATTTAGCCTTATAGAAAGCATATAGGCCAATCTTAGCTGTCTTATTATTAGTTGCTGTTGCATCATTGAATACATATTCATTAATGCTTAAGCCACTAAATGCATATGAACCAATTTCCTTATCGTTAATAATTGTTACCTTAGATAATGAGCTTGGAACTAATACAGCCTGCTTATTAGCTGCATCAATATATTGTAAGAAAATATTTGCGCCACTTTGCTCTTCAGTTACACCAAATATATAACCGAATAAGCCTTCCTTACCATTTGTCTTAACATCAGATTCTGCTGTCTTACCAGCAAATGGTAAAGTCATTTCCACAATACTATTTGCACCCTTGAATGCGCCCTCTTCAATGGTCTTAACGCTTTCTTTTAAGGATACATTAGTTATTGCTATACAGTTTGTAAATGCTAAGGTTCTAATTGTCGCTACACTTTCAGGCAATCTTACTACATTATCATTTACACCATCTAAATTAATTGATACAAGCTTTGTATCGTTTGCGAATAAACCTTCGCTGATTTCTGTTACCTTACTATCACTAGCCATTGTAACAGTTTCAAGAGCATTATTATTAGCAAAAGCATATGGCTCAATAGTTGTAATATTATTTGGAATTACAACCTTAGTTATGCTTGCATTTGCTAACGTTGTCTTAAATGCATTATTGAATGCATTTTCACCAATCGTTGTAATATTAGCTGGGAATGTAATATATCCACTAGCATTCATAGATACTAGCTTACGGTTATTAGCGAATACTGCCTGTGGTAAGGTAGTAAGCTTTGAAGCCTCCATAGACTCTTCAATATTAACAGTAGTTAAATTGCTATTGTTACTGAACGCTTCTTCACCTAGCTTAATTACATTCTTAGGAATATCTAGGTTAATCATACCTGTATTCTTATAAGCTTCCTTACCAATTGTTTTAACGCTTGTAGGAATAATATGCTTATATTCTTGTGCTGGGAGCAATGCAGGTATTTCATCACTTTGAACTAATATTTCAGTCTTTTGACCAACAGTACCTAATGAGGTCATGTTCATAAAGGCATTAGCTTGAATCTCAACTAAGGTAGGCGCAGCTGGTAGAGTAATAGTAGGTAGGTTTGGATGACCCTTACCGGTTGCATCCATCTTATTATAAATCTCCTTAATTGTTTCATATTCTAGAAGCTGATTTCCTGTATGTAGCATTAATTCCTTAACCATACTAACATTCATCATTGCACCAGCAGGCATAATTCTTTGACGTAAAACCTTAACTGTGAACAATGTCTTTGGTAGGTAAGATTCAAATACGACTGAGTCATTTCCACTTAAGGTAGGATCAATATATTGCTGATCAACCTTATCAAACTTTTCTAAATCAAAGGCGAAACCATATAGGTTCTCTGCATAATTATCATATCTAAAGATATAGTTTAGTAAGCCCTCACCATTCTTTAAATCTAAGTTATAAGAATTTGTTTCATCATAATTAAATCTACCAACATATGGAATAATTAAATTTCTTAAGCTTTCATCATTTGCAAAAGCACCGATACCAATTTCTGAAACATTAGTTAATATTACAGTGTGTAATTGAGCACAGTTTGCAAAGGCGTAAGGCTTAATTGCTTCTGAATCAATAATTATTACTTCAATACCAGTTCTTTGCATTGCGCCTTCACCAAGCTCAACTCCGTCTGGGAATGAAATATACTTGATAGAGCTACAATTGTAGAAGGCATATGGCTCAACGATTCTAATTGTCTGAGGTACCGCATCCTTCTTAATACTGCCATCAGGAGCAACTGCATTGAAATGACGAATATTTTCACAGTTCATAAATGCACCATATGGAATAACAGTCATTTCATTTGAAGCTTCACCCTGATAAATATAAACATCAGCTAAATTTACTGGTACTAGGAACGCTCTATCCTTATGAATTGGAGTATCTCTATGTAGATAAGATTTTAAGTACTTATCTAAATCTACTGGAGCAGTTCCTTCATTTGTTTGGTTAGTAATTTGTAGCTTATTTCTAATTTCAGTTTCAGCAAAGCCACCATTCTTATCAATTAAATCAATAGAACCAAAGATATAACCAAATAAAGTATTTCTACCTCTTACATCAGCATCTAAACGCTTCTCACCAACAAATGGAATATAGATTTCCTCTAAGGAAATATTAATTGCAAATGCACCCTCGCCAATACTTTGAACGGTTGCAGGAACATTAATACTTCTTATTGAAACGTTTCTAATAAATGCTAAAGAATCAATTGTCTTAATATTAGCTGGGAAGGTTACCTTTCCATTAATATTTGTCTTATTTAATGTAACTGTTGTAAGCTTACCATCATAAGCAAATAGACCTTCAGAAATTGTGCTTAAGGCATTTGGTGCCTTATTTTCTTCAATTACAACAGTTTCTAAGCTATCATTATTGGCAAACGCATATGGCTCTACGCTAGTAATATTAGCACTTAAATTAACAAATCTAATCTTACTATCATATCTAAATGCTTCACTCTTAATAGTCTTTAAATTTCTAGGGAAGTTAACCTCATTTTCAGAAGTTAAGCTATCACCAGATTTTGTGATTACAGACACTAAAGCAGGGTTATTCATAAATGAACCAATGCCAAGCTCTGTTAAAGCCTTTTCACCAATTGCTTCTTCAATTGTAACCTTTGTTAAAGCACTGTTATTAGCAAAGGCCTTCTTTTGAATTGCAATAATAGTATTTGGAATAAATACATCAGCTAAGCCTGTGTTATAGAATGCTAAATCACCAATTACTTCTAATGTAGAAGGAAGCTTAATTTGCTTTAGCATTGTCATATTACTAAATGCACCAAATGATAATGACTTACAATCTGGATTTTCAATTAAGCTAATATTAACTAGGCTATTTGGTAAATAGAAGCTTTCAGATTGATAATTATCTGCACTTAATTCATTGTAATGCTGAGAAACAAGCTTAAACTTGCCATTAAATTCCTCTTGGCTTACGGCCGTAGCTGGCATTCTATCCTGCAATTCTTCCTTGCTATAATTTAGCTTATTACCAAAGATATAACCAAAGACTCCTTCAAAGCCATTTGTTAAGCCACATTTATTACCAACAAATGGAATAGAAATACTTTGGACATTCATACAACCATTAAATGCCGCAAATTCTATAACATCTACATTGGCAGGAACATTTATTTCTCTTAAGCCAATACAATTCATAAACATATATTGAGCAATGTAATTGTTATTAAATACGATATTTTCAAGGCTAGTACAATTTGCAAAAGCATATTCACCAATTGGATTAGCTGCTGCTGGGGTGTAATTCAATCCCTCATTAATAGTTAATGAAACAATTTGCTTACAGCCGGCAAAAGCATAGGCGCCAAGCTTTGTTATACTGCTTGGTACATTTACATAATTTGGAGTAACCTTTTCTACATAGTTTAGCTTTTCCATTTCTGATTGGTAGAAGCCATATTCCTTAATTTCTGTTGTCACTGGTGAAACAGTAATATTAGAAATAGTAACTCTACTTAAAGCACCAAAGCCAATTGATTTATCATTTGTGATATTTAAGGTCTTTAGCTTTGTAGGAAGCTTAACAATAACCTCTGATGTCTCATTATACTTTTGCTTGAAGTAGCTATAAACACCATCATTTTCATATGTGCCCTCAGGCATAATTTCAAAGATGTGACCTAAAACTGCTTCCTTAGCCATATTAGAATCATTTGTTTTACCAACAAATGGAATTGATAAGCTTGCAAGATTTTCATCCTTAGCAAAGGCACCAAGACCAATTTCTAATACACAATTATCAACAACTACATTAACTAAGCTTGGACAGTTATAGAACATATGCTCACCAATAAGCTTGTTTTCAAACTTAAGGTTAGCTAGCTTATCACAGTTTGCAAAGGCATATGTGTCAATCTTAGCAATTGTGCTTTGAATTGTTAAATCAACTAAGGCATCACAATCATTAAACATGTAATCACCAATATAGGTGTTTTCAAATCTAATAGATACTAATGAATCACAATTACTAAATACGTAATCCTCTATATTTTCCTTATCCGCTAAAATCTTGTTAATCTTAATACTTGTAATTTGCTGACAGCTGTCAAACGCATGATTCTTTAAGGTATGAACACTACCTGGAATATTAATATTATAAGTAGTATCCTCACTCTTATTTAATGTTTCAATTCCAGATTCAAAGAAGCCATATTCACCGATTATCTTTGTTGGAGTATCTAATACAACATTAGGAACCGCTACTCTATTCATTGCACCAATTCCAATCATCTCATCATTTGTAATTCTTAAATTATTTAATGATTTAGGAATATTAGTATATTCAACATGATCAACCTTCAAGCTATTAGGGCTGTCTGTATGACTTGGATTATAAACATTTTGACTAGTTAAGGTATATAAACCATTTTCTTGTGGTCTCTCTAAAGAAAGACCTAAAATCCAACCAAATAACGCTTCTTTACCTTCATTTACTGACTCCTCAAAGCCGATAAATGGAAGAGTTAAATTAGTTAGCATTTCGCAATCCTTAAACGCTGCGTGATCAATTGTTCTAACTGTATTAGGAACTACTACTGTTTCTAGGGTTGAACAATTTTCAAACATATTCTTACCAATGTAATTATTATTAAATGTAATATTCTTTAAGGCATCACAATTTGCAAAGGCAGATACATATGCTCTTTGTGGATCAATTTCTTCAATTGAACCAGATGCACCTAAATCATTAATATGTAATAAATTATTAGGTAATACTAAATCTACTAAAGCTGAACAATCATAGAACATATACTCACCTAGGTAAGCAGACTTAATATCAATGCTTGTTAAATCATCACAATTTGCGAAGGCATATGGTCTTATCGTTCTAATTTCTGCAGGTATTATAATTTGCTCTAAGCCCTTTAAAGCTAAGGCTACGCCTGCCTTTTCTGCTGCATAGCAGCTATAGAACATATATTCACCAATTATAGGGTTAACTAACGTGATATCCTTTAAGCTGTTGTTATAAGCAAATACATATGAACCAAATTCAATCTTATGAGCTGGAGTTTGTAGCTTAACAATTGAATCACAGTTTGCAAAGGCATAAGCGCCAAGATAACCAACCTGATTTCCACTACCATTATTTAAAGTGAAATCTGGATTTTCATATGTAACAGTTACTGGAATATTAATATCACTATTAGAATCCTTATTAAAGCCTTGTAAAGCACTACAGCCATAGAAGGCAAAATGCTCAATTAGCTTTAATTTATGATCTTTATGCTGGTTAGGTGTATTAACATTTACTAGCTTTGCGGCATTCATAAATGCACCATAACCAATTATTGTCTCTGATGTTACAGTAACATTTACTAATGAATTTGGTAAATATACTGTCATAGTAGAACCAACATTACTATCATCTAATAAGCCAGCATACTTTTGCGTTGCTGTATAGAAATTCTTAGCATCCTTACCAGGATTATCTGCTGGATTAACATCAAAGTAATTAATGTAATCTGGTTGTCTATCACCGAAGATATAACCAAATAACGCTTGTTTAGAATTGTTATTTCCTCTTGTTGCACCAACAAATGGAATAGTTAAATTCTCTAAGCTACGGCAGCCATGGAAAATAGCTTCTCCTACTTCATTTAATGAATCAGGCATTACTACATTTACTAATTTTACACAGTTTGCAAAGGCATAAGCACCAATTACTTGTTGGCCTAGACCCTTACCGCCTAAAGATGCATCATTAAATACAATGTTTGCTAGGCTGAAGCAATTCATAAATGCCTTATTACCAATTGTCTTTAAAGCTAATGGTAATCTGATTTCTCTTAATTCGCTACAACCAAAGAAGGCCTCATCTCTAATTTCTTCAATAGTATTAGCAAGATTGATATTTTCAATCTTAGAGCAATTATAGAATGCACCACGGATAATAACATTATCACCAGAATTAATATTTACAGTCTTTAATGATACAGGTAAATAATATACAACACTAGAGCTCTCACCATAAGATTGAGTAACCTTATACATTAGGCTCTTAACCTCAGGATCAGTATCTGTATCATAAATTTCCTGACCACCAAAAATATGACCAAATAATTTATCTGATGTATTAGCTTGTTGACTAATATCACTATTCTTTGTCTTATACTTACCAACAAATGGAATAGTAATTGTAGTTAAATTACACATATTAGCAATAGCTGCTGTTTCAATTTCAGAAACAAATTCAGGAATTACTAATTCAGTAAGACTACGAATATCCTTAAAGGCTTTAGTCTTAATCTTTAAATCACTAGAATCAGTCTTAGGCTCAAATTCAATGCTGCTTACGCTATGGCAACCATCAAAGGCACTTGCACCTATTATTTCGACATTCTTAGGAATTACAATCTTTGTTAATGCATGACAGTTCTTGAAGGTATTATTGTTAATTGTTGTAAATAATGGATTAGTTGGTAAAACAAAGTACCCCTTATCTACACCAGTGCTTGTAACTGTATTCTTTAAATTAATACAGCCCTCAAAGGCACTAACACCAATTTCAATAATCTTTTCAGGATCCCAACCCTTAATTGTTACTAAATTAGTATCATTATAGAACATATATGGACTAACTCTAAAGCCATCATGTGATGTATCAACTATCGCTGTTCTTAAATTATCACATTCAGCAAAAGCGTAAATTCCAATATCTTCTTTTCTAATATAGTTAGGAATAGAAACCTCTTCTAAGCCATCACAATCATAGAACATATATGCGCTTATCTTAGTATTATTAAATGTTATGTTCTTTAAGCTATCACAGTCAGCAAAATGATGAGTACCAATTAGCTCAAGCTCTACTGGTTTTGTTTCACCAGGTAATAGCTCTCTAATTACAATTGATACAAGATCCTTACATTGATAGAACTGATGATCGCTTAGCATATTATTTTGAATATGAATATCCATTAGACCTGAGCCTGCATATGCATAAGCTCCAACCTCAGTAATACTCTTCCATAAATATACTTCTCTTAAAGCCTTATTATTTTCAAAGGCTCTTTCACCTAAACGTTTAACTGTCTTAGGCATCTTGAAATGACGTAATTTTACGCAATCCTTGAATGCTCTATTACCAATAAACTCTAAAACACCATCATTTTCTGTTAAGGTCTTATCATCATATTTAGAATCTGTGCTTAATCGCAAGATTTCTAAATTAGCACATGACATAAACGCTTCATCATCAATGTATTCTAAATTAGCTGAGGCTGTTAAATCGACCTCCACAATACTAGAAGCATTCTTAAATGATTCCTTTCTTAGATATAAGCAATCAGTTAAGATAATTGTCTTTAAGCTCTTAGAAATTACAAAATCCTTAATTTCCTTACCATTAGTTTGTTGTGCTAAATAGTAATATTGATCATAAGCTGTAGTGAAGTATTGCTTATTTTCTTCACTTAAAATGTTTGCATATTTAGAAGTCTTCTCTAAGTCATTTAAGGTACCAAATAAATAACCTAAGCCTGTATAGTAAGCAAATGGATACTTATTAGGATCAGCATTAAGCTCTGGCTCATTATATAAGCTTCCTACAAAAGGAATAGTAAGCTTAGCTAAGCTTCTTGCACCTGAGAAGATTGCTTCGCCAATTGCCTTTACTGAATTAGGAATTACTAATTCAGGTAGGCTATAGCAGTTTCTAAACGCATATTCACCAATATATGTAACACTTTTAGGAATGAATATATTAATTATATTATGGCATTCATCAAATGTATGACTCTCAACCTTAACAACCTTGTTAGGAATTATCAATTCTCTCAAGCTTCTACAATTATAGAATGCATAATCATCAATACGTTCTACAGTATTTGTAGATAAATCTATATTAGTAATAGTTTCACAATTAGAGAATGCTCCATAAGGTATAATCTGCTCATCCTTAATTACTACATTACTGATGTTTTGTGGAATATGATATACAAAGCTCTTATTAACATCATAAATTTGTGATGTTTCAATTGAACTATAGACAGTTCCATCTAAAGTGGCACTAAATTTATTTAAACCAAATATTGAACCAAATACTGCTGCAGTTTGCTTTGAGTTAATTCTTTGGTTACCAACGAATGGCAATTTAACTGTTTCAAGCTTTAAGCAGCCTTCAAATGAACCAGGTAAAATATTTCCAACTGAAACAGGTACATCTATTTCTACTAAATTGTAGCAATTATAGAACGCATATGTATAAATTGTATGTAATTTATTTTCAGCTAAAATAATTTCTCCAACGTTTTCCAAATCATAGAATGCACCATAGCCTAAAATTTCTGGTCTAGTTAATTCAATTCTAGACTTAGCTATATTGTAAGGTGTGCTACCATATTTAGCAAAAGCATTTGGAATATAGAAGAATTCTCTTGCTTCATTTGAATACTTTTGCTCATGACGTTTCAAATTAGATTTATATGGTTCACTCTCATATTCAGCAAATTCTTTAGTACCAAAAATCCAACCAAATAATGATTCCTTTGTACTTGTATTGGCATCAACTGTCTTGCCAACAAATGGTAATTTAATATTACTCATCTTATAGTTACCAGCTAATACGCCTTCTCCAATTATTTCAACAGAATTTGGAATAATAATTTCATTTGCTGAACTCAAGCCAAAGCAGTACTCACCTAATTCAACGATTGTTTCAGCTAATTCGATTGTATTAACACCCTTACAGCCAAAGAAAGCATACGCACCAATTCTAGTTATATTATCTGAACCAAAGAATCCTGTAAATGGTCTTGTTACTGAATGAGTATCTCTAATGATAATCTTATCAAAGCCAGCATTATCGCAATAATAATACATATAATCGCCAATAAAGTTAGTTTTGTGATCTACATTAGTCAAGCCTGTACAATATTCAAAGGCATTTGTGCCAATATATGAAACATCAGCAGGGATTACTAAATCGTCTAGGCTACTATTATGAGAGAACATAAATGCACCAAGAACTTGGTTATTAATAGTCACTGTTCTAATGCTTGTACAACCCTTAAATACACTTTGACCAATCTCATTTGATGTGGCTCCTAAGCCTTGCCACAATGTTTGAGGTAAAGTAATTTCTCTTAAGCTTGTACAATTTTCAAAAGCACTATCTAAAATAACTGAAACATTATCTAGGCTAAATACCGCACCAGACTTACCAACCTCAAGTGAGGTACAATCCTTAAAGGCGTTAGCTAAAATCTTAACTAAGCCCTTTGGTAAATCAAAGTTATTTAATACTGGGTTATTATTGAACATACCCTCCTCAATAACATTAATAGATTGTGCCAAGAATTCAACATTAGCAAGCTTACTATTATCACTAAACATACGAACACCGGTAACTGCTGAAGAATATGAAACCTTAGCTAATGAATCCATATTCGCAAATGCATATATACCGATATTATTTAATGACTCAGGAATTGCAATTTCTAAAATACCATCTGCATTAAAGAAGGCCTTATCCTTAATTGTTACTATTGAATTGTATGTCTTAAACACTGTTAAGCCAAAACAATTCTCAAACGCATAAGCACCAATCTCAGTTACATTAGTTGAGCCTGTTGAAGCATCAACTGCATAATTATTATCTAAAATGCTTGAATAATCAAAATGTGTTAGCATGCTTAAGTTATTAAATGCGCCATCAGAAATTAATGTTTCATCATATATTCTTACTCGTCTTAAGCCGCTAGGAACATAGTTAGTAATGTAATTTTCATCTACTGTATCATGATTGCCATAATATTGCTTTACGGCAACTAAATTAGGATTGTCTGTTAAATTAGTAGTTGCTGTCTTACCAAATGTCTTTCTATAGGTTAGACTGCCATTACCAAATAAATAACCAAATAATCCAGCCTCAGCGCTTGAATCTTGCCCTCTATTTGAACCAATAAATGGAATGACTACATCAACGACATTTTGACAATTGAAGAAAGCACCCTTACCTAAAATAGTTAAACTATTAGGTAATAGTATACTGCCTAAATTAGAGCAATTTGCAAAAGCATACTGCTCGATTGTCTCAATTCCGTCTAACACAGGAAGCTTAGTTAATTTTTGACAATTATAGAACATTCCTTCTGCTATTGTTGTAATTTGAGGAGAACCTTCAGACTTCTTTTGGAATGAAACACTCTCAAGATTAATACAATTAGCAAACATATACTTTGATGTTGCAGGCGAATAATAGGTCACACTCTTTAAGCCTGTGCTTTCAGCAAATACATAGGTTCCTAAAGTTGTAACTGAACCTGGAATAACTATATTAGTTAAACCATCTGTATTATAGAATGCCTTATCCTTAATTGTTGTAATGGTTTCATAGAATTTAATTTCTAATATACCAGTACAATTCTCAAACGCATATGCGCCAATTTCTATAACAGTTGTTGAACTAGAATATGCATCAATATTATAATTTTCATTTTCTAATGCTGAATAATTAATCATTGTAAGCATACTTAAATTATTGAATGCACCATCTGAAATTAATGTTTCATCATATATTCGTACCCTTGCTAATCCACTAGGGAAATAACTTATAATATATCCTGAATCAGAACTATCATGATTGCCATAATATTGCTTTACGGCAACTAAAGCAGGATTTGTGCTTGGATCAGTATTTTCAACACCACCAGAAGGCTTCTTATATGTTAAAACACCGTTACCAAATAAATAGCCAAATAATCCAGCTTCAACGCTTGTATCCTTACCTCTATTTGAACCAATAAATGGAATAACTACATCCACTATGCTATGACAATTAAAGAATACTCCCTTACCTAGGGTCTTTAAGCTCTTAGGTAAAAGTATATTAGTTAAATTTGAACAGTTTGCAAAGGCGTATTGCTCAATAACCTCAATGCCATCTAATACAGTTGTATTATTTAGCTTTTGACAATTATAGAACATACCCTCAGAAATAGTTGTCATTGGCTGACTTTGTGGGCTTTCCTTTGCAAAAGTAACAGTTTCAAGATTTATACAGTTTGCAAACATAAACTTCGCTGTTGCATGAGAATAGTAGTCAACCTTCTTTAGACTCGTACATTCAGCAAATACATATGAGCCAAACTTATTTATTGATGATGGTAGTTTAATATATTCAAATTTATTACATTCAGCAAAAGCGTAATCGCCTATTTCTTCTATCGAATTATAGAATACAAGACCACCGTCTAAGGCATTTGTAACATTTTGAGTTAAACCATCAACATTATAGAAGGCATAAGCGCCAATTTTTCTAACTGTTGATTCATTAGTATTAGAGAAATAATCATAACGCTTGCCATCAGCTGGAGCCGCTAATTTTGAATAATTGAACTTGAATAATCCACTTTGATTATTCATATTCAAATTCATAAAGGCACCTGTACCAAATTCAGTATCGTTATAAATCTTAACGGTTTCTAGCTTATTTGGAATATAATATTCAAACTTAGATGATGCATCTAATTGATTATTTTGATTAACCCTTGCATATTGATCAATCTTTGTAAAATATTCAGGCTTTAATACTATTTCTACACTAACACCTAAAGCATTATTACCAATTTTAACAATACATTCTTGACTCAAATCAGTAGTATGAGAAACATTGTCAAAATCAACGTATGTATAGGTAGCAGGACCAAAAATCCAACCAAATAAATCAGAACCAGCTTCATCACCTTCAATAGGTAAGCCTTGACGCATTCCGACGAATGGTAATGAAATATCAGTTAAATTGTAGCAGCCATAGAATACACCCTTACCAATCGATTGAACTGTTGTAGGGAAATAGAATTTTGTTAATTGAGTACACAATGCGAAGGCATAATTACCAATCTTTGTAATTCCTTCTGGCATTGTTACATTCTTTAAGCTGTTGCAGCCATAGAATGCATTATCAGAAATTTCTTTAATTTCTGAAGAAATAACTAAATCCTCAATACTAATACCCTGATAGAATACATCCTTACCAATATGAGTGATACTATCTGGTAGGATTACACGTCTTAGCTTATAGCAGTTATAGAATGCATAATCCTCAATTCTCTTTAATGCACCATCATTATTGAAGTTAGCTGTATGTAGCTCATGGTTTTCAGCAAAAGCATAGGTAGGAATTACCTCTGTACCATTTGCAAAGGTTATTTCACAAATGTTTACACATTTATAGAACATATAATCACCTAAAACGTGATTATTTAAGATAACCTTGTGATTTTTACCATCCTTATTAGTACCTAAATTTTCACATTCAGCAAAGGTATGACTACCAACAGTTACTAAAGTTGAAGGTAATGTTAAATCATAAATTTCACGACATTGATAGAATGCCTTATCTCCTAATTCTACTATACCCTCACGTATATCAACTAAGACATCGTTTTTCTTATTGAATTCACGAAGCTTAACATCACCACTGAAGGCATGAGCACCTAGTCTAACTAAACGTGAATCATCCTTTAAGGCAAATGTCTCAAGATTAATATTATTTTCAAACATACCATTTGCAACTTCATCAAAGGCAAAGTCAAACTTAGCAGTTACTAGGCTTGAGCAATTAGCAAACGCATATTCACCAACTGAATTAATCTTTTCATTTAAATATATTGATGTAAACAATGGGTTATTACATCCATCAAAGGCATGAGCACCTATTGAGGTAACCTTTTCATTTATTATGCCTTCTTGACCACGTAATGCGGTACAGCCATAGAACGCATATGCGCCTATTGAGGTAATATCTTTATTAATAGAAATGGTCTTTTTAGTTACATTTTCGTCTCTATTAACTAAAGAATTTGATAATGCACCAAAACCAATTTGAGTTGCATTAGTAATTGTTATATTAGTTAAATTCGCTGGTATTCCAACGCTTGTAGTTGCTGCTTTACCATTAGAATCTGAATAATATTGAGTTGTACCACTACCAGAATTGAAGAAATATCCTAAGGTTGCTTCAATACCATTTTCTGTATTTTGACTGAAACCGACAAAAGGAATTGTTAAATTAGTCAATCTTGACATTCCATAAAGAGCATCAATACCAATTGTTTGGTCAGGACCTGTATACTTAATTTCAAGATCTGTAACATAAGAGAAATTCTCCAATGCACCTTGTTCGATTGATGAATCATTTCTAACAATTATATTTGTTAAAGATAACGGTACATAAACACCTTTTTTATTAGTGTACGTATAATAATATAGACTAGAATTATCATTATTATAATATGTTCCAAATATCCAATGTAAGATACCAGCATTTCCTGTACTAGCGACAGATTTTCCTAAGAAAGGAACATTTAATGTTGTTAATCTTCCCCAACTTTCAAAGGCATTTACACCAATTTCAGTTATATTGTCACTTAAATATAAATCATTAATTAATTCAAAACCACTGAAAGCATAATCTGATATTTTTGTTACATTTTTACTTAAATAGAAAACATTATAAGCTGTATTTGAAAGCTTAGGCTCTTCTATATCCATATTCTTATTAGATGTAATTGCGCCTGCTGTTTCTTCATACACAGTGGTAAAGATTCTAACCTTCATATCAAGGTAAAATGCATATTTATTAATTTCTGTTATACTATTTGATAAATATACTTGAACTAAATTCTTACAATCTCGGAATATGTAATCAGCTAAATTTGTAGTTTCTACAACGATTTTTTCAGCAGCAACATTAGTGAATGCATAATCACCTGGAGTAGTAGCAAATAATTTAGAGTTACCAAGTTTTAATGTGGCTGGTAGATGGAAGTATCTTTCAGTATCAACGTTAATACCAAAAGCAACTAGCTTATCACAATCCTGGAATGAATAATTACTTAAAGTAGTAAAATCATTTGTAATACTAACTGTATCTAATGAACTACATTTATAGAACATCTTAAATCCAGTTCCGTTGTTTTTAATGTCTACTCTAGTTAATGCAGGGTTTTCTGCGAAAACATATTCACCTATTGTAGGTACTTCAGAAATAATATTAAATTCTAAAGATTTAGGAATCACTAATCTCTCAATCGGATTCTTATAGAATGCATAATTACCGATTTTAGTAACACCTTTGGTGGTGTCACTCACAGTCTTATCATATAGCTCTAAAACTTTTACATTATTAGGCTTATAGTCAGACTGATATCGCTGTTTATTATCATAAAATGCATAATCACCAATAGTACCAGATTTAATAATAACTGTAGTAAGAGCATCCATTCTAATCATTGAATTAGTCTCTAAAATACCCTCTTCAACTTCCATTCTAGAAATCTTATTTGAATTTATAAAGGCAAGTTCTTTAATTTGAACATAACCTAAACTAATACCTGGATTAGTTGTCTCATAGCTATAAATCTTAACTAATTCCGTACAACTTGCAAAGGCATAAGTTTCAATTATAAGCTTATTTTCATGAGTTCCATTCGGTAATCTTATTTCACTCATATGGCAGCCTTGGAAAACACGTGTTTTAACTAAATTTGGCCTATAGTCAACCTTCTTTAAAGTAGCTTCTTTATTTGTGCCAGTATAAGCAAAGGCATATGTATCAACAGCAATATTCTCTCTGATTATCATATCAAAGCCAGAATTTAATTCATCAGTTGGCAAGAACTTTGATAAATTATCATTATCATAGAATCCGCAAGTACCGATAGATACTAAACTAGAATAATATACATTAGTTAATTTTGGACAATAAGCGAACATATAATTTTCTACTGTCTCGCCATTATAATTAACAGTTTGAAGAGAAGAACAGTAAGCAAACATATAATAACCACCAGTTTTGGCATTGTATGTTAGAGTTTGAAGTCCTGTACTCTGATAGAAAACATAGTTACCAATCTCAACTAATGTTGATGGAATTGTCAATTCTCTTATATTGTTCATTTGATGGAAGGCATAACCACAAATTCTTGTAACACCTTCACCTAAAATCAATCTCTCTATGTTTGTAGAATTAGCAAACGGAGTATATGATTGTGAATTAGTATCTAATTTTTCACCAATAGCTCCTGCTTTCACTTCAACATCTCTAAGGTTTTTATTATTATAGAATGCATAGTTTTTAATTAGGAATCCACCTATAACAAGCTTATTTAGAGCTGATGAATTAAATGCATACGCCTCTACTGTTCCTTGGCCAGGAGATAGTAGTGTTACATCTGCTAATCCTATGCAACTAGCAAATGCATTTTTACCAATTGTTGCACCTTCAACAAAATTAATATTAACTGTTGTCATTGCATTACATTCCTTAAAGGCCTCTTCCGCAATAGTATTAACATTATTTAGGTTAACCTTGCCAGAATCAACAACATCAATTGTCTTTAGCTTGTAGCATTGATAGAAACCTTGCGGATGAATTTCTGTTATATTTTTATTAATAATAACAGTTTCTAATGCCACACAGTATTCAAACATACTATTAAGTATAATCGAATTGTTTGCCATATTTACATTTACCAATGATGTACAATTATAGAATACACCAGTTGCATTTTTAGTTTTTTCTAATGTGAAGTCAATATTAACATCTAGACTTGTTATAGTCTTTATCGAACTAAACGCATATGATCCAACTTCAATAATTGTAGATGGCAATGATAATTCTCTTAGCTTTGTATATGCAAATGCAGATGGACCTACTGATACTACATTTGTGAAGTCAAATACTTCAAGTCCAGAACTATAAAAACCACTATTTTGTATTGTTGTTATTCCAGATGGGAAAACAACATTATTTATTTTACTACAATATCCAAACGCACTAGTACCAATAGTAGTTACTGTTTCAGGAATAACTAAATTTACTAATTCACGACATTCATAGAACGCATATTCTGGAATTTGTGTAATATTTTCTGTAAATGTAATATCTATTGATACAAGTTGAGAATGATAGTAGAATGCATACTTTGGTAGGCTATTTTGTTTTGTAATCTTCACTTCCCTTAATGTTTTAGGAGTGTAATCTTTTCCGCTAATGTTAGACGAACTACCTCTGTACCCATTAAATACATAAGCCAACGTATAATCTTCATAGTATGAACTTTGTGGATTATACTGTGCTGAGCCAATAAATGGTGTTTCATAATACTCAAGGGCATTCATACTATAAAAAGCATAGTTGCCAATCTCTTGAGTGACATCGCTTATTATCAATCTCCTTACTTCTTTATAACCAGATATAGCATAATTATTGATATATGGAGCATTAGTTACATGAATTTCAACCAATGCAGTAGGAGCATATCCATAATAACCATTATAATAACCTCTAATTGTTGAATAACCACCACTAAAGCTACTATCACTAAATATATAATCTAATACATGCTCGTAATCATTGCTCTTCTTAGCATCTTTACCAAGGAATGGAATATATAATTTAACCATGTTAACGATTGCACCAAATGAAGAATGACCAAAGCTTTGTACAGAATTAGGAATAATAAATGTTCCGAATTCCTCTGAATTAAATCTTTCAAGGTTAGTCATTGATGAAAATGCATATGCATCTACTGAAGTTAATTTATCAGACACCTTTATACTTTTAATCGCCTTGCATCCGTAGAAAGCATAAGAACCTATAGAGGTAATTGAATCAAATAAATTTACATCATAACCAGTTGTTAGACCCTCTACCGTTTGTTTATTAGAATTAAATGAAGTTAAATTTTGACATTTATAGAATGCATATGCTCCAATTGATGAAATTGTATTTAAGGTCTTAGGGGCTTCCGGATCTTTTACATCACCATCAACAATATATTCATTAAATATAATACTTTCTAGTGAAGTAAAGCCGCTAAATGCACCATAACCAATTGCTGTTTCAGCTGTAAACTTTAAATTCTTTACACCGCTTGGAATATGGAATTTATGGCTTCCATTAGATCCACTTTGAGTTACTTGTATCATACTAGCTAATGCTTCTTCATTATTTGTTGTACCAAAGATCCAACCAAATAATGCTTCTTTTCCAGTAGTATTTCCGGCTTCCTTACCAATAAATGGTAAAACCATATTAACTAGTGACATACATCCACTGAATGCACCCTCACCAATTGTCTTTACTGAGTTTGGAATACTAATACTTACAAGCTTTGTACAATTTAAGAATGCATTAGATTCAATCTCTGTAATACCATAAGGGATATCTAATTCAACTAGACCAGTACATCCAACAAACATACTTTCGCCTAAAGCCTTATTGTTGAATATTATTGTCTGCAAGCTCAAACAGTAAGCAAATACTTCAATGCCAATTGTAGTTACGCTACTTGGAACCGTTACGGTTAATAATCCACTTCTTCTAAATGAATAATCCTGCAATTCAACTAATCCTTCGGGAAGGATAACATTTTTCAAGTTAATTGTATTTTCAAAAGCACTTATTCCAATTATCTTGGTGTTAATACCAAGTTTAACCTCTTTTACCTTTGAATTAACTAAAATTCTATTTGGAATCTTTGCATAAGAATCAGCAAAAATAACCTTATTCATATACTCTGTATTTTCAAATAAGTTATCTCCAATATTTATAGCTCTAATATCAGCGTTTTCAACTCCACTAGCAGCAAATGTACTTTCGCCAATATTTTCAATTTTCTCATTTAAAAGTAAATTTTTGATTGCCATTACACCATAGAAGGCTCTATTCTTAATTTCAACTATACCATCTAGATTTAGATTAAGAGTTCCATTAAGCATTGAACCTTCAAAGGCACTAATGCCAATTATATCTAATGCCTGTGGTAAAACACCTGTAATTGGATTAGGACTAATTAAATATGAGCTTTCCACAGGAGTGAATGGCTTAATATATGAAACACCTGTAGAACGGTAACCATCAACATCATTACCGATATACCATAAATTATCTTCTTTTACTATAGCATTATAATTATTTGGCTTAACATTCTTAATAGCAGTTACTGTTTGACCAACATGCCATGTATGAGTAGCCACATCTATTGTAGGCTTAATCTCATTTTCAGCTCTTGTGCTAATATTTGTATTTTCAGGAACAGCGGTTGCGTTGTTCTTAAACTCCCAAGTATGAGTAAGAGCATTTCTTGTCATTGTAGAAGAATTTTCTTCTATTTCAGACGCTAAAATTGTCTTATTATCATAGCTATACCAATTATTATCCTCAGGATTTAAAACTGGCTTAGTTTGATTGTTTAATACAGCCTCTACATATTTATTAGGCTCAGTTACATATGGATTACCATCAAGAATCCATACATTGTTAACAGTCTTAATTTGATTTGCAGCATTATATTCTAAAGATAATCTTTCTTCCTGACCATCCTTTAAAATGTAATAATAATTCTTACCAGTTGTAGCTTCAGTACCAACCTTTGGTTCAACCATGCTTAGATATAAATTAGAATTACCATCGGTAATAACATAAATATTACCAATTGATAATTTGCCACTAACCTGAGGCTTATTTGTATAAGCAGGAGCTAATGAATCAACATCACCAACATACCAATTATAGTTTTCACCAACTCTAACCTGTAAATTATTTTTTCTATATGCTATAAAATCAGTCTTTTGATTACCGATATACCAGCATAAATCCTTTCTGTTACGAGTAGCAACATCACTAGTTTCATGATATCTTTCTACACCAGTATCTAAATATGTTGTTTCGCCTCTAAATTCTGATTTAATCATCCAATTGTCATGATTCTTATCAGAATAATCTACGCTTTGATTTAAGTGATATACAGTTTCAAAGTCATTTAAAACCTTATCACCAATGTGCCACTTAAGATCTTCTCCCTCATAAGGAGTTGTTTCCTTTTTATCTTCATCGTAGTTTGGTCTTGTATCAACAAAAGACACCGTTTGTAAACTTACACAACCAAAGAATGCTTCATCTGGTATTTCAGTTATACTAGAATAAATTCTAACTGTTTCTAATCCTGTATTATTTTTGAACATTCCCTTGGTTAAGAAACCATTATATAAATTAGCTGTCCTTAGTTCTAAGCAGCCCTCAAATACGAATTCACCAATTGCTGATACATTAGCATTAAGCGTAATTTCAGTTATACCAGTGTATCTAAAGGCTTTAGAATTAATTGCAGTCAAACTATATGGTAAATTAATTTGTTTTAAATTAGTACAATACATGAACATACCCTCAGAAATTTCTGTGATTCCCTCTGGTATAAACATGCTTTGAATATTTATTTGACCTGTAAACATATAAGGAGCTGTTATTTTTGCTGCATTTAGCTTATATGTAACATTAACTAATTTTGGTTCTACATAAGGTGTATTTAAATCATTTCTTAAATATGTTATCTCATCATTAATAAACCATACTAAGGCCTTACCTAATACATCATTTTCGTGTACTCTGAAAAGAGTTCTCTCAGAACCTGCATAATAATAACCATCTTCATTTGCTGTAAATGTAGTTGTTACCTCATAAATAGTGGCAATACCATTTAATGTCCATACTTCTTTTGTTGCTAATATATCACTTTCAGATGATGTAACATTTAAATTCAAACCATCATATGAATAGCCTGTAGTACCCTTTGTTGGTTTTCTTTCTAGGCTACAATCAATGTAATCCTTTTGTAAGCTTAAATTGTATGGATATGCAAAGGCATATTCACCAATTGTCGTTAAAGAAGCAGGTACAACTAAGTTATTTAAACTTCCATTTTGATAGAAGGCTTTTCGAGCAATTGTTTCTACTCTATTTCCTAAATTTAAGGTAGGAAGGCTCATTGCACCTTCAAAAGCACTAGTACCGATCGTTACAATACTAGAGTTAGAAATATCTAAGCCTGTTTCTGTATCCGCTACATTTTGAGGTAATGAATCAACCGCAAATGTTCTTAAATATTTTAAGCTTGTAGCGTGATAGAAAGCATAATTAGGAATTAAGTTAACCCCAATAGTCAAGAATACATCACGTAGGTTATAGCAGTATTTAAACATACCAACACCTAGTAATTCATTCTTCAAAGTCGCTTTCTTTAAACGACCATTATTCATAAATACATCATTACCTATAGTAGTAACATTAGCTGGAACAATAATTGCCTCTAGGGCTGAACCCTTAAATGCCTTATCGCCAATCTTTGTTAAGCTATTAGGTAAAATAATATTTGATAGATTAGTACAATTTTCAAATGCACTAATACCTATTTCCTGTAAGCCCTCATTTAAGGTAATTGTATCTAAGCCAGTACAATTCATAAATGCCTCATCGCTTACCTTAGCAGTGTTCTTATTTAATGATACATTATTTAAAACATAACAATCCTTAAACATACCAACACCAATAACAGGTGAATTAAATGTAACAGTTGTTAATGCATCACAGTTTTCAAATACATATGAACCAACATTAGCAATTGTTTCTGTAATTGTTACATTTACTAATGAATCGCAATTTCTAAATGCATTATTGCCCAAGGTTTCAACCTTATTTAAAGAGGTGAAAACAAAGCTTGTTGCATTTTCAAATGCTCCTTCTCTTATTTCCTTTATTGAATCAGAGAATTTTTTTGTTGTTGTGGTCTTATAAAATAAATCAACTAGATTTACGCACCCTTTAAACATATATGGAGCAATATACTCAGACACATATTCAAACGTTAGATCAATTAAACCAGTACAGTTTTCAAAAGCATTTGTATCAACTGATGTAATTGTACTAGGTAAAACAAAGTGAATCAATTGAGCACAACCATAGAATGCATATTCTTTAATATGTTGTACCTTTCCACTTTCAAACACAATATTTTTGATGAAATTACAATTATAGAAAGCTGAATTTGCTATCGTATCAGCTACAGTAATTTTAATTGTCGCTAAACCGCTAGGAGCACGATAAGCATTACCCGAAAATCTACTATTAATTGGCTCTGTACTATTTTCATACGTGTTAGAATCAAAATACCTTAAAAATTCATTATTTGTATCATCAGGTCTTGTAATATCATATCCAATAAAAGGTAATGATAATTCAACTAAATTAGAACACTTTGCAAATATTCCAGTATCCATTCTTGTAACAGACTTAGGGATAATTAAATTCGTTAACCCTGTACATCCTTCAAACGCCCTTGAATTTATAGTTTTTATACCTTCATTTAATGATAAATTTGTAATCATCTTACAATTCATAAAGGCACCATATGATAAAGTAACGTCGTCAGTTACTGTCACCTTAGTTAAGGTTGAAGGTAAATAATATGAACTATAATAATTATAACCTGAACCATAATACTGAGTGATATATATAGAATTTGTAAAGCTTGAGCCAGTAAACATATATCCAAATATTCGTGATGAACTGCTTGCGCTTTCAGCACGATTGTATCCAACAAATGGAATCACCAATTCAGATAAGTTTTCACATTGACCGAATACACCATAATTTATATATTCGGCTGTATTGGAAATAGTAATCTTGTTAATATCTTTACAATCTTGGAAAGCATAAGATGGGATTTTAGTTTGATCATAAATTGTAACTTCATGTAACTTCTTAGGTAAATAATATGTTGAACTAGAAGTTGCTTGTGAAGAGTTTTCGTAGCTGTTTGTGCCGAAAATATGTCCGAAATGTCTCTCATAGCTTCCACTTACTTCTCTATATCTACCAACAAATGGCAAGGTCATTGTTTCAATATTATAACAGCCACTAAATGCAGCTGCATTTATTCTTGTCACTTTCTTTCCTAAAGTGAAAGATGTAAAGCCGATACAATTTAAGAAAGCATAACTATTAATTTGTGTTAATGTTCCTGTTTCTAAATCAGTTTTAATATCTAGCGTCGTTAGCGCTTTACAGTTTGCAAATGCATATTCTGATAAAACAGTAGCCAATGTAACATTTACGCTAGTAATATTAGTAGGAATATAATATGTTCTATCACGTTGAACCGTACCTACTATACCAGTATCAGTTGTGCCAAATATGTAACCAAAAACGCCATAATTTGAGTTGTTTTCTTGAATGTTTTTACCCACAAATGGAATTGTAACTGAAGTAATAGAATTCCAGCCTCCAAATGCTCCTTCTCCTATTGTAGTAACTGTATCTTTAACAACTAAATTTGTTTTATCTCCAGCAGTACCACAATTAATATTAAAAAACGCATAATCACCTATTGTAGTAAAATTATTAGAATATTCAATTATGGTAATATTAATAGCATTATAGAAGCTATAATTTCCAACTGATTGAACATTTTCAGATAAATACATTCCATTTTCATGTCCTTCTGCATAATCAAACAGCATTAGAGGACAATTGTAAAATGCATAAGCACCAACAGACGTGTTAGCAGGATTATATTTAACAGTTTTTAAGTTTTCGCAATTTTGGAATAAGCCTGCTGAAATATAAGTGTTTTCTAATACAGCGTGCTCAATCGATACACATCCTTTAAACACATATGAACTTACACCAACAGTGCTTCTTAACAACACTGTATTAGCTTGTGGGACAAAGCCGCTCTTTTCATATGGTGTAAACTTGGTTAAAGCAGTACAACCGTCAAATGCATGTGATCCGATAATCAAATTATCATTATCATAGAATACACTAGAAATACTTGTACAGTTTTCAAAAGCATTATTGCCAATTTGTGTAATTGAAGAGAATAAATTGATATTTGCATTAAACGCAACTGCATCCTTTGCAGCAATAGTAGTTAAATTTGTACAGCCACTAAAAGCATACTCTGGAATTGCTTGTAATGTAGATTTATCTTCTTTTAATGGAATTGCAACAGAAACTAACGATTTGCAATCTTTAAACGCATAAGCTCCAAATGATGTAATTCCGTACGGAATTACTATCTCTTGAATTGAACTACAATTTGTAAAAGCATAGTCACCGATTCCTTTTATTACCTCACTTGGTAATGAAATGCCTGTAACTAATGTTAAATTTGAAAAAGCTCCGTAAGTTATATAAGATTCATTATTTCCTAAAGCAATAACAGTTAAAGACTTAGGAATTGTAAATGTTGCATCAGAATCGCTTAAGGTTGAAGTATGCATATGAACAACTGCTACTGTTTTTTCAGTGACAGCTTCGTTGCCAAAAATATAGCCAAAATAATGCTTATTATTGTTAACAGTTAATTCTATAGCTGGAGACGCACCAACAAAAGGAATTCTTATTGATGCAATATTATATAGTCCTTGGAGTGCCGCAAATTCAATACCTTCAACGCTATCAGGGATATCCAATCTTTGAAGGCCTGCACCGACAAAAGCCTTTGTTTTAATTATTTTTAATGTGGATGGCAATTCAATTGTTATCAAGCTATTACAATTTTCAAATGCTAGGCTATCGATAGTTTGTAAGTTTGGTTGAATTGAATCGTTAGAAAAGCTAATTTGAGATAAGCTATTGCAACCAGAGAAAATTCCTTTGGTTAATATAGTCTCATAATAATATACGCTTTGTAAACTTGTACAGCCCTTAAATACGTATTCACCAGGAATTGCTTCTGCTGTTTGTCCAGTTGTTTCTACAGTTCTAGTGTTATTGTTAACAACTATTGAAGATAGATTAGTACAATTTTCAAACATATAATCTGAAAAAATATTTGACTTATTATCAGCACTTGCCAAGCTTGTACAATTTTTAAATGCGTGTGTTCCAATAAATTCAACAGTTTCTGGAATAACTATACCAGAAAGCTTTGTACAATTATTAAACATATAGTCTCCAAGCTTGTTGGCACCTGTTAAATCAACTGTTTCCAATAGTAAGCAGTCGTCAAATACATTGGTACCTATTATATTAGTAGATGGAACCTTTACAGTTTTCAATGCATCACAATTAAAAAACGCATAATTTCCTAATTTTTCTACTGTTCCATTCATTACAACTTTAGTTAACTTTGTCATATCTGCAAAAGCATAATCCTCTATAACTTTAGCTGTAACATTAATTTCTTCAACATAACTATTTCTAAAAGCTGAGCCTGTGATAACATCAAAATTAGTTAAAATAACCTTCTTTAGTGAGCGACAATTTTCAAACATATTCGAGCCTAAAACTTTATTTTCGAAAATAACCTCAGATAAGTTAACACAGTCAACAAATGCTCTATCATTTATTGTAGTAACAGACGCAGGAATTCTAATTGAAGTCAAAGCTTCACAGCCCTTAAACATAGCACTACCAATTATACTATTTTGAATTATAATGTTTTTTAAATTTATACAGCCAACAAAAGCTTCATTAACCTTCTTATCTTCAGGCTGAACCGGAACAAAATCTCTTACCTCAACAACCTCAGAACCAATTGTAGCAGTTTCTAAATTAATACAATTAGCAAACATTTTAGCAGAAATCATTCGTGTGTGAATATCGACTTTTGTCATATTTTCAATTGAAGCAAAAGCAAATGATCCCACCTCTGTTATATGAGATGATAATAATAAATTACCAAGAGATGTTCCATAATATGCATAGGCACCAATATTTGTAATATTCTTTTGGTTTAATAATGATTGATCTGTATATTGAACACAGCCATAAAATAACCCTTCAGGAATAGATTCCATATTAGCGATATTGTTAAACCTAACATTTGTAAGCTTAGTGTCATTCATAAATGTATATGTTCCATATGTGTTATTCGAAAATACTACAGATGTTAGATGTATACATTCAGCAAAAACCTTATTTCCCAATTTGGTTACTGAGGCAGGCACAGTAACCATAGTTAATTTTGCATCTAGAAGCCCCATAAAGGCTTCATCATCAATAGTTTCTACCTGATTTAAATTAAGTGTTTTAATTCCTTTACAGCCTTTAAAAGCTTTAGCCTTTATTACCTTGACTGAATCTGGTAAGGTGACGTCCATAATATTTGATTGCTGGAAAGAAGAAATTCCGAGCTCTACTAGTGTATTAGGTAGATTGATTCTTGTAACGCCAGAATTCATAAAACATTCTTCAGGAATAGTCTTGATTCCATCCGGCAATTTTACATTTACTAATGAGGCGGTATTTTTGAATATACCCTTTGAAAGCTTTGTTGTATTGATTTGAGCATTATTTAATGCTAAGCAATTTTCAAAAACATATTCTCCAATAAAACCGTTACTTAAAGCGCTAGACAAGTATGTACCTTCTAATACTTTACAATTTTTAAAGACCTTATTTCCTAAATGTGAAAGACTATCTCCTAAATCAACAGTCTTCAGATTAACACAATTTTCAAATGCACTATCCCCTATAGTTGTTGCATTATTTAAACTTACCTTAACTGGTTTTTCATTTAATTCATAATATCCCAAATTTGCACAATTGAAAAAAGCGCGAACACCAATTGTTTTAATGCTTGTAGGTAATAAAATAGTTTTTAAAGATTGAAAATCTCTAAATGTATTATCAGATATAGTCGTCAAATTTGTTGACTTTTCAAAATCTAAATAATTAAGCGTTGTAGTAGCCTCAAAGAAGCCTAAATTTTTAGAACCAGGCAATTGTTCAATTTTAGAAATTTGAGGATTAAAACGGATAGCTTCGATTCTCTCAGAGAAGCTTTGTTCTCCTGACACAACTCCTTGTGGAACAAAATAATTATGGCTTGTTCTAACTGAATTAGGACCATATTGATAATATTGTTCAGACTTATATGATAAATAGAATGTTATTTTATTTAAATCAATCGCAGTTATATTTGTCTTATTTTTAAAGTGTTGAACTCTACAATTAGTAAATGTTGGCCAAGCAGAATCACTACGCTTGTATACATGAATTCTTAAAGTTATAGCAATATCTTTATTCTCAAATAAAATTTCTCGATCGCCATTATCGCTATAGAAATAAGCTTGTCCATTCAATGTTATAGTAGGAAAGTTATCTAGTTCTACTTTAGCATCGTTATTTTCGGCTGTTAAATTTTGAGGAGCATTGTCAAAGGCACTTAATTTATCAGTTTGACTGATATTTTGAGCATTGTCAAAAACTTCAGTTGAATTTGCCTTTACACTAGCAGCAAACTGAATTCCTCCAAAAAATAATGATAAGAATAAAATTGTTAAACTTAATAACTTTTTCATACTTTCAGCCTCCAATTTAATTAAGATTTTACGTTTTAAGCGAACTTAAAATAAAAAGTCTATACTTTCTCATCATTATTTTACCACTTTTTACGTAGTAAAACAATAAAAAGGCCTTAAAATAAATACAAAAAATGCTTTAATAACAGCAAAAAAGCGTTTACAAAAACGTATATACGAAAACAAATTTTGTCGCCAATTTTAGGTTTTTTTCTCAACAAAATTTTAAATTTTAAACCTAAAAAAATAGAAAAATTTGAGAAAGAAAAATAAAAAAATAATCCTAGAAATTAATCTAGGATTATCCTTTTGGAATACTTATTTTTATTAGAAATTACTTACTAGTCTTATCTTCCTCTGGTAAGAATTCTTCTGTGTAATATGCATCTGTTAAGATCTTAATCATATCTTGAACTAATGGAACTCTAGGGTTAGCTGGAGAGCATTGATCCTCGTATGCTAGGTAAGCAACCTTTTCTAGCTTGCTTAACCATTCTTGCTCAGGGATACCTTGGCTCTTGAAGTTCATCTTGATACCAACTCTCTTACCTAATTCACCAACGGCCTTAGCATAAGATTCTACACCTTCTTCGATTGTTGAGCATGGTAAGCCTAAAATTCTTGCTAATTCAGCGTAACGCTCATCTGCACGGTAGTAGTTATATTTTGGCCATGTAGATAGCTTTTGAGGCTTAACACCATTGTAACGAATTGTAAATGGTAATAGGATTGCGTTTGCACGACCATGGATAATATGGAATTCGCCACCTAATTTATGAGCCATAGAGTGGTTCATACCTAAGAAGGCGTTACCAAATGCCATACCAGCTAAGCATGAAGCATTATGCATCTTTTCACGAGCCTCAGGATCGTTTGCACCATTGTTATATGAACGCTCTAAATACTTAAATACCATCTTAATAGCTTGAATACATAAGCCATCTGTAAAGTCATTAGCTAATGTTGAAACGTATGCTTCAGTAGCATGAGTTAAAACATCCATACCTGTATCCGCAGTAATTGACTTAGGTAAATTATAAGTTAAAACTGGGTCTAGAATAGCTACTGTTGGAGTTAAGCTGTAGTCAGTTAATGGGTACTTCTTGTTCTCTACCTTATCAGTGATAACGGCAAATGGAGTAACCTCTGAACCTGTACCAGATGTAGTAGGAATACATACTAATTTAGCCTTATGACCTAATTCAGGATATTGGAAAGCACGTTTACGAATATCCATAAACTTTTGCTTTAAATCGTTGAAGTTTACATCAGGTTGTTCATAGAATAACCACATACCCTTAGCAGCATCCATTGAAGAACCACCACCTAAGGCGATGATTGTATCAGGAGCGAAGCTACGCATTAATTCAACACCCTTTTGAACTGTTTGAATTGATGGATCTGGTTCAACATCACAGAAAATAGAATATGGAACCTTTGGTGAACGTAATTCTAATTGATCTGTAACCTTTCTAACGAAGCCTAAATCAACCATTGAACGGTCAGTAATAATCATTACCTTGTTCATTTCCTTCATTTGATGTAAGTATTCGATAGCGTCTCTTTCAAAATAAATCTTTGATGGAATCTTAAACCATTGCATGTTGTTTCTTCTACGACCTACTTTCTTAATATTTAATAAGTTGATAGCACTAACGTTACCAGCAACTGAGTTATGACCATAAGAACCACAACCTAGTGTTAATGATGGAATGAATGAGTTATAAACGTTACCGATACCACCAAATGTAGAAGGTGAGTTCCAAATAATACGAATAGCAGGAATTACATGACCGAAGTGATCAGCTAATTCTTGGCTTGCAGTATGAATAGCAGCACTATGGCCTAAACCATTGAATTCAACCATTTGCTTTGCTGCATTGATACCCTCTTCAGTAGAATGAACCTTAATTACAGCTAATACTGGAGATAATTTTTCTCTAGTTAATGGTTCATCAACGCCAACCTTTTGGCATTCAACTGCGATAATTGGAGTCTTAGGATCAACTGTGAAGCCAGCTTGCTCAGCAATCCAGCTTGCAGCCTTACCAACGATTGTAGGGTTAAGCTTAGCTAATGGCTTATCTTCCTTCTTCTCAACACCAAACATGAACTTCTCTAATTTCTTCTTTTCATCCTTAGTTGCGAAATGAACACCAAATTTCTTGAATTCAGCGATTGCTGCATCATAAATTTCTTCATCAATAATTACAGCTTGCTCAGAAGCACAAACCATACCATTATCGAAAGACTTTGACATAACAACGTCATTTACAGCTTGACGTAAATTACATGATTTTTCAAAATATGCAGGAACGTTACCTGCACCTACACCTAAAGCAGGCTTACCACAAGAATAAGCAGCCTTAACCATTGCATTACCACCAGTTGCTAAAATTGTTGATACACCTGGATGGTTCATTAAAGCACTAGTTGCTTCCATTGAAGGATGCTCAATCCATTGAATACAGTTCTTAGGAGCACCAGCAGCTACTGCAGCATCATAAACAACCTTAGCAGCCATAGCACTAGAATTTTGAGCATTTGGATGGAAACCAAAAATAATTGGGTTTCTGGTCTTTAAGCAAATTAATGATTTAAAAATTGCAGTTGAAGTTGGATTTGTAACTGGAGTTACACCAGCAACTACACCAACTGGCTCAGCAATTTCAGTTAAACCTGTTACATCATCTTGTTTAATGATACCAACGGTTTTTAATCTCTTCATATTATGAGTTACATACTCACAAGCAAATAAGTTTTTAGTAGCCTTATCTTCAAATACACCACGACCAGTTTCTTCGACAGCAGCCTTTGCTAATACACCATGTTGATCTAGTGCAGCAACACTACACTTTGCAACGATGTAATCAATTTGTTCTTGAGTGTATGAAGCATATTCATCTAAAGCCTTTAAAGCTTTGTTAACTAATAAATCTACTTCTTCTTGAGCAGACAAAATCTTTTCTTCCATATTTTCCTCCATATATTTTAAAAAAGTTTTTTTACAAGTTAATTATACCTTATTCAATATGAATATAAAAAGGAAAGCGTTTTTATTTTGTCTCATAAACCTATAAAAACGTTTTTACTACCAAAGATAAGCAACATTTTCCTTGAAATTATGACCTTAACCCCTGTTTTTTTACCTTTATATATCAAATAAGGCTCACCTAAACGTGAGCCTTATTACCTAAAATATAAAATATCCAATGATGGCAATAATCGTACCAACAATTATACCACCTAGAACCTCAAAGCCCTTATGACCTAAAAGCTCATTTAATTTTCCTTGCTTACCAAAGCCTAAATTTCTCTTTGTTTCAATATCCTCATCATCAACTAATTTGTTTAAAATTTTAGCATGCTTTGAGGCCTCAAAACGAATACCCATCGCATCATGAATAACAATTATTGCAAAAACTAAGGAAACAGCAAAGCTATAATCTAAAGCTCCCTCATCCTTAATTTGAAACATTCCAATTAAAACTGTAAGAGTTATAACAGAAGCCGTATGGCTTGATGGCATTCCACCAGTAGTCATTAAGGCTCCCCAGGCTAGCTTATGTTGTTTAATTGAAAAATAAACAAATTTAGTCAATTGACAAAATGTCATTGAAATCAAGGCCATAACTAAAACTTGAATTGTTCTATCACCGATTATTTCTCGTATGGTCTCATATGCGTCATTTGTATAAATCATTAGCTTTCTTCCTCATCGTCAACGTTTTGTACCTCTATAACCTCAGGGACAGTTTCAAGTAGTAAAGCCTCAATTCCATCCTTTAGGGTATAGTCAAGTGAAGAGCAACCCATACAAGCGCCCATCATTCTAACATATACAATACCATCTTCAAAGCCAAGGTATAGTAAATCTCCACCCTCACTATTTAAATATGGTCTAATTCTATTTAAAACTCTAATGATATCTGCCTCAATATCCTTTACATCTCTCATTATTGTTCCTTCCTCCTAGCTTGATTTGGTTTATTACGTTTATTATTATTCTTGTTATTTTTATTATTACGATTAGGATTATTGTTATTATTTCTTTTTGGTGGAACAAAGCCAGCACTAGCCGAAACGGTTGTTGTAGTTTTTTCCTCAACCTCTTCAACATCCTTAACATCACCAGGTAGGCTTCCTTTTGGAATAGAGTTTATTCTATTCATATCTAGGATAATGTTAGGCTTCTTAGCTGGATTAGATTCTAATACTAAGCTTTCCTTATCGAAGTTTTCCTTTTGAATTACAATATGATTTATTTCAGGTCCTAAATCAGTTGGGGTGCTTTTGCTTTCTAATCTATTATATTCTTCATCATTATGAATTCTTTTCAAAATAAAATATGGCGCCTCAAAGGCACATGATTCAGTAATATATCTATCAATATTTTTAAAGAAATTAGGACTCTTATTATCTGCATTGAAGCCTTTCAATCTCAATAAGCCATCACTTAGATCACCAACTACATAAGGGTATCTATCAAAGCATTCTTCAATATAAGCTTCCTCAAAGACATTTAAGTCAAAAGCTTCTTTAAAATTTTTAACTAATTCATAATAACCTTTACTACATTTAAAAACCATTAAAATCACCTTTTAAAATTATATCATAGAAGATTTATAATTTCTAGAAACTAACCTTCATTTTCAATAATACTACCTATATATTATAGCAATAACAAAATTCTGTTTAGTAAATATAACATAAAAGCAAAAAAAGAAAGAGCTTATTTACTCTTCCTAAATTACAATTTATGTGTGCTCTATCAAAGTGATACAAATGCCGTAAAATGCAGGTGCAGGGCTTCTACCTCACAAGCCTCTCAAGAGATGGAAAAAAGACCTAACAACTGTATTTCCCACTATGTGCCAGACCTTTTAAAGGGATATTTTTAGGCTACTTTTTGAATGGAGCCTAATAATCATTAAATTGTGCATACCCCTATTTTATTAAGAATTTATGTAATTTATTTTTTTATTCCGCAAGCATATCCAAAATCATCAGAGTTTAATTCAAGTAAACGAGATAAGCTTGTATTATTAACAATATTTTCTTTTGCTTGTTCAATGTCGTTACAGCTAGTAATAATATTAAACTTATTATAAAAATTTTTAAATATTCTCTTCAACAAATTTTCTTGATTTCAATATTAATTAACTGTTTTAATTAAAGAAAGCTTATTTTCACAAGTTTAAACTAAATTATTTGCCATGATAATAAAAATTTATTACAGTCCAAAAATCTAAATAGCTGTTATCGGCAAAACAAAGGTGTCATCTATTTTATAAATCCCCTCAGTATTACAAATAATACATTTTCCACCTATTTCATATTTAGTTTTAGCTTCTAATGTATTAAATGCTTTTATATCTAATGAATTAAATTTAGTACCGGATTTACATTCTATAAAATTTATTTTCCCCTTATCCAAAATAACGAGATCTATTTCCTTTTGATCATTATCCCTATAATAATAAAAATTAGGTTTAACATTATTATTTAAATAAGATTTCATAATTTCATTTATAATATATGTTTCAACAAAGTTTCCGGCAAATCTTGATCTTTTTAATATTTCTGGGTCATTTAATTTTGCCAGATAACATGCTAAACCAGTATCTTTAAAATAAATCTTACACTTCCTACTAACTCTTTTAATTGCTGACATTTCGTTATATGATTCAAGCAAATAAATTATATCTCCTGCTACTAAAACGCTAATCCATGATTTTATTGTAGGAATAGTTACACCACATGCTTTAGCAACAGTATCATAAACAAGTTGTTCACCAGTTAATGATGCTAGAATTTCCATAAAATTTTGAAATTTCAATTTATCAGATATATTTATAATATTTGTTACATCTCTATTGATATAAGTATCTACATAGTTTGAATAGAATTCATTTTTGTCTAAATTATGATTATCATATAATTCTGGATACATTCCATTTACTATATACTCATATAGCTTATTAGCGTGGATCTTATATTTTTTGACTCTTTCAGATTTCTTTAAAATATCCAACTCAAACGGCTCTTCATAAACATTATTTATTTCACTTACACTAAGTGGTGACATATTTATAATGGATACACGACCTGCCATTGATTGGGTAACCCCTTCCATTAGTTTATAAACTTCACTTCCTGTTAAAACAAACATTCCATAATTATTTCCAGTCTCAAATTTTTGCTTATTAACTATAGCTTCGATTCGATCAAATAAATTAGGAGCGTATTGAACCTCATCTATTATTAATGGACATGGATTAAGCTGCAGAAACATCTCAGGATCTTTAATTGCCAAACCTCTATTATAGATATCATCTAATGAAACATAATTAAATTGTAAATCTTTTACTAACTGATGACATAGCGTACTTTTCCCAACTTGTCTAGCTCCAGTAATTAATGTAATGGGTCTATTATTAATACTATTTAAAATTTTATCATAGATTGTTCTTTTTATCATAATATATTTGGGTGGTGATAAATTTAATTAGGCTAATATTAATTTAAAATTATCATTTGTTATATTTTTATAAAGTCATCATATTGAAGACTAGCATTTTAAAAAATTAATATGCTAAAACAAGTAATTTAATATGTTAATATCCAATGAATATAAAAGAAATTTAGAAAAGGTTTATTTTGATTGTACAAATTATTATTTTGAGATAGATGAGGAAAATGATTTTCTACGTAAGGGTCCTAGCAAGGAAAATCGTAAGGAACCACTTCTTTCTCAAGCGCTTATGCTTGATGCTGACCAAATACCTATTGATACAGAGTTCTTTCCAGGTAATCAAAGTGAAAAGCCATTTTTAAGAAATCGTGTAGAGGACATGAAGGCTAGAAATAATGTGACTGGTAGAGTTATACAGGTGGCTGACAAGGGCTTAAACTGTGCCAGAAACATATATAGTGCCGTAATTGAGGCAAACGATGGCTATATTTTCTCTAAATCAATTAAAGGAACAAGTCTAACTACGGAACAAAAGGAATGGATTATTTCCTAATACCAATCTAAAATTTATTAGAAGCCCAATTAGAACAACAGGGGAAATAAATTTTCCCCAATCTAGCTAAGTTAGATTATTTTTACAATCAATGGCATATCTCACACCAAGTTAATACTAACATCAAAGGTATATTTCATGTTTTCCCATCTATGTGTATACTCTTAGCGAATTACTCTCTCTTAAGCCTGTTGTCAGGCCCTTATATCTAACCGAATTTAGGTTCAGATTAGTATATTTTACCAAGATATTAAACGCTGCATTTATATTGGCATAAACAATTTTTCAGGCTTGGTTCTATATTGTCCTCTTCTAATTCTTTTACCACTGCATGTAAATTATAGATAGGTTAAGAAAAAAATTAAATTTACTATATAAAAAAGGCTTAACACTTATATCGTATTAAACCTATACTTTATCATTGGCGTGCTCAGTAGGAATCGAACCTGCACCATAGCCTTCGGAGGGCCATATTCTATCCATTAAACTATAAGCACTTATGCTGTAATTATACCATAAATGAGTAAAAAACGACATTTTTTATAGTTTTATTACCAATTTTTTTAGAGTTTTAAGGTTTAAATTATAAAAAAAGTAAAGGCTTTCATTTTTAATATCAAAGGGCTTTCACTTTTAATTATAAGGTGGTATAATAAGCGTAAGAAAAAAAGGAGTGAATAAAAATGTCTAACAAATATGTTTATTTGTTTAGTGAAGCTCATGGCTTAGGCAAAGAACTATTAGGCGGAAAAGGTGCTGGTTTAGCAGAAATGGCTAGTATCGGCATTTTAATTCCTCAAGGCTTTACTATTACAACAGAGGCTTGTGTTGATTACTACAAGCAAAACAAAAAAATTTCTGATGAAATTATTGGACAAATCAAAACAAAGCTAGCTGAGCTTGAAAAGATCACTGGCAAAAAATTAGGTGGTAAGGAAAATCCACTATTAGTATCAGTTCGTTCAGGTGCAAGAGTATCAATGCCTGGTATGATGGATACTATCTTAAACTTAGGTTTAAATGATGAAACCGTAGAGGTACTAGCAAAAGAGACTGGTAACCCAAGATTTGCATACGATTCTTATAGAAGATTTATTCTTATGTTTACAAACATCGCAAAGGGCTTTTCTCGCAAGGAAATGGACCAAATGCTAGATGATCTTAAGGCTGAAAAGGGCTACAAGATGGACTATGAGGTTCCTGCTGAGGAGCTTAAAGAATTAATCAAGAAATATAAGGCTTGGTATTTAGAAAATACAGGTGAGCCTTTCCCAACCGACCCTTGGACTCAATTAATTGAGGCTATTGGTGCTGTATTCCGTTCATGGGATAATGAACGTGCTCAGGTTTACAGAAGGATGAATGGTATTCCTTATGAATGGGGTACTGCTGTAAACGTACAATCAATGGTATTTGGAAATAAGGGTGATAAATCAGGTACAGGTGTTGGTTTTTCTCGTAACCCTGGTACTGGTGAAAAACAAATTTTCGCTGAATACTTAGTAAACGCTCAAGGTGAAGACGTTGTTGCTGGTATTCGTACACCATTACATATCGATGAATTAAAGAAACAACAACCAGAAATCTATAAGCAATTCGTTGAAACTGCAGCAAAGCTTGAAAATCATTATCGTGATATGCAGGATATGGAATTTACTGTTGAGGACGGTAAATTATACTTCTTACAAACTCGTAATGGTAAGCGTACTGCTGCCGCTGCTTTAAAGATTGCTTGTGATTTAGTTGATGAAGGCTTAATTACAGAGCAAGAGGCAGTTACAAGAATTGATGCTAAATCTTTAAATGATTTATTACATCCAACCTTCGAGCCTGCCGCTTTAAAGAAGGCTACACCTTTAACTACAGGTAACCCTGCTTCTCCTGGTGCTGGTATCGGCTACTTAGCATTCTCAGCTGAGGAAGCTAAGGCTAGAAAAGATAAGGGTGAAAAGGTAGTTCTAGTTCGTGCTGAAACTAGTCCTGAGGATATCATTGGTATGGTATCTGCTGAAGCTATCATTACTCAACGTGGTGGTATGACAAGCCATGCGGCCGTAGTTGCTCGTGGTATGGGTAAATGCTGTGTAACAGGCTGTGGCGATTGTAACATTAATGAAGACACTCGTACATTAACCTTAAATGGTCAGGTCTATGGTCCAGATACAGTTGTTTCTGTAAATGGTTCTACTGGTAAGATTTATTTAGGAACTCTACCTATGATTCCTGCTGATTTATCAGGTAACTTCCAAAGATTAATGGACTGGGCTGATAAATATAGAACCTTAGGTATCCGTACAAATGCTGATAGCCCTAAGGATGCTCAAACAGCTTTAAGATTTGGTGCTGAGGGTATTGGTCTATGCCGTACAGAGCATATGTTCTTCGGTGAGGATAGAATCTTCTCAATGCGTAAAATGATTATCGCTAAGGAGCAAGCTACAAGAGAAGCTGCTTTAGCTGAATTATTACCAATTCAAGAGGAAGACTTCTATGGCTTATTCATGGAAATGGGTCAACGAAGCGTTAATATCCGTTTATTAGATCCACCTTTACATGAATTCTTACCTCATGAGGAAGAGCAAATTAAAGCAATTGCTGAAGCTTTACATTACTCATTAGATGAGGTTCACGCTAAGATTGAGGAAAGCAAGGAATTCAACCCAATGATGGGCTTCCGTGGTGATAGATTATGTGTTGCATATCCTGAAATTGCTCGTATGCAAGCTACTGCTATCATTCGTGCAGCAATCCGTGCTTCTAAGGATTCTGGTAAGGCTGTAGAGCCTGAAATCATGGTTCCATTTGTAATTGAACCTAAGGAATTCGTTTTAGTTAAGAATATCATTAAGGAAGCCTGTGATACTGAAATCAAGGCTGCTAAATCTAATGTTAAATATCATGTTGGTACAATGATTGAAATTCCACGTGCTTGCTTATTAGCTGATCAAATCGCTAAGGAAGCTGAATTCTTCAGCTTTGGTACTAATGACTTAACTCAAATGACATTAGGCTTATCTCGTGATGACTCAACTAAGTTCTTACCTTACTATTATGAACATAAGCTATTTGAATTCGACCCATTCCAACAGGTTGATGAGGCTGGTGTTGGTAAATTAGTTGAATTAGCTACTCGTTTAGGTAAGGGTGCTAACAAGAATTTACACGTTGGTGTATGTGGTGAAACTGGTGGCGATCCAAAATCAATTGAATTCTACCATAATACTGGTTTAGACTATGTATCTTGCTCACCATATCGTATTCCAGTTGCTAGATTAGCTGCTGCTCAAGCTGCAATCAATGCTAAAAAAAATAAATAATTAAAGATAAGGGGGGCTGTGAAAAAACCTAGTTTTTGAAATTAGGGATTTCACAGTCCTTTTTTTAATATTTATATTTACTTTTTGCTTCTTGGTTAATACTCTTAGTTTTAACTCTGGAAGCTTTTTTGTTTAACCTTTTTGCGCTAGGCTTTTTTCGTTTTTCGGGTTCTAAATTAACGGATGGCATCCAATATTTAAACACAGATTTCCCTTCTAAAAAATGGAAGTACTAGGGGAACACATTTCCCCTAAACCCCTTTGTCATCATCGGGAAATAATCAAAAGATAACTAATAAGAAATTATCAAAAGATAATCATACAATAAATTATTTGGCTGGAAAAAGAGTTGACAATTAAGAGCTTCTTGCATATAATAAAGATGAGGTTACGAAGCCTACCAAAATCGTGTTAATAGTGGTTATGAAGCCCATCAAAATCATGTTAATAGAGGTTACGAAGCCTACCAAAATCGTATTAATGGCTACATCGGTTTCGATGTAGCCGTTATTTATAGGAGAGAAAAATGCAAAATTGGATTATTTTGGATGAAAAATACTTAGACTACCTTCGGAAAAAAGAGCATAGAATACCTTTTTCCGACTATGGTACAGATAAGTATAAGCCTTTTTTCGGCGTGTTATTTGAGATTGGAGATCTGGCATATGTTACACAAATATCCCATGCACAGCCTCGCCATGCTCAATTGAAAAACACTCTAGATTTTATCAAAATTTTTATTCCAGACCGTAATCCCATGAATCCGGATAGATTGGTTGCGGTAGTGAATTTGAATTATATGTTCCCAATCCATAAATCTTTAATTAAGAACTTAGAATACAAGGACATTGACAAGCATCGTACTTTTAAATCCTTACAGGAAAAGAGCCAATATATTGACTTACTGACAAAAGAATTAGTACAGATTAACAAACTGGGACTTGACGCAAAAGCAAGAAAGCTTTATGAGAAAAAAAGAAGGTTTCCCGATGATACGGTATCCAGACGGTGCATTGATTTCTGTTCTTTAGAACCTCTGGCTGCGGCATATGTCAAAACACTATTGTCAGATGAAGACTTAAATTCAAAAGAATAATGCAATTCCTCAACTTTGCTATCGTTTATAGTGAAGGAAGGTATCATAAAGGCTTGTCTTATGCTATAATATTTCATGTAAAATATTGCGGTCATCTTTATTTTACCATAATTGCCGTCTGGATTTGCTTCTAGATGGCTTTTTTGATGCTATAACACGAAAAAAAGGACTGTGAAGCCCCTAATTTCAAAAACTAGGTTTTTTCACAGCCCCTT
>JAHHSV010000030.1 GCA_020025015.1 Anaeroplasmataceae bacterium
TAAAACTTGTATCATAAGCTATGGTTTGATTAGAAATATCACCTATTCCTCCATTTGAGTGATATTTAATCATATAGGTAATTGGTTTCCACACTGCATATAAATTTATAACTTCTCCATCTCTACTGCTTAGATTTTTAACATCAGCATTATCAGTATATATTACATCTCCAGTACTTGATGTTGACCAACCTGCAAAGCTATAGCCAGTCTTAGTAAACGTATTTAAGCTTAGCTTAAAACTTGTATCATAAGCTATGGTTTGATTAGAAATATCACCTATTCCTCCATTAGAATTGTATTTAATCATATAGGTAATTGGTATCCATACAGCGTAGAGGTTCAAATTAGCTCCATTTTCTAAAACTAAATTTTCTACTAGCTCTTCATCCTTAAAAACAGCTTCTCCTGATATTGTGTTAGCCCAGCCACCAAATTTATAGCCCAGCTTTTTATAGGTGTTTTTTAATAAAGGCTCTTTAGAATCTTTATTGATTTTTTGAATTAATGGATCACCTATACCACCATTAGGATTAAATGTTAATGTATATGAAGATATTTCTTCTATAGTTGAATTTTCAATATTTAGCTTTAAAGAATGTACCTTTTTAGACGCAATATCTTCTAGCAAAAATGTGTAATTACCATTTTTAAGGCTATTATCCAAAAGCCTTACCACCAATTCATTAGTTGCTTCATCAATGAAGGCTTCAAGCCTATCAGGTGAAATAATTGTTCCAGATCCATCCTTAACTACTACATTTGATTCAGGAATATAGTCTAAGGTTTTACCCGCATCAGTAACGGCTTTAAGCTTAATTCTTCCTTCACCATTTGTAACATTCATATTGCTTTGATCACTTGTTATGCTTTTAATTAGCTCAGACTTCACTACAACATCTGGAGCATATAGCATTACTGAATCTCTAGCACGGGTATATTTTTCAGACTGACCAAGTGGAGATGTATAGTAGTAGTTTAGCAATTTAACACCCTGGTTGTTATCACCTCTAGCTACATCAACTGTAAATCTACCTCTAGAGTCATCAGAATCTGTAAAATGAAGCTTGGTAACTAAACCTGTTTCAACCTCATAATCAGCACCCCATAAGGTTATTGAGTGACCCATATTACCAGTTTCCTTAAGCACAGAAAATGCTGCAGGACCATAGTGTAATTGTCTAACAATATATTCAGAGAAGCTTTCATAATCCTTAAATGCTCCCCAAGTACTATTACCATGGGTTTCTTCTAAATATGGATAGCCGTTATCATGAGGCTGATTAGGATGAGATGGGTTGAATTTAGCTCCTCCAAACACTGAGAAAAACTCATCATGCCTCCAATCGAATGATACCTCAATCCATCTTTCACTAGTATTGTTAGGGATTTTACCTTTTAAATAACCACCCTTTTCGTTAGGATTAATCGGTTGACCAGAATTTGGTGTATCATTACCACTAGGAAAACCGCCAGTAAAGTACCAGCTTAGAGCTTCTTTAGAATCACCACCAATTGTAGGATCCCAGCCTCTCCTAAATTTATCAAAAATCTTTTCTGGATTTGATTCATAATAAATAGGATCATCAGGATTTAGCATTTTATATCTATCTAAGTACCAAGAAATTAAATTAGAGCTTGAGGCAGCAAAGCATAGAGCACCATCCGCATTACCATAATCCTTGCCCCAACGCTTAGTCGCATCTCTAGTTCCTGTTGAAGAGGTAACACCTGGTGCATATAATGAGCCAATTAATTTATTTTTAGAGCTACGGGAAAAGGTTAAACGATCCTTCAAGCTTGGAACTCTTAATGTATAATGAACACTATCACTAGGATTACCATACTGATTTATTTTAGGATAATGAGGATCATATTTTTTGAACTGGTAATTTGCCTGTAAATCCTTAGCATCAGGAACTACAATAGGCTCACCTAAATCCTCATCTCCTCCTGAAGGTGGACGTGGTCCGATGATATCTGTAACATCACTATAATAAACGTTAGTTGAAGTAGCTTCCCTATTAATATTTGTAAAGCTTGTACAAAAAGAAAAAACAAAAAGCATTATTAAAATTAATATTGAACGTCTTTTCATAAATCCACCTCTTCTTTACTAATGCTAAAAAATTTTAGCATAGGAAAAACCTTGATGCAATAAAAATAAATTCAATTATAAATAAATTCTAATAATGCTATTTAAAAGCTATAAAAAATATACTATTTTCTTTTCATTAGTATCTAAAATTCAAAAATTAAATATTATTTTTTAAAATTGTTCTTTTCAAAATAAGTGCTGATATTTAATCTTTTGGCTTATCTTTAAAGTATGAATAAGTCTCTATTAAATCAATGGGCATAGCTTTTAAAAATATATCTTTAATATACAGCTTTGTATATTGAGATATAGATTTATTAAATAATTCACTGGGCCTATCCTTATATTCTATGGTATAGGTTAACATTTTCTTAAACCAAAACATATCAAGATAGCCCTGAAGGTGTCTAAGTGATACACCTTTACGTTTTGTTAAGTCTGATTCAAGTTCTGCATGGAGTTTGTTTATTTCAGATAAGCTATATCCATTATCATTTGCATATGTTTCTGACTTAACTAATTCTACATTAACATCTTTATATTTCTTAGCGAATGTAACTAGTGAGTGATTCATATCACATACTATAGTGGTTGGCTTTCCTATATATTTAGAAAAACTTTCTAGCATAACTGTGTTTTCTCTACCGATACCTACAATTTTGAATACCATATTATCAGAATCATCTACTGCACATAGAATACATACCTTATGATTTGATATTCCTCTATATGTAGACGAAGTCCTTCTTTTAGAATATCTAGGCATCTTATCAGTCTTAGTACCCTTTAAATTGATGGATGTAAATTTCCCCATTTAATCGGACTTTTTCACTGACTTCTGATATTGCATGGTATAACTTTTGTCTCCAATTGAAGGCGGTTGTTTGTGATATATCACATTCATACTTTTCTTCTAATAGAGTAAGCCCAAGTAATTCGCATTGAATAAATTTGATCCATGTAGAATATTTTTTATTGGTTTTATATAAAATAGAATTAGTATTTACTGAGAAATATATATTACAAGATTTACATTTGAATCTTTGTCTACCGTTCTTAAACCCATTCTTAACAATATTTGTTCCTTTACAGTTAGGACAACGAATGCCACGGTCTCGTTCTATCAGCTTGTTTATTGAGTTTGAATCTTCGTTAGTAGGCAAGAGCGTCTTTAATATATTAATTTCGCCAATAAATAAAGAATCAACTAGTTGTATAAGGGATTCATAGTTCATAAAAACAAAAAATGATATCCTTAGCCAACCAGTTTTGTACAGAGTAATCGCCAAATCAAACTATAAAACTGGTTGGTTAAAAATACCATCCTCAATGAATTATTGTTCTGTACATATGTAGTTTGATTTGGCAAATGAATTATATCATATTCTTTTCAAGTTTGGTACTATTATCAGCACTTATCTTGAAAAGAACAAAAAATAAAAAATAATAATTAATTGAGCTTTCATAAAAAAGGTGTGCCATTTCAATGACACACCGATTTTTCAAAAGAACTGTCTAAACTCCAACCTTTATCCCTATCTATATTTATCAGAACTTTATAGGTTTAAAATAAAAACACATAGATCAAATTAATTGTTTTCCTTATTTTCTTTTAAACTATATATAATTTTCATGATAAAACCAATTATAAATACTAATCCAAAAATTAAAGATAATATTGCAGAAATTAATTGTAATGGTTCCAACATATCTCCCTCGACAAATGCACTAGTAAAAGCAAATATACATAAAGCAATAAGTGATGGGTAAACCATCTTTAAAAATATTTCCATTATATTCTTCATATTTTATTATCCTCCTATTCTATATTTTATTGTGGATATTAAATCATTCCAGAACAAAATTCATAAATTTCTTGAAGTTCACCAGCACGAACAATTAAATCAGCACTGCCTGTTTGAGTTTGTGATTGCCATAACCATCCTTTATCGACTACAAACTTATAATCTAATTTAAGCCTAAAGTCACCAATAAACATTCCATTACGAGAATTGCTAATTTCAAACATATAATTTGTACTTAAATGATTAGTTTCCGATGTATCCTTAGCATAAGTATAATACCATTCGCAAATATTTGTATTAGATGAATTCACCTGAACAGATAATGCTGGCTCACTTCTAGTTATTGATTTTGAATATCCAAATGAAATATTAGCACCGATATTTTTATTTTGAGAAACACTTATATTATCTAAACTAAAGCCATTTTCAAAAGAATATCCTAAATTAACTCCTGCTTGAATTGAAGATGAAATTGTAACAACACCAGGATCGTTTACAGGCCAATAGTCCTTTTTATAAGGAACATTCCCCCACCTTCTACCATAGTAATACTCCTCATTAGCATCATATGCTTGTTCCACGGTCATATGAACATAACCTTCTTGATTTTTGTATGTATCATATCCAGTCTCGTTATTATTTTTTGCCACTATTCCAGGTACAAAAGCATTATTAACTGTTACAATAAAAATAATACATTTTGAATCTACTGTATATCTAGAAACAGCTATATGATAAACAATATACCCCTTATCCCCGAATCTCATTACATACTCTTTTTCTACCACACAATCAATAAAGGTAGTCGGTGTAGAAGCAGTCAATACCATAGGTGCATTATTTTCTAATTCATAACACCCACTATTATTAATGATTTTAGCATATTTCTCAATAAAAGAACTGATGCCATTCAATAAATTTATTGAATCGATTTTTTCTTTCTCAATAAATTCATAAGAATATGTTTTATCTTGAGTTTTTATTTTTAATAAGGCATCATACGGCAAATCAATTTGACGGTTTGTTCTGTATATAAGATAAATTTTACAACTTCCATTAATTACTAAGTTTCTAAATTCGTTATCAGACATCTCATGATTTCCATAAATTTCGATTTTTTCATTTATAACTTCAACTCTAGAAGTGCTGATATTTTGCAAAATGTAGTCAACATCTACACAATTATTAGATGTACAACCATAATTTTCTTAATTTCATTGTCATATCCCTTTCTTTCTATTTTTATTTTACTCTACCCTCACTCGTATTTCAACTAGATACCTTATTTAGTATTGAGCACATCAAAATTATAGATATTCCAAAATACCTTCATAACAAAATTTTTAGCAAACTAAAAAAGCCTCTTATGTGATAGAGATTAATATTTTCTTAGGTCAACCGAGGCTACTTTTCTCCCAAGCAGGGATGTGCGTTTCATTTTTACGAGTCCCAAGGCACTACGCTAAACTCAGACCATCCATAACTCATGATTATAATTCTTTTAACAACCCTATCTTTTGAACCGGTAGCTGCATAACAAGCATTGTGGTATTCATCATCATGTAGTTTTTTATCTTCAATAGCGAGTCTAATAGCATCTTCTCTTAGTTTTAACTTTTCTCTATCAAAATTAGCGAATGCTACCAGTATTGAGTCATAGAAAGTACCACTAAACTTATTAAGAATTATGCCCTTGTCATAATCAACTGTTGAAAAGGCACTATCACCTAAGATTTCTTTTACTGTAGTTAGAGTCCTTTCAAACTTTTTCTTGTCTGCTTCAACCTTAGAAGTTTCATCAAATTGATGTTGCTTCATATAATTATTTAAAAATGACTTCATGCTTGGCTTGTAAATAGAGAAATTTTTCAAAGCAAAGAATCTCAAAATATTCTCTTGGAATGACATTCTGCTATTCTTAGCTTTGAATAATACCTTAACATTTTTGTTCTCTGCTAAATCATTAATCATAGAATTATACTCGCCCCTATAAACGCAGTTACGTAATTCTTGCTCTCTTAATGAAACTGCACCTCTATTAAGTCTTTCAAAAATCTCGTACTTAGCTCCAGCTGAATCTCTATCTAAAGTAATAGTTGTGATGCCAGTTCTATCAATCTTCTCTTGATCCTCATCATCTAAATCCTGATAATAAAGTCCATTTAATTCTTCTCTAACTGATAGTCCATTAAGAGCATATTCGCTAGATACAAACTTTAAAAATGACACTATTCTTTGTTGCCCATCAATGACAGATAACTTACCGCTTTCCTCTTCACATAAATAAATAGTAGGAACAGGAATTGAAAGTAAAGCTGATTCACTAAGTCTTGATGATTGAGTTTGGTTGTATACGAAGTCTCTTTGATATTTTGGGTTTATAATTAATTTACCTTTAATCTTTAAGTTAAGGAATTCATTAACTGTTTGATTCTTCTTTTCAAAATGCAATCTCTTATCCTTTGCAAGCATTGTCATCATCCTCTCCGATAATCTTTCTTTATGTTATATCAAATTTTAATTGATTTTATCAGCCCTTTACACGAATGAGTAATTGATTTTTGACAAAAAGTCGCACCCTAAACGATTTAGCACCATTGCTAAAATGCTTATATAAAAGTCTTAACACCCTCTACACGATTTAGCACCCTAGCCAACTATAAACGTGTAAAAGCCTCAGCGTTGCGCTGTGTTGAAACATCAGAATCAGCTGGCGCAATTATGCCTTGATGAACCTAAAAGCCCACAAAAAGGCTAAAAAGGGGGGGTATTAAAAGCCGTTTTACCATATAAAAACAAAAAAAGGTCTGATAACCTTTGTATCAAACCTATGCTTTCTATTTGGTGCCGCTAACCGGAGTCGAACCGGTACGCTTTTAAGGGCGGCAGATTTTGAGTCTGCTGCGTCTACCAATTCCGCCATAGCGGCACAGCACTAAAATTTATATCATAATTTATTCAAAAATTCAAGTTATTTTTTAGTCCTGTTATGTTTTTTTTAGTCCTGTTATGTTTTTTAGTCCTGTTATGTTTTTTTAATCCTGTTATGTATTTATGTGTTTTTATTTTTGACTTTTCAATAGCATCAATGTAAATATTGATAATTTCTGTTGAAAAAGCCTCTTTAGTAAATTTTTCAATACTATTAATTGTATTATCCTTTAAGGCATATGCTTCTTCCTTATGCTCTAAAAAATAATTCATTTTATTTTCTAAGCCTTGTTCTCCATTAAAGTAAAAACCATTGACACCCTCTAAAATTACATCATCTAAGCATTCATCCTTTTGACATAATAAAGGGGTTCCACAAATAATTGATTCTAAATATGTTAAGCCTTGAGTTTCTGTTACAGAAGCATTAACAAATAGATCACCTATTTGGTAGTATTTAACTATGTTTTTCCATTCTATAAAGCCTAAAAACTTAATATTATCATCAGTAAGGCCTAATGATTTACTATATTTTTTTAATTCAGGTAAAGCTGGACCATCACCAATTATTACTAAAACTGCATTTTTATCCTTAACACTTGAAAAAGACTTTACAACCTTATCTAAGGATTTTTCATCTGAAACACGGCCAATTGATAAGAAAACAAAGTCATCTTCATTAATACCAAGCTCAGCTTTTAAAGCATTAACCTCTTCTTTATTTACCTTCTTATCTGTAAATTTATTAAAGTCCAAACCAGTTGGTACAACTCTAATATCACCACTTAAAGAGTACTTAGAAACATGCTGTAAAACCTTACGAGTAGGAACAATCTTAATTGCTGCTTGCTTATTAATTGGACCAATTAGAGCACTAGCCAAGGTGTGTAAAAGCTTCTTATGGAATAATTTATCAATTGTACGTGAAATATATTGTAAGTAATCCTCATACAAGGTATGAAGGGTATAAATAACTGGTATGTGATATTTTTTACCTGCTAATATTCCTAAACGAGCCATAGAAAATTCAGTTTGAATGTGTATAATATCTAAATTATATTTTTTTATTTCCTTAACCTTTTTATGAAGTCTAAAAGAGATCCTAAAGGATTTTAATTTTTCTGTTGGAACCTTTACGCCACTAAAATAGCAAATATTAGGTTTGTTTTTAAGCTTTTCATCAAGTTCTGTTGTAAAAATATAAACCTCATGGCCACGTCTTATTAATTCTTCCTCTAAGGTTGTGATAGATGTAACAACTCCACTAATCAGTGGATAATACGTGTCCGTGAATATTCCTATTCTCATCCTTTTTCCTACTCCTTTCGAATAGTAAATAGCAGATAAATCCATAAATCATAATCAAATAATAGCTAAAGAAACGCCATATTAGCATTAAGCTTAAAGCCATATCATTATTTAAAGCAAGGGTAGCAAAGATTGCAGCAAAGGCAAATTCAGCACCACCTGATGCACCTGGTGTTGGAATCCAAACCACCATTGTCATCGCAAAGCAAGTCATACTCATTACATAAAATAAATATTCGTAGCTGATTTCAATATGTAAAGCTAATAAGCCAAAGAAAGGTATTGCATAATAAATTCCCAAAGCAATTATTTTTAAAATTGTTGATACTAAAACAGTCTTCCATTTAGCACCAATTTCTAAAAATGCACCATGAACCTCATCTGCATATTCATCAAAGCTATCAATCTTATTTTCTAGCCAATGGAAAATTTTAAATTTTGTAAGCCACGCTAAAAAATTATGAATCCATTGAGTAACCTTTTTACTTAAAGCTAATGCAAGCAATAAAAGTAGCATTAAAAAATTCATAGTAAAGCCAAAAATTGATATACCAATTATGGCTGGATTATCTCTAGTTATACTATTGAAATATAACGAAATTGCAATTGCTGAAAATACATTAATAAGAATTTGATAAATAAGAAAATTCATCATCAAAATTGAAGTAGATTCACTAATTTTGACATTTTTTTGCTTCATTGCATAAACCTGAAATGGTTGACCACCACTGCTAAATGGGGTGATACCATTAAAGAAAAACTCTGAAGAGCTAATTAAATAAGAATCCCTCCTACCTATTTGCTTGTTTCCCCCACGAATCAATAAAACTAGTGATATAGGCCATATAATTAGGTAAACAATAATTAACGCTACCATTACTAAAATGTATCTATAATCGGCTGTAAAAACTGTATCACTTATGCTTTTAATATCCCCAAATGATACAATCATAATGATTATAAATATTAAAATTGACAATAATAAAATAGAATTAGTAATAATTTTCTTTTTGTTAGTCATTTTACATCTCGTCTAAATAATGAATTCCTAATAATCTTAAGCCCTCGTTAAGAACAGTTCTAATTGCCTTAGCAAGCGCAAAATTTGTATTTCTAGCTGCTTCATCCTCACAATTAATTTTTTCTAAGCTATAGAATTTATTAAAGCTTTGAGCAAGACCTAATAAGTATTTTGCGATGTGTGATGGAGCAGATTCATTAGCTGCACGCTCAATTACACTTCTAAAATTACTTAATTGCTTTACTAATTCAAAATAATGAGGCTTATCAAATAATGTTTTATCGACATTATTAATATCAAAGGTCTTATCCTTTAAAATTGAAGCAATTCTTACACTACTATATTGTAGATAAGGACCAGTTTGTCCTTCAAATTTAACACAATTTTCTAGATCAAATTCAATATCTAATTCACGATGATTCTTTAAATCACCAAACATTACAGCTGCAATACCAACCTTGCGAGCAATTTCATCCTTATTAGCTAAATCCTTATTCTTCTCTTCAATTTGCATTTTAGCCATTTGAATAGCCTTTTGTAAAACATCATATAATTTTACAACACCACCCTGACGAGTTGACATTTTTTTACCATTAGTTAAGTATAAACCGAAGCCTACATGATCAATTTCATCTTGGAAATCATAGCCCATTAAGGTAATTACACGTTTAATTTGCTTGAAGTGTAGCTTTTGTTCATTACCTACAACATATAAAATCTTATCGAATTTATATTCACTCTTACGATAGAATAATGCAGCTAAATCACGAGTGATATATAATGAACCACCATCGCTACGCTTAATTAATGCAGGTGGCATATCATCACCTAATCTAACAATTTTAGCACCATTATCTTCTACTAATAGACCTTTTTCTTCTAATTCCTCTACTACTGGATCCATCTTATCATTATAGAAGGCTTCACCATTATAAGAGTCAAAATTAACCTCTAATAAATCGTAAATTTGCTTACTTTCCTTTAAAGATTCCTCACGGATATATTTCCATAAATCTAAATATTCAGGTTCACCTAATTCACACTTACGGAATGCTTCACGAGCCTCATCCTCTAATTCTGGATTTAATTTAGCCTCATCGTGGAATCTTACATATAATTCAGTCATTTTATTAATAGGGTCCTTAGCAATTTCTTCCTTATTACCCCATTTTTTATAGGCAACAATCATTTTACCAAATTGAGTACCCCAGTCACCTAAATAGTTAATAGCGAAGGTACTATAACCACATTTTTGGTTTATTAGCTTTAAAGAATTACCAATAATTGTTGAACGTAAGTGACCAATACTAAAGCTTTTAGCAATATTAGGAGATGAATAATCTAAGACTACCATCTTGCCATTTCCCAAATCGCTTTGACCATAGTTAGTTCCTTTTTTATTAATTTCACTAACTACATTATATGATAATTCTTCCTTATTAATTACAATGTTAATGAAACCACCAACATTAGAAATTTCTTTAATTATTTTAAATCTTTCAACTAAAGCTGTTTTAACAGTGTCAACAACAGCAGGTAATGGTAAATGCTTTGCCTTTAAAATAGGGAAAACAGGAATAGAAATATCTCCAAGCTTACTATCCTTTGGTTCTTCAACTGTTAATGAAACCTCATTATTATAATATTCCTCTAGGAATTTTTTCATTTCTTTTTTAATTGCATTAATCATATTTTTTCTCCTTATAAAGTATAAAAGGAAGATGAAAACATCTTCCCCAATTAGTAATTATTATTCCTTAGGTAAAGCTTTGAAATCACCAAAGCCCTTAGTAACTATTTGAACAAATGTTTCGCCATTATCAAAGGTTGTAGAATCTAAAACAAGTTTACCTTCTTTATCATATACCCAGAATGTTCCATACTTTAATAGATCAACACCGCCTAAAGCTTCTTCTCTAGCATCAATCTTATTTTTGAAATCTTGAGTACCCTTAATTTCATCTGTAGTTTTAAAAACCTCTGTTGCATCTAACCAGTAAACATTGTCTACTTCAAAATTTTCCGCAGCAGTTTCTACAGTTTTAATATTTGTTACTGATGTTTCATCATCAGGGGTACCGTAGAAAACAAACACATAGCTTCCATTGCCAAGCTTATCTAATAAAGCCGACTCACTAATTTCACTAATCTTACCATCTCTAGGTAATTGAGCTGCAGACCATCTATCTAAGAACTTGTCTTCCTTATTAGGTAAAGCTAATACGATTGTAGTTATAATTACTGCTAATAAGCCAACAATTAAAAATACAAGCTCCTTAGTCCATTTAAATTTAAATTTTTCTCTTCTTACACTTCTTACTGCCATATATATAATCTCCTTAATCAAGATATAAATTGCTAATAACGATTATACCATTTTAATATACGCTTTTCAATAAAATTGAGATTATTTTCCAAAGAATTATTTGGATTTAAAGCAAAATGAAAGTTGCTTACATTTTTTTAATTTTATTTGCTTTTTGTATTTGTGAAAACGTTTTACATATTGTATAATATATATATTAGTGGAGGTGTGTAAAATGAAGGTACTATTATGTGCTAGCGAAGGCACTCCGTTTATAAAAACTGGAGGTCTAGCTGATGTAGTAGGTGCTTTACCAAAGGCCCTAAAGAAAAATGGGGTGGATGTTAGAGTAATGCTACCATACTACAAAAAAATCAAAGAACAAAATAACGCCGAATATTGTGGTTATGCCTATGTTAGAATTGCAGATCGCAATGAGTATGTAGGTGTATTCCATAAGGAATATGAAGGTATCGACTACTATTTTATTGATAGTGATCGCTACTTCAACCGTGATGGATTGTATGGTTATGGAGATGATGGAGAAAGGTTTGCGTTTTATTGCTTCGCTGTATTAGAGGCAATGAAGGTTGTCAACTTCTTCCCTGATATAATTCATTGTAACGATTGGCAAACTGGTTTAATTCCTTATATTCTAAAGAACAATTATAATTATTATATGGAGTTTAGAAGAATTAAAACAATATTTAGCATTCACAATATCCAATATCAAGGTATTTTCCCACGTGATATTATGAATATTATGTTCATGCCTTATTCTAGTTCATTAGAATATGACAACTGCATAAACTTTATGAAATGTGCAATTATGGAAAGTAACCTTGTAACAACAGTAAGTAATTCTTACAAATATGAAGTATTAACTCCTGAATACAGCTATAAATTAAATAACATTCTTGAGCTAAGACGTGATGACTTCTATGGTATTGTAAATGGTATTGACGTTAATAAATATAATCCAGAGACAGATAAATATATATTTGCCAACTACAATATAAAAACTGTAAAGGAAGGCAAATTAAAAAATAAAAAGGCCTTACTAAAGGAATTTAATCTTCCATTTAAGGATGTACCTGTTTTTGGCTTAGTTTCACGTTTAGTTGAACAAAAGGGTATTGATATTTTAATGCCAATTATTGATGATATGATTGAGCATACAGATGCAATATTTATTTTGATGGGAAGCGGCGAAAAGGTTTATGAGGACTTCTTCCGTTATATGGAATTCAAGCACCCAAAACGTTTTAAATCTTATATCGGTTATAGCGATAGTATGGCTCAAAAGATTTATGCCGGTGCAGATATCTTCTTAATGCCATCTAAGTTTGAACCATGTGGTTTAGGTCAGCTTATAGCTATGCGTTATGGTACTTTACCATTAGTAAGAGAAACTGGTGGCTTAAAGGATACTGTTAAACCTTACAATAAATATAATCAAACTGGTTGGGGCTTTAGCTTTGGCGGTTATAATGTTGAAGCTTTAAAGGAAGTTATGTATCTTGCTACTGAAACCTTTAAAGATAAGTCAGCTTGGAACTTACTTGTTCAACACGCAATGGAATTAGATTATAGTTGGGATAATTCTGCTAAGGATTATATAAGTTTATACGAGAAAACAATTAATTCAGGGAGGAAAAAATGGACACATTAGCATTAATTTTAGCCGGTGGTAGAGGTTCAAGATTAGATGTACTATCAGAAATTCGTAGTAAACCAGCCGTACCATTTGCTGGTAAATTTAGAATTATTGACTTTGCTTTGTCAAATTGCTGCAATTCTGGTATTTCTAAAATTGGTATCTTAACTCAGTACTTACCATTATCACTTAACGAACACATCGGAATAGGAGAGCCATGGGATCTAGATAGACGTAATTCATTTGTCACACTACTTCAACCTTCAAACTCATGGTATATGGGTACTGCAGATGCGGTTAGAAAGAATCTTGAATTTGTTAAACGTTATGCTCAAGGTAAATACGTTCTTATTCTATCGGGTGACCACATCTATAAAATGGACTATAGCAAGATGATTGAACAGCATAAGGCAACTGGTGCTGATTGTACAATCGCCGCTAAAATTGTTCCTATAGAGGAAGCTTCTCGTTTTGGAGTTTTGGAGACTGACGAGAATTTACAAGTAACTAAATTCGTTGAAAAACCAAAGGAGCCTAAATCTAATAAAGCATCAATGGGTATTTATGTATTCTCTACTGATGCCTTAATCAAAGCAATTGAAGAGCATGAGGATATTGCTGATTTAGACTTTGGTAATCATATTATTCCAGATATGATAAAATCACAAAAGGTTTATGCCTATGAATATTATGATTACTGGAAGGATGTTGGTACTTACGATTCCTATCTAGAGACTAACCTAGAATTATGTGATGCCAATTGTAAGCTAGATTTATATGATACAAACTGGAAAATCTATACTCGTACTGAAGATCTTCCTCCAGTTAGAGTTGGTAACGATGCAAGTATTAAAAACTCATTACTATCAAATGGTTGTGAAATTTATGGTGAAATTGACCATTCAGTTCTATCACCAGGTGTTAAGGTTGGTAAGGGTACAACAATTAAGAACTCAGTAATCCTAAATGATGTTGAAATCGGTGAAAATGTTCACGTTGAAAATTCTATCATCGATAAAAACACTATTATCGGCAATGATTCAATTATTGGTACTGGTGATGACTATACACCTAATAAAGAGAGACCTGAGGTTCTTTCTTCTGGTATTAACGTTATTGGTAAACGTCTAGTTATTCCAGCTGGTTCTGTCGTTGAAAGAAATGTTCGTATCTTCTCAAGTCCTATTGTTAAGGAATTAGAAAAGCTACACTTAACTAGTGGTGAAACAGTTAAAAACCATAAGTAATTTAATATTAAAAAACTAAGGCTTTAACCTTAGTTTTTTTTCGCAATAAAAAGGCCTTCAATTTGAAGACCTTTATTTTTACTTAGAATTTATTAATTTATTTAGGTAAGCTAAATCATAATACTTATCAAAAGGGCATTTAATGTCTGGGGCAATACCTGTTTCAATCTCACTAAACTGATATTCACCATTCTTATCCTTTTTAGCACTCGCTAAGGCAAATGAACCGCTATAATTAATAGGAGTACCATCAATTAAGGCAGTTTGACTAACAGCACACATTCCTCCGCCACTATTTTCTTCGCTTATAATAGTAGCTATTCCCATATCCTTACAAACTGATGTAAAATAATTAGCTGCACTAAAGGTATATTTAGAGGTCAAAACATAGAACTTGAACTCTGAATATGCATCCTTATCATCAAAGCTACCATCATCATTAGCATCAACCTTATATGACTCAAGAATTTTCACGCCTGAAAGAGTATTAGTTGATGGCAAAACAATATCCTCATCGGTTAAAAAGCCTAAAGCACTGATACAGCCAGCTAAAACTCCACCACCATTAGTTGTTAAATCAATAACGACATTCTTTACATCACCCTTACTTCTAACCTCATCTAAAGCATGCTTCATAAAGTAGAATGTATCATATTTCCAAGCATCAGGCCTTAAATTTTTGTTCTCATCATAAATTTCTTCATCATAGCCTACCTTAAATTCATCAAATTTAATGAAGGCTGTAGTTCCACTATATCTAACTGGTTGATATTCATTGTTAAAGGTTTTAGAATAATTTTTTAAAAGAGCATCATTAACCATCAGCATATTTTGAAGTCTTGGTCCTAAATCCTCGTAATAGTAAGGAATCACATTTTTATCAGAATCAAATTTATCAAAGCCACTATAATATGGTCTTGCACTTATGCTTGTATGTGGGTCATCTAAGGCAGTAATAAATAATTTTACATATGCTTCTTCACTTACGCCATATCTTCTGCTATTAAACGCATTACTAAGCACCTTATCATTTTGAATAAAATTCTTAAAGCTATCAATCTTCTTAACCTTTTTTAAGCCATAAAAATAATCCATAATGAAATATAGTCCGTTATTACGTTCCTTTAAAACATCAATAGGTAGAGTTGTTTTAGAAAGCTTAGGATTTCTTGTTTTATCAAAATCATCTAAGGAATCTAAATAGGTTGTAAATAGATTATATTCCTCACCGTTATAATACAAATTGGCAATATTTGAGCTTAAAGCTAAGGTGTTAATAACTGTATAAGGTAACAATACATCCTTATCCTTGATAACAATATCAAAATCATATGGCTTTAGCTCATAAACAATATCTTCAGTCTCACTAGCCAATCCACCAGCGTACTTATAATTTCGATCATAGCTAATACCGGTAGGAGCATTAACAAAGCCAAAGAAGGATTCTGTATTTGTTATAATTGTGTCAGCTACAGCATCAAGCTTAAAGTAGTAAGTCATACTACCATCGCTCCATGAAAATTTTGCCGTTGTATCACCAATGTCTGACACTAAAACATTTGCGGCATAATAGCCATCTAAAGATTGAACTAGTTCCTTAATACCAATCATAGGAACATGACCATTTTCAAAGAAATATGATGTAAGTACATCATCTGTAACCTTATATTCATCGCTAATTACATTTAATTTAACATCTTTTTTTATTAAATCCTTACCTATTTCGCTTCCTTCACCACTTGTGCATGAAGCTAGGGATAAAGAAAATAAAATTAGCGATAATCCTTGTAGTATTCTTCTAATTTTCATAGCAATACCTCCTTAATTATTTATTTTTTTACTTAAAATTTTAGTAAGTATATTATACTATTTTAAAATAAAATAACAACTATAAATCGTATCCACGTTTATACGAAAACGTTTACAATTAACAATCTAATAGCCATTTAAAAAGACCAGCGTTTAAGCTGATCAATAATTTAATTATATTTTTAAATCAATTAGACCATATCGTACTCATCAACGATATTACCTACAATTTCTTCTAATAAATCTTCTGTTGTTGTAATTCCCTTAGCTACGCCCTTATCATCTACAATTATTGCAAGAGGCATCTTATTTCTTTGCATAGCATGAAATAAATCATCTGCAAGGGTTTTTTCTGAAACAATATAGGGCTCTCTTAAAATAGAATTAAGATTTTTATCCGTTTGAATAAAAAAGTCCTTAACATTTAAAATACCTATGATATCAGTCTTATTTTTTTTATAGACCGGATAGCGTGAGTAATTATTTATTCTAATTATCTCTTCTATTTCCTTGCGAGAAGCCTTAGCATCAATAAAAACAGTTTTATCAAGTGGTGTCATTAGGTCTACAACCTTTTTATCATTAAACTCAAAAACATTTTGAATCCAGTCACCCTCTACCTTCTCAACTGTACCAGTCTTTTCGCCAAGCTTAACCATAAGCCTAATTTCATCCTCAGTTATTCTATCCTCTTCAGCCTCTACCTTTAATCTAAATAATTTTAAAAATAGATTAGTTGATATAGAAAGTAGCCAAATACCTGGCTTCATTATTATTGAAAGCCAATAAACTATTGGGCTTGTAAATTTTGCAACCTCATAAGGCTTTTGCATTGCAATTCTTTTTGGTACTAATTCGCCTAAAACCAAGGTGAAATACGATAAAATTATCGTAATAAGGATAACTGCAAGGGTATTAAGTGTACCAAGAGAAATACTAGTAAATCTCCAGTCATTATAGATGAGATTAACTAAAGGCTTGGCAAAATTATCCGCTGCAAAGGCACTACCTAAAAAACCAGCCAAGGTAATACCAACCTGAATAGTTGATAAAAAGCCTGCCGGAGCCTTTGTAAGCTTTAGTAATCTAATAGCTGTTTTATCACCCTTACTTGCATCTTCCTCAAGCTTTGGCTTATTTAATGATAGAACTGCTATTTCTGTTGCGGCAAAAAACGCATTTAAAAAAATTAAAACCAGTTGAATAATCAGCTGTATCGGAATTGAATCCAAATTAAAACCATCTCCTTAAAATATATAATATATAATTATATATTAAGAGATGGCCTACAAAAAGTCAAATTAAGATTTTATTAAGATTTTATTAGCTATTAAACATTATTCCCGTATTTGGGATTTAACAACCCAAAATTTAGGATTTTATTTTTGTAAAGTTG
>JAHHSV010000031.1 GCA_020025015.1 Anaeroplasmataceae bacterium
ATGAGGCAATAAATTTTCCTTATCTAAAGCACTAATTTCACTTAAATCAATTCCATTTTTCATTTTTCGAGCTCCTTAATAACATTAATAATATCATCATTAATAACTAAATTAGCAAAATTATCTCCAGGGGTACTAGATTTATTAATAATAACTAGCTTGCATCCATCATAATAATTAATAAATGAAGCCGCAGGATAAACAATTAATGATGTACCTATAACTATTAGCATATCCGCATTAGCTATTGCGTTTATTGCTCCATTTATAACCTTATTGTCTAAGCCCTCCTCATACAAAACTACATTAGGCTTAATTATGCCTCCACAGCTACAATGAGGTACTACTTTAGTTGGATCAATATCATCTAATGAATAAAATTTATGACATTTTGTACAGTAGTTTTCCCAAATAGTACCATGTATCTCATAAACATTTTTAATACCCGCTTTTTTATCTAAGCCATCAATGTTTTGTGTTACCACCGTAATATTTTTAGTAGCCTCTAGCTTTTTAAAGTATTTATGGCTTAAATTAGGTAAGGCATCCTTATAAACCATTTTAGTAAAATAAAACTCATAAAATAATTCTGGGTAATTAACAAAAAACGTATGGCTTATAACCTCCTCTGGTCTAAAGGTACTCTTAAATTTTTCTGAATAAATACCATTGCTAGAACGAAAATCAGGAATTCCAGAAGGACAGCTCATACCAGCGCCACTAAAAACTACAATATTCTTAGATTCATTAATCCAAGATTTCAGTTTATTTATTTTATCCATTATATCACCTTACAATCTACTTATAGCATAATACAATACTTTACTTTTTACAATAAAAGGGGGTTTTATAATGCCCCCTCCTTAATTATTTTGAGAATTATCTTCCTTAGCTTCTAAGCTCTCTAAAGCTTCTACTTTCTTAGCCTCTTCTTCAAGCTTTGCCACTTCACTAGCCTTAGTTTCTTCAACAGTTAATAAAGCCATATTAGTAATACCATTTTTCTTACGCTTCATTTCAATATAGCCATGGATCGCTATTAAAAGACCACCAAGTAAATTTAATTGTAAATCCTTCATTGTATCACCTAGTGCTGCATGGCCAACTAATGGCGTACCTTGACCAAGGGTAGTTCCACCTTCTTCAAGATAGCGCTGCATATTTGAGCCAAACAGTTCATCACTATACCATTCGAAAATTTCCCATAAATAGCCTGCTGCCATAACAAACATCAAAATTAAGCATGATGAGAAAAATGGTGTCAAATGAATAGAATTATGCGGTGATTTATCAATTGTATTAATTAAAATATAACCAAATATTCCTAATAAAACACCACTTAAGGTATGTAATAATGAATCCCACCAAAAGATTTTATCATAAAATTCAGCCATTTCGCCTAAAATTAAGCACATAGAACAGAAAACTACATAAACTATTTCAATTGACGTAGGAATAACTAAATGAGTTAATCTTCTAAAAAATAATGGTAATAAGATTAAAACACTCATTAAAATGCTTTGACACAAAATAAAAATCAAACGGGAAATATTTTCACGACTCATCTTCATTTGGCCAGATAAGCACAATAAAACTAAGCTAGTTATAAAAATAGCTATACATATGAAAAATACAATTCGTGAAAATATAGTTAATTTTTTAAACCTCTTCATCAATTTTCCTCCTCTAATTAAAAAAGGAGCAACGCCCCTTATTTAAATTACTTTATATTTCTAACAGCCTCAGTAATTATATCCACTGCTTCATTAGATGCTAATTCTTTCTTGTTCATAACGTCCTTACGCTCTTTAAATTCAACTACATTTTCGTTAGCACGTTTACCGCAAACAATCATATAAGGAATACCAATTAACTCCCAATCCTTAAATTTAAAGCCTGGCTTAGCTGCTCTATCATCTAAAATTACTTCTACTCTATTACTACGTAGCTTATCATAGATTTCAGTAGCAAGCTTCATTTGCTCTTCATCCTTAGCATTAATAGGAACAATTACTGCATGATATGGAGCCACCTGTAAAGGCCAAATAATACCAGCCTCATCATGATATTGTTCAATAATTGCAGCCATAGTACGAGTTACACCGATACCGTAGCACCCCATAACCATAGGAACATTCTTATTATTTTCATCTACATATGTAGCCTTCATTGGTACAGAATACTTAGTTTGTAGCTTGAAGATTTGACCAACCTCAATACCACGCTCTAGATTCATTGGCTTACCACAGCAAGGACATAAATCACCCTTAGCTGCCTTTCTAAAGAAGCCAACCTTACCTTCAAAGTCACGACCGTATTTAACGTTAGTAAAATGATAATCACGCTCATTAGCGCCAATAAGCATTGATTTCATCTTAGCAACCTCTTCATCTACATATAATTCAATATTTAAGCCCTTTGGACCACAGAATCCATGATAGCTTCCTAAGGCTTCAATTTCCTCTGGAGTTGCTAAAACTAACTCAAATTCAGTGCTATTAAGCTCATTAACAAGCTTAATTTCATTTACCTCACGATCGCCTCTTACCATTACAGCAACAAACTTCTCGTTAACATAATCATGATATATAATAGTCTTTGCCATTGACTTAGCACTTCTATTTAAGAACTTCTCTAATTCTTCAATAGTACCAACATTAGGTGTGTAGATTTTTTCAAGCTCATCTAATGTGCTTGCATCCTCATATGCTTCTGACCTAGCTTCAGCCTTCTCGACATCGGCTGCATAGCCACAATCACAATACACAACATCTGATTCACCAACCTCAGATAACGCCATAAATTGATGGCTACCATTACCTCCGATAGCACCTGTATCAGCTAATACAGTTCTAAATTTCAAACCTAAACGAGTGAAAATTCTTGTATATGCATCCGCCATATTTTGATAGCTTGCTTCTAAGCCTGCTTCATCCTTATCGAAGGAATAGGCATCCTGCATAATAAATTCACGACCACGCATTAAACCGAAACGAGGTCTAACCTCATCACGATATTTAGTTTGAATTTGATATATATTTTTTGGTAAGCTCTTGCTAGATTTTACTAAATCACGAACAATACTTGTAAAAACCTCTTCATGAGTTGGACCTAAGCAAAATTCACGATCATGACGATCAGTAAATCTAATTAGTTCAGGACCATATTTGCTCCATCTACCAGATTCTACCCATAATTCCTTAGGTTGAATAGCTGAACATAAAATTTCTTCACTTCCAGCAACATCCATTTCCTCACGGATTATATTTTCTATTTTCTTTAATACCCTTAAGCCTAATGGTAAATAATTAAATACACCAGCAACCTCATTTTTAATCATACCTGCACGAAGTAACAAAATATGAGATGAAATTTTGGCCTCTTGTGGTGTATCCTTAAGAGTTGATAATAACATTTTACTTGCTAACATAAAAACACCTCTCAATTATTTTATTATATCATTTAATAATAGCGTTTTCCATATATTTAACCATATTTTTAGTCTTTTAAATAAATTAATTCTATTGTATAATATATTTGGTATTAAGTCGATACAACGATGAAAGGAGCTATTTATGAAGAAAATTATACACAAAAAGGATTTAGCCTTTTTTGCTCTAGGTGGATTAGGTGAAGTCGGTAAAAACATGTACATCTTACAATATAACGGTCAAATATTTATTATTGATGCCGGTATTTTATTTCCGGACAAGCAATTACTAGGTGTAGACTATGTAATTCAAGATATGCAATATTTAATTGAAAACCAAGAAATGATTGTTGGTTTATTCATAACCCATGGCCATGAGGATCACATTGGTGGAATTCCTTTTCTATTACAAAAGGTTAGAATTCCTAAAATCTACGCAGCTGGTGTTGCCGTTGATTTAATTCAAAATAAGCTTATGGATTATCCAGAGCTTCCACCAGTTCAAATTGTTGAATTTAAGAGTCATTTCACCTTCCAATTTAAAGGTGTTGAGCTATCATTTATTAGATTAAATCATAGTATTCCTGATAGCTTTGCCTTTGTTTTCAAAACTCCTTATGGTCATGTAATCCATACTGGTGACTTCAAGATGGATTTCACTCCAACAGGACCTGCAGCTGAATATGATAAGCTTGCTAAATTAGGTGCTGAAGGTGTTCTACTTCTTACAGCCGATTCAACTAATGCCTTAGTTCCTGGCTTTACTGAAAGTGAAACAAAAATTGGCAATTCAATAAAAGAACTTTTCTCAAATATAAAAGGACGTGCAATAGTTGCTACCTTTGCTTCTAATATCTATCGTGTTCAACAAATCATTGAAGCATCAGTTATTAATGGTAGAAAAGTTGCTGTATTTGGTAGATCAATGGAAAAGACTATTGAAATTGGTCAACAGGTTGGCTATATTCGTCCACCAAAGGATACCATTATTGAAGCAGAAAATATCAAGGACTATGAGCCAAGCCAAATTACCTTACTATGTACAGGAAGTCAGGGTGAAACCCTTGCTGCTCTTTCAAGAATTGCTGGTGGTACCCATCGTCAAATTAAGTTAATTCCAGGTGATACAATAATCTTCTCTTCTTCTCCTATTCCGGGAAATCAAGAAGGCGTTAACAAAACTATCAACCTATTAATTAAAAATGGAGCTAATGTTATAACCCATTCTCCATTAACTGATACTCATACCTCAGGCCATGCAAGCCAAGGTGAATTAAAGCTTTTACAAGCCTTATTAAAGCCAAAGTACTTCTTACCTGTTCACGGTGAATATCGTATGCAACGTGTTCACGCTGATTTAGCGATTGATTGCGGTGTAGAAAAGGATAATGCCTTTGTACTAGAAAATGGTGAGGTCTTCGTAATTAATGAGGAGGGTGCTCACATTGCTGGTCATGTTGAAGCCGGTGATGTTTATATTGATGGTACACAAATTGGTGATATTTCTTCTCAAATCATTAAAGAGAGAAAAACTCTTGCTGAAGATGGCCTATTTGCTCTTGTAATTACTATTGATATGAATAAAAAAATAATTCCTCTAGAGCCTCAGGTTGTTTCACGTGGCTTTATCTATATGAAGGATAGCGAAGCCTTAACAAAGAGCTTTGTCAGTCAAGCTAAAAAGTATCTAACTACTGAATTAGCACGCATAAAGCAATTAAATTTAAATCAATTAAAGCAAGGCTTAACTGAGTATCTATCCCATCTTATTTATGAGGAAACAGATAGAAAGCCAATGGTCATTCCTATCTTTATGCCAATTAACACAAGCCTTTAAAAGCACTAAAAAAGGGGCTGCGAAAAAACCTAGTTTTTGAAATTAGGGGAGTTCACAGCCTCTTTTTATTTTTGATTTAAAACATCCTTAACAAAGGCCTTATAAACAAATGAGGTTATAACTGCATCATCATAAGCATCATGCTTTTGAATAAAATGCTTATGATAAAACATTTCATAAAGATTAAATAAGCCTAGCTCCTTATCATGATGATAATGCTCAACAATTAAACTAGAAATGTTAATAATTCTAGAAATTGGCATTAGGCTTTCAAACCTATTAAACCTATAAAAATCCTTCAAGCTTAAAATATCATTCTTTCCATAAACAATAATGGCTGGATGATATTTTTTTAAGAAATGCTTAAAATCCTTATATACCTTGGCAGGTAGTATTGACTTTTGATTAAATTCCTTTGTATCTAAATTCAAAAACTTTGAGGTACGTAAGTTTAAATAAGGATTAATAACTGGCTTAACATAGTTATTATATCTTGCAACCTCATTACCATCCTTATCCTCTAGTAAGAAGGCTAGCTGAATAATTTCTGAATTAAAATTGCCCTTATAATTATATGGAGGCATAGTTTTTTCTAAATCTAGGTACATATAATATTTACTGCTTGTTAGTATAGTACCTAATGATTCAACTAAAGATTTTCTATCAAAGTAGGTAACCCCATTAGTCAAGGATTTAATAGTCGTTATGTAGTGAACATTAAACACCCTATAACCAAAGTGAACCTCTGGATCAACTATTTCTAAATCAATTAAATTGTTTTTAAATAAAAAATATTTATATTTATTCATTAAGCTTCGCTTAAAATAAATCAAATATAAGCGATATTTTGTTTCAACTGTAATTATTCTTTTTTCGCTATCTACTTTTTTTATCTTTCCAAATATTCGCACTATTCTTCCTCCTTTTCTTTAAAATATTCATATATGTTTATTGCTATATTTTTAGGCATTCCAGCTTCTTCAAGCTCTTCTACACTAGCTTTTTTTATTGCATCAATTGTTATAAATTTCTTTAATAGAGCTTCCTTTCGCTTTGGACCCAAGCCAGCAATTTCATCTAAAATTGAAGCAAACATACCTTTAACCTTATTGCTTCTAAAAAATGATATAGCAAAATCATGGACTCTTTGACTGACATTAGCCAAAAACAAGAAAACATCGCTATTACGCTCAACAGAAATAAGCTTACCCTCGTAGTATAGGTATTCTGCCTTATGGTGATTATCCTTTTGAATACCAGCTACTGGGATACTTACATTAAGCTCACTAAGAACTCTTTTAGCCGCATTAACCTGAATTTCACCACCATCCATTAATAATAGATCTGGCAGTGGCTTATCTTCCATTAATAAATGTAAATATCTTCTATATACTACCTCTTGCATTGAGGCATAATCATTAGCTCCTTCAACCGTTTTAATATGATACTTTCTAAATAGTGAAGGAACTGGCTGACCATTTTTATAAACTACTAATGCACTTATTGGATATTCACCAAATAGGTTTGAGTTATCGAATGATTCTATATAATTAGGTGTTTTAATATTTAAAAGCTTACCTAATTTTTCAATAGTTTCAACTCGCTTCAAAACCTTATTTTCGTAGATATGAAACTTAGTTTCTAAATCCTTCTTAGCATTACTATTAGCCATATCTAAAAGCTCACGCTTGTGCCCCTTTTGAGGAGTCTTAACTACAGTTTCTAAAACCTCACTTAATAAATCTAAATTATTAACATTATCTAAGTAAATCTCCTTAGGAACTAAGGATGGATTATAATATTGTAATAAGAAATTTTCAAAGGTTTCTAATATATCACCATAAATAGGAATAATAGTATTATAGTTACATACAATACTTCCGCTACGCATAATTAAAATATGGATAGCAAGATTATCATCCTTTTCATAGGTACCAATAAAATCACAGGAGCTAAAATTATTAAGACTGATTTTTTGAGGATCAACTGTACTCATGATACTATTTATTTGATCACGGTAATCCATAGCTCTTTCAAAATCTAAATTTTTAGAGGCTTCTTCCATTTTAGCCTTTAAATCATTTAAGACATCAACAACCTTACCATTTAAAAAATCAGTTATTTCCTTAATATATTTAGAATAATCAATTGGCTCTTTATTAATACAAGGAGCTACGCACTGATGCATATGAAAATATAAGCATTCCTTATTAGGAATATGATTACATTTTCTTAATGGGAAATGCTCATTTAAAATATCTACAGTTCTTCTAGCTGCTTGCACATTAGGATATGGGCCAAAGTATTTGGCATTTTGTTTTTTTCTAGGAACTCTTGTGACAATTAATCTTGGATGCTTTTCTTTAGTTAAAGCTATAAATGGATAGGTTTTATCATCCTTAAGCATAATATTATACTTTGGATTATGCTCTTTTATTAAATTTATTTCTAAAACAAAGGCTTCCTTATTAGAAGCGGTTATTATATATTCAAAATCACGAATTTCACTAACTAGCTTTGTTGTCTTTAGATTATGGGCACCATGAAAATAGCTACGAACTCTATTCTTTAGATTTTTAGCCTTACCAACATAAATAATCGTATTATTTTCATCCTTCATTAAATAACAACCAGGTAGATCTGGTAATAAGCTTAATTTTATTTTAATGTCGTCCATAAAAATGCAAAAAGACGATTAAGTTATTAATCGTCTTTCTCCTCAAATTTAATAGTTGTATCGCCTGAAATAATTTCCTCTAAAGCAACGCCAACAGGCTTTACACAAAGAGGATTTTCTAGAGGAGTGTAATCTTCCTCTTCTATGATTTTAGCTCTCTTTGCTGCTGCATAAGCTAATTTATATTTTGAATCAATAACATTTAATAAATCATCGATAGAAGGATAACGCATTCCATCTTTGTTTCCATTTTTTGCCATAATCATTCCTCCAATATTCAATCAATTATATCACAAATATTAGTCTTCTTCAATAAGTTTCAAATAATTATGAATTGAACGCTCAGTTTTTGCATGTTCTGCACGGATAATTGCCATAATTCTATCGGCAGCATTAGCAACCTCATCATTTACAACAATGTAATCATATTTGTAAGCTAGCTTAAATTCACGATCAGCCTTTTTAATACGCTCCTGAATAACCTCTTCTGATTCAGTTCCACGGCTTCTTAAGCGTTGATACAAGGCTTCTCTTTTTGGTGGTACTAAGAAAATTAAAACAGCATCCTTTACCTTATTTCTTACCTGTAAGGCACCCTCAACCTCAATTTCCAAAATTACCTCATTACCAGCTTGTAAATCATCTTCAACCTTATCTAGTGGAGTGCCATAGTAGTTACCGACAAATTCAGCATGCTCTAAAAACTTGCCTTCCTCTAATCTCTTTTCAAATTCTTCCCTAGATACGAAATAATAATCCTTACCATCAACCTCACCAGGTCGTTTTTTACGAGTTGTCATAGATACACTATACTTCAAATTTTGATCAGGCATATCAAACAAGGCCTTTCTAACAGTTCCCTTTCCAACTCCTGATGGTCCAGATAAAACTACTAATAATCCTCTTTCATTTAGTTTCATAATATCACTCCACAAATAGAATCATACAACATGTATGTTGTTATATTATAATACTTTTTTCCCTTTATAACAAGAAAATTAATATATTTTTTCTATTATTTATACTTCTTTTTAGAACTTAAAATGAACCAAATTAGAAAATTTATTAATGGTGATATAATTATGGCAAAAGCGCTATTGTTTAGATAAATATTCCCATTAAATTCAAGCTGTAAAATTAAATAATTATATTTGGAAAACGGACCATTTAAAATAATTGTTAGAGCTAGTAAAGGAATTAAAATTATAATACTTTTGCTTTCAGCGATTAAATAAATATTCAAAAACAAGAAAAAAATGCTGCTAGAATAAATTAAATAATCTACTATTTGAATAAAATCAAGAGCTTGATTATAAAAGGCAAGCTTCAAATTAAAAATCATAAAATATATAATCGTGTTAACTAATAAAAAAATACCATTAATAATTAAATCACTTAATAATAATTTGTGACGATAGCTTATAAAGAAAAGCTTTTGCTTACTTATTCTATTACTGACTAAATTAGCTATAAACAAAACGACACTAATAAGTGTAAAACATTTTAAATAGTTTAATGAAGCCTCCTTAGAATAATAAAGCAAAAGAAAAAAGGCGATTTTAAGCAATAGAGAAAGCAATAAATAGCTTCTATTAAATATTTCTTCTAAAAAGTATTTAATAATCTTAGTCAGCTTCATAAATTACCCCTGCTTTTATCTTATATTTTTTAAAGCCTTCATCAGTAATTAGCTCAGCATAATGTGTAACAATTACAATTGAACTACTAATAGTGCTTAGAATCTTCACGACATTATTTATTGTCTTTTTGTCTAAACCATCTAATGCCTCATCTAATAGAATTAAATCTGCCTTACTGATTAAGCCTAGTAATAGCCCCACCTTTTGTTTATTTCCTTTAGATAAAGCTTTGATTTTTTTGTTTTCCAAGCTTAAAAGCTTCATATAGTAATCAATATCTAAGGTTTGATCATAGACTAAAGCCATCTTTAATAGATAATCTCTAACTAAATAATTTCCTGGTATAAAAAAATCATCATCTAAATAAAATATTCTTTTATATGTATTAATAAATATTGCATTAGGATAAGCTCTACTAACGACTCGTAAAAAAGTTGACTTTCCACTACCATTTTCCCCTATTAAAATAACCTTTTCTCCTTCTTTCAAGGTAAAGCTTATTTTATTTAAAATAGTCTTATTACCTAGTGAGTAGCTAAAATTTGTAAAATTAAGCATAGCCTCCTCCAGTAATAAAGCCTGGATAGTCAGCTAGATTCTTATAGGAAATTAAGCCAATTGGAAGCTCAACGAAAAAATTGTAATCGCCTTGGATTTCTAGGCACATTTTATTAATAAGCTTCATCTCCTTATAATAAAAGGGTATAAACATTTTTTCATTTTTCCTAAGCTTAATTGTGCTTTCTTGAAATTCATTAGGTAGTAGGAATTTTTCATCAAGTATTGCTTCTTTAGGTATTTGATTTATTGCTTTTCCTAAATTCAAAAGGACATATTCATTAATTTTTGCTCTTTTAATTTCGATATCATCGTTAAAGGCTAGACTAATTCCTGCCGGTAATAAATTATTATTTATATACTTATAATGAATGGCTAATAAATTAAACTGTATCTCATCACTGGCTTTACCACTAATATTAACTTCTCCTAGGGATAAGGAAAACCTTTTTTCTACATACTCAAGTTCTAACCTGAAATCGTAAGAAACTAATGGCTTTGCCAAATAAAAGCCTAGCTTAATAAGCTTATAATTTACATTATTATAGCTTCTTGTAAATAATACTTCCTTAGACTCCAAGTATATTTGATTACTACTAGCATCAGCTAATATTTTCTCCTTAATTGTATTTGGATCAATTTTTTCATTTAAATAATAATTAACATAATAAAGTCTATTAGGGCTATAGGGAAAATTATAAACCTCTTTTAGCGTATAAAATAGTTCTTCTCTATTAACTAGAAAGCTTTGCTTAATAGCTAGGCTAGCAAATATTAAAAAGAGTATTTCCATTAGCCCAAAGATATGTCTAGTCATATAAAACCTTTTCTATTTTTTGAAATTCATTAGTAATTGTAAAATACTCAAATCCGCCTCTTTGATTCAAGCACCAAAATGTATAATATGTGGCCACTCCATTGGTTATAACTCCTGTACCTGTTATAGTTACTAACAAGCGTGTTTTACCCTCAACTGGTATTTTAAGCTTTTCAGTACGTTTTTTTGATTCCATATTTTGGTACTTATAATCTAAGCTTATCTTACTATCTAAATCATGCTTAAATTTTTTTACCTCACCTTTCATCTCATAACCAATTGAGCCCGTTGCCGAAATTGAGGTTTTAGTTTCAGTTTCGGTTGTCACCGTAATTTCATAGCTAATTGGCTCCTTTGATTCGTTAGCTGTTTCATAAATTGTTCTTGCTATGTAGGTACAAGGAACATTTTTATTTACTATATAGGTATTCCAGCCCCAAAACCTATTTTTATCAACCTTTTTATAATATGAATCATATTCAGCCTTCGTAAAATTTGCCAGAAGCTTACCACTTGACATTGTAATTTCCGAAAAAGAATTATAATCCTCAGCTAAAGCTAAAGCCTTATGGTTATTTAGGGTAAAAGACATTAATAAAATCATTATTATAATAACTAGCTTTTTCATTCTATCATTCCTTTCTTCTATCTAATATATAGACAAAATAGTTAAATTTTTAGAATTCCCTCGACTAATTTATTCTTTTATTTTAGGCTTACTAGTGCTATAATTTAAGTTGTTGAAAGGGTGATATTATGAGTACTTGTAATCATGATTGCAAATCTTGCAAATCAAAATGCGAAAATGATTCAACAAAGTTCCTTGTTAAAACAAGTGAACAAAATCATATTAAAAAAATAATTGGTGTCGTTTCAGGTAAGGGTGGCGTTGGTAAATCTGCCACTACATCCTTATTAGCTGTTGCTTGTGCTAAAATGGGCTATAAGGTTGGCATTATGGATGCCGATATCACTGGTCCTTCTATTCCTCAGGCCTTTGGTTTAAAGGATGGCTTAGTTGGTGATGGTGATTTAATGTATCCTGGTGAAACTAGCCTAGGTATTAAGGTTGTTTCAATCAATCTATTATTAGAGGATCCTACAAAACCAGTTGTATGGCGTGGCCCTGTAATTGGTGGTGCTGTCAAACAATTCTATACAGATGTTTTATGGGAAGATTTGGACTTTTTATTCGTAGATATGCCACCTGGAACTGGTGATGTTGCTTTAACAGTTTTCCAATCACTTCCAATTGATGGTGTAATCATTGTTTCAACACCTCAGGATTTAGTTGAAATGATTGTTAAAAAAGCTGTAAATATGGCTGATATGATGCATATTAAGGTTTTAGGCCTAGTTGAAAATATGAGCTATTTCACTTGTCCTGATTGTGGTAAGAAAATAGAATTATTTGGACCTTCAAAGCTTGAATCAGTAGCTAAAGAATTAAATATAGCTCCACTTGCTCAATTCCCAATTGATCCTGAATTAGCACGTCTTGTTGATGCTGGTGAAATTGAAAATTATGAGCTTCCTGATTTAACAAAAGTATTTGATATGCTTGAAAGCATACAAAAATAAACCTGTGGGAAAATCTCACAGGTTTTTTTCTTGCTTGGTTCTATTTTTATAGCTATTCCATCAGTAAGATAATACTTTGTTTTTTCTACAATCAATGACTGCTTAAAGAATAAAAAATACCTCCAAAGTAGGCAAAATAATTTAAAGGTTTATCCTTTAGCTATTTTTGTCTACCTTAGAGATATCATATCAATATAAACTAACCTATTTGCTTATTTATTTAAGCTATTAATTACATCCTCAATATGATTACCATAAGCAAGTGATTCATCATACTTAAAGATTAGCTCAGGCATTTTACGAGCCTTAATTTTAGAAGCTAGCATTTGACGAATCTTTGAGTTGTATTCATCAAGCATTTCTGAATATAGAGCTAGCTTTTCCTTTCTAAAGGCTGTATAGAAAATTGTCATATATGATAAATCATTAGTTATTCTTACCTCAGTAATAGAAATTTCCTTTAATCTATCATCCTTAGATTGCTCAATTAACCATAATGATAATTCTCTTAATGCTAAAGACTCTAGTCTTTTTAATTTAATATTAGGCATTATTTAACCTCCTTCATCACAGAAGCTTCTATAACGTCTCCTACCTTTATATCATTGTAGCCATCGATTGAAACACCACACTCGTATCCTTGCTTAACTTCCTTAACATCATCCTTAAATCTCTTTAAGGTTGCAAGCTTACCTTCATAAATTACGACACCCTCACGTAGTAATCTAATTAAGGCTGTATTTGTAATATAACCATCAGTTACATAGCAACCAGCAATAGTACCAACCTTAGAAATCTTGAAGGTTTCACGAATCTCAGCAAAGCCAGTTACCTCTTCTTCAAATACTGGATCTAATAGACCCTTTAGGGCAGCTTCAATATCATTGATTACATCGTAAATAATACGATATAAACGAACCTGAATTTGCTTTGTCTTAGCTGTTGCCTTAACATTTGGCATAGGACGAACGTTAAAACCGATAATTAAAGCCTTACTACCATCAGCTAGGTTTAAATCGTCATCAGTAATTGTACCAACACCACAACGAATAATATTTAACGATACATCTGGTACATCAATCTTTTGAAGTGAACCACGTAAAGCCTCGGCACTACCTTGAGTATCAGCACGAATGATAATATTTAATTCCTTACGATCTCCATCAACCTTATTAAATAAATCATCAATATTCTTAGGTCTTTGAGCCTCAAGCTCTTGGGCCTTATGAATTGCCTTACGTTGGTTAGCAATAGCCTTAGCCTCTTGCTCAGTATTAAATACCATGAACTTATCACCAGCTTGAGGAACACTATCTAAGCCTGTAACCATTACAGCCTCGCTTGGGTGAGCCTCATTGAAGCGCTTATGTAAGTCATCCTCCATTGTTCTAATATGAGCGAATGTATCACCAATTACTAGGTTATCAGAAACCTTTAAGGTACCATTTTGAACTAATAGAGTCGCATATGGTCCTCTATTCTTATCAAGACCCGCCTCAATAACTGTACCCATAGCTAAACGATTTGGGTTAGCCTTAAGCTCTTGCATTTCTGATAATAATTGAATATTTTCTAATAAATCCTTAACACCAGTACCCTTTAAGGCTGAAATAGGTACACAAATAGTGTCACCACCCCAAGCCTCAGGGATTAAATTATAACGTGATAATTGCTCTAAAACGTGATCTGGATTAGCAGTAGGCTTATCCATTTTGTTAACAGCAACAATAATTGGACATTTAGCAGCACGAGCATGCTCAATTGCTTCTTCAGTTTGAGGCATTATACCATCATCGGCAGCAACTACCAATACTACTAAATCGGTTATACTAGCTCCACGTGCACGCATTTCACTAAAAGCAGCGTGTCCTGGAGTATCAATAAATGTGATAGGAAAACCATTGAAATTGATCTGGTATGCACCAATGTGCTGAGTGATACCACCAGCCTCACCTAATGCAACACGACTACTACGAATTGTATCTAGCAAAGTAGTCTTTCCATGGTCTACGTGGCCCATAATTGTAACTACTGGTGGACGAGAAACTAAATTCTCTTCCGCATCATCAATTACAAACTCATCAAATCGAAGAGCGTCAGTCACAACCTCATCTTTAATATCATAGCCAAAATCTAGAGCTACTAGCTCAACTGTTTCGCGGTCAACTACCTGATTCTGATTAGCCATAATGCCGATCATAAATAATTTCTTAATGACAACAGCAACTGGTTTATTTACCGCCTCAGCTAAATCTGAAACAGTCATATCTGGCTTAAAGATTACGATTTTTTCACCAGCATCATTCCCCTTTTGTGGGATGTTGGAAACACGGCTTTCGTCTCTTTTTTTCTTAGCCATACAATCACCTTACTTTCTTAATATTTTAATAAAATTACTTCCTTTTGTTTTCAATCCAACAACCTTGACAGTACCCTTACCTAAAGCTTGGCTTAGGCTTAAACTATCAAAGTCTATATTAAGCTCAACTCCATAAAATTGAGCCTTATCTAAAATTTTCTTTTTCGTATTGGGACCTGTATCATTCGCCAAGAAAACATAGCAAACCTTACCCTCCCTAATCGCATTAACAACCGCTTCCTCGCCAAGAATTAAATTCCCCGAACGAAAGCACAATCCTAAATTATTCAGAATCTTTTCCATCGGCAATCTCTAATAATTCAGTATAAATTTCTTCTGGTACGCTAATCTCTAGACGCTTATCTAAGATCTTAGATTTTTGAGCCTTTAGGATAATTGCACAATCCTTTTTTAAGTAGGCTCCTCTACCATTAGCCTTTCCCTTTAGATCAACTATAACATTACCCTCAGGTGTTCTAACTACGCGTAGTAAATCCTTTTTCTCACAAACCTCTTTAGAGCATACACAGGTTCTTAATACTAACTTTTTTTCTTTCATATTACATTAATTCGATTAATCCCTCATCAAAGGCATCCTTTAATGATTTAATATCAATCTTCCAGCCACAAGATTGAACGGCAAGACGAACATTTTGACCAGATTTACCAATTGCTAAGCTTAATTGATCATCTGGTACAATTACAACTGATGTCTTTGTCTTAGGATCAACACTTAATACCTTTCTAACTGTTGCTGGCTGTAATGAGTTAGCGATTAATTCCTCAACATTTTCACTCCATTGATATAAATCAATCTTCTCACCATTTAAGGCCTCAACAATTTCTCTAATACGGTTACCACCCTCACCAACGCATGAACCAATAGCATCAACATTTGGATCATTAGAGAATACGGCAATCTTAGTTCTATCGCCAGCATCACGGGCGATACCCTTAACCTCAATTACACCTGAAGCAATTTCAGGAATATATGTTTCTAATAATCTATTAATTAGGTTACGATCATTACGAGTTACGAAAACCTTAGGATCTCTTGTTGTTTGCTCAACCTTTTTAATAAATACTCTTAGATAATCTCCAATTTTTGGATCATCATTTAATAATAAATCCTTCTTAGGTAAAGCTGTTGTTAGGTTTCGACCAATGCTTAGAATAATGAAATTATCATTAATATCAATAACCTCAGCCTTAATCATTTCGCCTTCTTGGCTCTTGAAATATTCATAGGCTTTTTCTCTTTCTAAAGTTTTAACGCCTTGAGTATAAATTGATTTAGCTGCTGTTGCACTGCTTCTTCCTAAATCGGCGATGCTAACTGGCACTTCAATAATTTGACCAATCTTAACACCTGATTTGCCTTTTAGCTTATGAGCATCCTCTAACAATATTTCTTCAATGCCATCATCTTCACCCTCATCTAAAGCTACTGGCTCACCAGCCTCAGTCTTTGTTTCAACAACCTTGTATACGGCAAATAAGTTAATTTCACCCTTATCTGGATTGATAACTACCTTACAAGATGTATTTCCAAATTTTTTCTCATATGCCTTTTCAAAGGCCTTAGCCATAATATCATAGATTTCTTCTGGCTTTAATTCTCTTTGTTCAGCAATTTCCTGAACCTCTTGAAAAAATGCTTTATTCTTCATAATTTTTCCTCTTCTTTATATTTTTACTGCTAATCTAATAAATTTAATATCAGCCAATTTAATTTTAAAATTCTTAAATCTACCCTTTAAATTTACACGTACAACTAACTCTTCATCATTAACCTCAAGCAAATGACCCTCAAAAATACCTGTTGGTGTCTCTAGGTGGATATATTCATTCACCGCATCCTTAATTTCAGCTAAATTTCTTAGCTCCTTTTCAGCTCCAGGAGATGATACCTCTAATAAATATTCACCCATATCACCATCAATTGTATCAAGCTTTAATGATAAAGCCTCATTAATATCAGCTAGCTCACCAATATTAATTCCACCCTTTTTATCAACTAAAACCTGAAGGATAGTTTCACCATGCTCTTTAATAAAGCTAGCATCATATAAGCTATAGTCATCATTTGGTAATAATGAATTCACTAATTCCTTTACCTTTGCTAAATCCATAAAAGACCCCCTTAAATATCAAGGTACTGTCAAAACTAGTTATATTCAGTACCTCTTTTATACTTAATAGTTTTA
>JAHHSV010000032.1 GCA_020025015.1 Anaeroplasmataceae bacterium
AAAAAAGGACTGTGAAGCCCCTAATTTCAAAAACTAGGTTTTTTCACAGCCCCTTCATTGGCTGTCCACATTTAAGCTTAAGTCAATTAAAGGATTGGACAGAAAAGATTAGACATAGCCTTGATAAGCATAACCGTAAGAAGGTTACAATTAAAACAGTTTTAACAACAGCTCCAGCTGTCGCAGATGAGTTTAAGAAGACTAAGGAATATGAGGTATTTAAGACAACTGGCTGTATCCTTTCTTCAATTTGCCCATTAATGTATATGGATAACCCAATGTGTGTTAATACGCCAGTTATTACCTGCAGTAATAAGCTTAGAACCTACACAACAAGTAGATTCTATAAGTCAGATGATTTATTAGAATATATTACAGGAGGTAAGAGATAATGAGAGAATTTAAGGGGCGTGTAATTGCCGCTGGTAGCGTTAAGGCTGAGGCCTTAGTTACGCATGAGGGCTTTAATACCTTAGCAAGCTTCCAAAAGGCTTTATTGTTTGGTGATAAGACTGCCAAGTGTAGTGATCAAAATAATAAGGATTTATATCAAAAGCCAATGGCAGGTAAGGCCTTATGCCTACCACAAACAATTGGCTCAACTACTGGTGGTATGGTAATGTATTGTGCAGCGAGCCTAAAGAGCTTGCCTGCTTGTATGCTATTTTCTAAGCCGATTGATAGCTTAGCCTGTGCTGGTTCAATTTTAACTAATGTTTGGTCAGATGTTAAAATGCCTACTATTGATTCCTTAGGTGATGAGTTCTTAGAATATGTTAAGGATGGAATGACTATTACGGTTAAGGAAGATGGTACGGTTATCGTTGAATAGCTGCAAATCGGTATATAATACTATATTTTCTTAAAAGGTGTGGCTTATTTAGAAGCTTTGTGGTATTATAAAGAGGATGATGATGGGGAGAGACTTGTATGCAGTCTCTCTTTTTATTATGCTTAAAATTTAATAAAGCTAGCTTTTTTGTAGTATAATAGTCATAAGCATAAAAGAAGTGAGGTTTAAAAAATGAAAATAATTTTTTCCCCAACTAAAACAATGGAATATAGTGATATTTTCGGTAAGACTGAGCCGATCTTTTTAGCTAAGGCTCAAGAAATTTTAGAATATCTTAAGTCACTTGATGATTTAAGCCTAAATAGGATTTGGAAGGTAAGCGATAAGCTTTTTAGTGAGGCTAAGCTTGAATTAAATAGTAGTGATTTTAATCACACTAGTATGGCCCTATATAGCTATAATGGCACAAGCTTTAAGTATTTAGATCCTTTAAGCCTAGATGCTAAGGGCTTAGAATATTTAAATTGTCATTTAAGAATTTTATCTGGGCTTTATGGCATTTTAAGGCCTAGCGATAGTATTATTAATTATAGGCTTGAAATGAATTATGCCAAAAAGCTTTGGCTAGATACAATTAGTAAGGAATTTACTAAGGAGGATAATATTATTAATTTAGCCTCTAAGGAATATAGCCGAATGCTTACAAATTATGCTATTCCGGTAATTGATATTGTTTTTTATAAGAATAAAAATGGTAAGCTTAAGGAGGAATCTACGGAATCAAAAATGATGCGTGGTAGATTTTTACGTTATCTTGCCTTAAATCAAATTGAGGATTTAAGCCTTTTAAAAACTATTGAATTAGATAGCTATAAATATAATAGGGAGCTATCTAATAGTAAGAAAATTGTTTTTGTCAAAAATGCTTAAGAAATAATGGCTTAAATTTTTACAAAAGTATAAAACTATACATTATTATGCTATAATTATAAGGAGGTGTGGCTATGGATAATTTTAATGAATTTAGAGAAAATTTAATAAATTTCTATAGAACTAACCAAACCCTAAGCTATAGCTTTAGGCTTAAGGCCTTAAAAAGGCTTAAGCTTTTAGTAGAAGAAAACCTAGATAGGATTTTTGAGGCCCTAAGGCTTGATTTAAATAAATCTGATTATGAAGCCTATCTAACAGAAATTAGTATGGTTTATCAGGAAATTAATTATTTATGCCGTAATTTAAAGCATTTAATGAAGCCTAAAAGGGTAAGAAAAAGCTTAATTACCTATCCGGCTAGGGGTTATATTTATCCTGAGGCCTATGGCGTAGTTTTAATTATGGCACCCTTTAATTATCCCTTACAGCTAAGTTTAATTCCCTTAGCGGGAGCGATAGCTGGTGGTAATGTTGTTTTCTTAAAGCTAAGTGAGGATAGTATTAATACAAGCTTGCTTTTAATTGAGCTTATTAATAAGTATTTTGATTCTAGCTATATTAAGGCAATTACTGGTGATAAAGAGGCTTCTAGTCAAATTTTAGAATTGAAATTTGATAAAATATTTTTTACAGGTAGCCCTCGGGTTGGTAAAATTGTTTTAAGCGCAGCTAGTAAGAATTTAACGCCCTGTGATTTAGAGCTTGGTGGTAAATCACCTGTTATTGTTACTGAATCAGCTAATCTAGATTTAGCTAGTAAAAGAATAATTTGGGGTAAAATTATTAATGCTGGTCAAACCTGTGTTGCGCCTGATTATGTATTATGTAGTGAGGCTATCTTAAAGCCCTTAGCTAATAAAATGGAAGAATACATTCTAAAATTTTTAGGTAGTGATCCGGTTAATAATTTAGAGTATCCTAAAATTATTAATCTAAAATCCTATATGAGGCTTAAGGATTTAATTAAGGGAAATGAAATAATTTATGGTGGTAAATGTAATGATGATAGCTTAAGGATTGAACCAACTATTTTATTAAATCCTAATTTAAATAGTAGGGCTATGACAGAAGAAATCTTTGGGCCAATTTTACCAATTATTACCTATAAAAATTTAGATGAGGCCTATAGCTTTATTTTAGAAAGAGAAAAGCCGTTAGCCTTCTATATATTTAGCTCTAAGAAGGAAGAAATTAATAAATTTATGAATTTATCCTTTGGTGGAGCAGCAATTAATGATACAATCTTACATATGACAGATTTAAGGCTACCCTTTGGTGGTAGTGGAAATAGTGGTATGGGTAGCTATCATGGTAAATATACCTTTAAGGCCTTTACAAGGGAAAAGAGTGTTCTAAGGGCTAAGGGCTATTTAGATTTAAGCTTAAGATATCACCCTTATGAGGGCAAGCTTAAGCTATTAAAAAGGTTATTTAAGTAGAAAGAAGTAATTTTAATGATTTATGGTGCTTATTTTAGCCCAACTGAAAATACGAAAAAGGTAGTTAGGTATTTTAGTGGAGCTAGTAAGGAAATTGATTTAATGGATCCTATTAAGGCTATGAGCTTTAATGAGGATGATATATTATATATAGGTGTACCAAGCTTTGGGGGTAGAGCTCCTTTATTAGCGGTAGAGAGGCTTAAGAGCTTTAAGGGTAATAATACGAAGGCTATAATTATTGCCTCCTATGGTAATAGAGCCTGTGAGGATACCTTAATTGAGCTTGCTGATTTATTAAAAAGCTTAGGCTTTATTGTAATAGCAGGCTTAGAGGTAGTTATGCCTCATAGTATTTTTACTAATATTGCTGCATATAGGCCTGATAGCTTAGATAGGAAGGAATTAGCCTTATTTAAGGAAAGGATTAATAGTAAATTAGAAGAGGCTATTAATAGTGAGGCAATGATTCCAGGAAATCATCCCTATAAGGAAAGAAATCCTAAGGGACCAGTACCAGTACTAACTAGTAGCTGTACTGGCTGTAAAAGGTGTGTTAGTGTTTGTCCTAGTCGGGCAATTGATTGTGAGAGCTTAGCTTGTGATGCTACTAAATGCATCCATTGTATGGCTTGCGTTTATAATTGTAGCTTTGGTGGAAGAGAAGTTGAAAAAGGTTTGCTAGATAATATGCTAAAGGGGTTAGGTAGTGCTTTTGCTACAAGAAAACCAAACAGGCTATTTATCTAAAAAAGGGGAGAATGATAGAATGAAATTAGCGGATAAGCTAAGAGAATTAAGAATTAATAATAATTTAACTCAAATAGAGGTCGCTAAGGAATTTAATCTTACGAAGGAAGATATTAGAGATTTTGAGGAGGGTAAAAGAACTCCTAGCCCTGCTCTTGTAGCTAAGTTTGCTGATTTTTATAAGGTTGAAAGAGAAAGATTAAGCAATGATTGCTTAAATCTTTATAAAACGACTAAGCGAACTAAGGAGGTTATTGTCTTTTTAGCCTTAAGTATGACTGCTATCTTTAATTCGATTTCAGTTTTACTTTTATTATTTTTCTTAGATGATAAGGTAACGGCAGGAGCCGAGGCGGGCTTAATTAAGGGCCAATATATTAATAAATATTTTACCCTATTATTTTTATTCCCTTTTGTGGGCTTTTATTTGATTTCCTTATTTATTAGGCTTAATAATCAGAAAAATCGTAAGTTAATTACAAGGGTTGATGCCATAAATTTAGCCCTAGAGACAATAATAGGCTTAATAGCTATTATCTTTTATTTTAATAATATCCATGATGATAATGGGACAAGGCAAAGATTATTTTCCTGCTTAATTGGAGTGCTTTTCTTTATAGTGGGCTTCAGCTTGCATCCATCTATTAATAGACCTAAGGCCTTTTTAGGCTTTAGAAGTAGGTTTACCTTATCTAATGATGAGGCTTGGTATAAGGTTAATAAATTTTTCAGCTATTCAACAATTATATTTTCTGTCGTGTTTATAATTGTTAATCTTTTTGTTAAGAATTACTTTTTTGTTTTCTTTATGCTAATACCTTTAGTTTTAACGGCAATTTATCATGAATTATTAAGATTTCAGTACAAAACAGTAAATTTGTAAAAGCAAAATAGTTGATATATTATAGATGTTCTTGCTATAATATGGCTATATTGACTAGATGTTCTAGGATAATAAAATTTAGAAAGGTGGAAAAATTTATGGAATTAAAAGGATCAAAAACAGAACAAAACTTAAGAACTGCATTTGCGGGCGAATCTCAAGCTCGTAATAAGTATACTTATTTTGCATCAGTTGCTAGAAAAGAAGGCTATGAGCAAATCGCAGCAATCTTCGAGCAAACTGCAAATAATGAAAAAGAGCATGCAAAGCTATGGTTCAAGGAATTAGGTGAATTAGGCACAACTGCTGAAAACCTAAAGGCAGCTGCTGATGGTGAAAACTATGAGTGGACTGATATGTATGATGGCTTCGCTAAGGTAGCTGAGGAAGAAGGCTTCAAGGCTTTAGCAGCAAAATTCAGAATGGTAGCTGCAATTGAAAAGCGCCATGAGGAAAGATATCGTGCATTATTAAATAACGTTGAGGCTCAAGCTGTATTTGCTAAGTCTGAGGTTAAGGTTTGGGAATGCAGAAACTGTGGTCATATCGTTGTTGGTATGAAGGCTCCAGCTGTTTGCCCAGTATGTGCACATCCACAAAGCTTCTTTGAAATTAGCTGCGACAATTTCTAATTAATTAAATAATTGAGCTCATTTGAGCTCTTTTATTAAAAGGTTAGGTTAGCGCACGCTAACTTAAATGATCCATAAATTCCATTAATTTTAATATAAAGGATTGCTATTTATTAGCGGTAAATTTGCTTAACAGAAAATTTTGTTTATCATAATATCCTTAAAAAAGAAGAAGACTTCCCCGCCTTCTTCTTTTTTAATGTGTTTAGGTGCTTTTAACCACAAAAATATTATGCTATACTATAGCTAACGATTCACAATATTACAATTTTATAAGGAGAAGCTATGAAGATTTTTAAAAGAGTATTAGGAATTATACTTTCCCTAGTTTTAGTAGTCCTACTAGTCGTTGTAGGCTATGTAATTTATATGGAGGCTTCCTATTATCGTATTGATGATAAGCAGAAGCTTGAGGTTGAAAACAACCAGAATAAGCTAGTAGCTAGGAACGAGGAATATAGTATTACTAGCTATAATGTAGGCTTTGGGGCCTATAGCCAGGATTACACCTTCTTTATGGATAGTGGAACCGATAAGGATGGGGTTGTAACCTATGGTAAGCATTCACGTGCGCGCTCAAAGGAAGAATGCCAAAGAAATATTGATGGTTCAATTGGCTTTTTAAAGGAATTAAATTCTGACTTTATGCTAATTCAAGAGGTTGATGTTAAGGCGCATCGTTCACATTTTATTGACCAGCTAGATTATATGAAAAAGGCCTTTGGTGAGTATGGCTCAACATTTGGCTTAAATTTCCATTCCCCATATCTTGCCTATCCCTTCGATGAGCCTCATGGCTCAGTTGATGCAGGCCTATTATCATTATTCAGATATCAGGTTGATTTTTCTGAAAGAAGATCACTTCCAGTTACTACACATTGGATTAATAAATTGGCTGAATTAGACCGTTCATTTACGACTAATCGTTTAAAGATTACAGGTAGTGATAAGGAGCTAGTAATAATTAATATTCATATGTCAGCCTATGATACAGAGGGCTATCGTGATAAGCAATTAAAGATGCTAAATGAGCTTTTAGCAATGGAAAAGGAAGCTGGAAACTATGTTATAGTTGGTGGTGATTTTAACCATGATGTTTCTAATTCCCTTGATGCCTTTAAGACAGAGCAGCAAAAGCGTACTGATATTCCAAGAATTACCGATGATGATTTAACAGCTGGCTTTAGCTTTGCGGATGCTAAAAATAATGCGCCAAGCGTAAGAAACTGTAATATTCCATTTGTTAAGGATCACACCTATACCTATGTTTGTGATGGTTTCATTCTTTCTGATAACATTAAGGTTAATAGCATTGAAAATGTTGATAAGCAATTTTTATATAGCGATCACAATCCAGTGCATTTAAAATTTGAATTGAAGTAAAAAAAAGAATCTTCAGGATTTCCTGAAGATTCTTTTTTAGGTATTGTCTTCCTCTTTAATATGCTCTAGGGCAATTTCAAGGATTGATTTAACATGATTATCATCTAATTCATAGTAAACGGTTTTACCATCTCTAGTTGCTTTAACAAGCTTGTTAACCTTTAAAACCTTTAGCTGATGGCTAACTGCTGAGATGCTCATATTTAAAACGCAGGATAAATCAGAAACACAAAGCTTTCCTGCTGCTTCAAGGCTCATTAAAAGCTTTAGCCTTGTCTCATCACCCATGACCTTATAGAAATCAGCCATGCCATTTATTTCAGTAGAAGAGGGATAATGCTTTTTAACCTCGTCAATTCTTTTTAGGTGTTCGGCGCCTGCGCCACATTTAGGACAAATCTTTTCCAATTTAATCACTCCTTGCTTATATTATACTAGTTTTTTTCCTTTTTTAAAGAGTTGACAATTTTCGGATCTTAGTTTAAAATATATTTGAATGGTTGTTCAAGTGTTCAAAGGAGTGGTATCATGAAAAAGAAATTTAAAATGGAAAATTTAGATTGTGCAAACTGTGCACGTAAGATGGCTGATGGTATTAATAAAATTGAAGGATGCATCAGCTGTAATATTAACTTTATGGCTCAAAAAATTACAATCGAAGCTGAAGAGGCTGATTTTGCAAGAGTTTTAGGTGAGGCTGAAAAGGTTGTAAAAAATATTCATTCTAATACAAGAATAGTAGAGGCTTAATTTATGAAGGCTGAAAAAATATTAATTATTAGAGTTATAATAAGCTTAATAATCTTTACTATAAGCCTATTTATCCCTGATATTTGGTATTTAGAGTTAACCCTTTCTTTAATTGCTTATTTAATAATTGGCTACGATGTTTTATTAGAAGCCTTGAAAAATATTTGCCATGGTCAGGTTTTCGATGAAAACTTTTTAATGATTGTAGCAACTATTGCCGCCTTTGCAACTCAACAATTTAGTGAGGGTGTAATGGTTATGGTCCTATTCCAGATTGGTGAGGGCTTTCAAAGGTATGCTGTTAATAAATCAAGAAAGTCAATAACTGACCTTATGGATATTACTCCTGATTATGCGAATAAGGAGGTAGATGGCACTATTACGGTGGTTGATCCAGATACCTTAGAGGTAGGAGATATTATCGTAATTAAGGCTGGCGAAAGGATTCCAGTTGATGGTAAGGTAATTGAAGGAAGCTCTAGCCTAGATACTAAGAGCTTAACCGGTGAATCTAATTTACGTTATGTTGATATTGGTGACGAGGTTTTAAGTGGCTGTATTAATAAGACTGGCCTTTTAAGGGTAGAGGTTTTAAAGGAATTTGAGGATAGTACGGCAGCTAAGATTCTTGAGCTTGTAGAAAATGCCTCAGAGGGTAAGGCTAAAACCGAAAACTTTATTACTAAATTTGCTCGCTATTATACACCTACGGTTGTAATTGCAGCCTTGCTTTTAGCAATTGTTCCGCCTTTATTTTTAGGTACAGAATATTTTAGTGAATATATTCAGCGTGCTGCGGCCTTTTTAGTTATATCTTGCCCTTGTGCTTTAGTAATTTCTGTTCCATTAAGCTTTTTTGGGGGAATTGGTGGAGCTTCAAAGCTTGGCATTTTAGTTAAGGGTAGTAATTATCTTGAGCTTTTAAGTAAGACCTCTAAGGTGGTCTTTGATAAGACTGGTACCTTAACTAAGGGTAACTTTAAGGTTACGATGATTGAAGGTATTAATGCGAGCCAAAATGAGGTTATTAAATATGCGGCCTTTGCTGAATATTATAGTAATCATCCAATCGCTAAGGCTATTCTTGAGGCCTATAAGGATAAGGTAGATGAGGCTAAAATTACTGATTATAAGGAAATATCAGGTGAAGGTATTAGCTATACCTATGATGGTGAAGAGGTATTAGTTGGTAATTATAAGCTTTTAGATAAGCATGAGCTTAGCTTCCATCATGAAAATTTAGCTGGTACAGTTATTTATGTTAGTAAAAATAATGTGTATTTAGGCTATCTATTAATTGAGGATGAAATTAAAAATGAGGCCTATGATTTAATTAGTGATTTAAAGGCCCTACATGTTAAAAAGACAATAATGCTATCGGGTGATAATGAAAATGTTGCTAAGAGCGTTGCGGCTAAATTAAATTTAGATGAGGCCTATGCTAATTTATTACCTGAGGATAAGGTAAATAAGCTAAAGGAAAATCTAGATAAGAATAGTGTTTTAGCTTATGTTGGTGATGGTATTAATGATGCTCCAGTATTAATGCAGGCTGATGTTGGAATTGCAATGGGAGCCTTAGGTAGTGATGCGGCAATTGAAGCAGCAGATATTGTTATAATGGATGATAATATTAAAAAGGTTGCAACCTCTATTAGCCTAGCTAAGAGGGTAATGCTAATTGTATATGAAAATATTATCTTTGCCTTAGGTATAAAATTTGCTGTTTTAATTTTAGGTGCCTTTGGCTTAGCCTCAATGTGGCTTGCAATCTTTGCGGATGTTGGTGTTGCTATGCTAGCAATTTTAAATGCTATGCGTGCCTTATATGTAAAAAAGTTTAGATAGTAGATTTTGGGCATAGCTAAAAACTATGCCTTTTATTTTACTAAGTCCTTTTAAAAGACACATATTTTTTGTATAATGGTTGTATTAAGGGTGATTTTATGTTTAAAGGAAAATTTATTACTTTTGAAGGTGGCGAATGCACTGGAAAAACAACAATTATAAATGAATTAGCTAAGGATTTAAAGCTAAAGGGCTACGATGTTATGATAACAAGAGAGCCAGGTGGTATTAATATTGCTGAGCAAATCAGAGATATTATCCTAAATCCAGCTAATACAGCAATGGTACCTGAAACTGAGGCTTTATTATATGCGGCTAGTAGAATGCAGCATTTAAAGGAAAAGGTCATTCCTGCCTTAGAAAAGGGTATGATTGTTTTATGCGATAGATATTTAGATTCATCACTAGTTTATCAGGGCTATGCTCGAGGCTTAGGGGTTGAAAATGTTTTAAGAGCTAACCATTTTGCCTTGGATTATATGCCTGATTTAACCTTATTTATTGATATTGACCCTAAGATTGCATTAAAGCGTCTAGAAAATCGTCAGGATAAGGTTGATAGATTAGATAGTGAGGGCTTAAGCTTTCATGAAAAGGTATATCATGGCTATTTAGAGGTTGCTAAGATGTATCCTAAGCGTATTCAAAGCATTGATGGAACTAAGAGCCTAGCTGAGGTTACAGCTAATTGTAAAAATATAGTATTTAATTATTTGGAGAAGTAATGCGCGAGTTAAATGTTTCTAATAAGGTTATAAATGAAATCTTAAGAGCTAAGGAAAATAAACGTTTAATGCATGTTTATTTATTCTATGGTAGTGATGAAACGACAATGAGGGATACGGCCTTTGTTTTTGCGGCTAACCTTTATTGTGGTTGCTTAAGCTGTCCTTTATGTGAAAGTATTTTAGATGATAATCATCTAAACGTTAAATATGTAGGTATTGAAGACGATAAAAATATTATCACGAAGGAGCAAATCAATAGCATTACTGATGAATTTATGCAAACAAGCTTAATTGAAGGCCCACGTATCTATATTATCGATGGTATTGATACCTCATCAGTGGCAGCCCAAAATTCCTTATTAAAATTTATCGAGGATCCTGCAATGCAAGATGAGGTTTATGGTGTTTTAATTGCTAAAAGCATTGATAATGTTTTACCAACTATCCGCTCAAGATGTGGCTTAATGCATTTTAAGTCTTTAACCAAAGAAGAGGTTACAGATCTATTAGAGGAGGATTATTCAGCTGATGATGCCTTTATTTTAGGTACCTTAGCTAAGAATAAGACTGATGCTAAGGAGATATTCATTGATCCTAGCTATCAGACCCTAAAGGAAATGCTTTATGGCTTTTTGGATTTAAATAATCCTAAGGATGCAGTTTTATTTTATTTAAGCAACGCAAGAATTTCTAATGATTTATTACAAAGCTTTTTAAAGCTTTTAATCAGTGTTTATGAAAGTAGCCTTTATAAGAGAAAATTGATTTCAAGCCCAATATATGATAAAATTGATATGATAAATAAACGCTTTTCTCTAAAGGAAAGAGAGAAAAGATTAGAGAATTTATTAGATTTAGAAATTAAAACTCATTATAATGTAATAACTAAAAATGTATTACATGAATTAATAGTTTTATTCTTTTAGGTGGTTTATATGAACGTTATAAGAGTATGCTTTAAGCCAGTAGGAAAAAGATATTATTTTAATCCTCGTGGCTTAATTTTAAAAGAGAATACACCAGTAGTTGTTGAAACAATTAGAGGCTTAGAGCTTGGCTATACAGTTGGAGCTGAGGTTCAAATTGAGGATTCTGAGCTTGAGGTTAAAAACATTATTAGAATTGCAACACCTACAGATTTAGAGCAGTTTAATAAGAATAAGGAAGAAGCTTTAGAGGTTACTAAAAGAGCTAAGGCTGAGGTTAAGAAGCTTAACCTTGATATGAAGGTCTTAGAATCTGAATTTACCCTAGATCACACTAAGCTTATAATTTATTTTGAATCTGAGGATCGAGTAGATTTTAGAGAGCTAGTTAAGAATTTAGCGGAAATCTATCATTTACGTATTGAGCTTCGTCAGGTTGGTAGTAGAGATGGCGCTAAGGTCTTTGGTGGCATTGGTCCATGTGGCTTAGTTGTTTGCTGCAAGAGCTTTATAACTGAGTTTGATACAATTACAGTTAAGATGGCTAAGAATCAAAATTTAGCCTTAAATCCAGTAAAGATTAGTGGTAACTGTGGTAAATTATTATGCTGCATTAGCTATGAGGATGAAAACTATAAGGAATTAAGAAAGGACGCTCCTTCAGTTGGTGAAATTGTTGAAGCTAATGATGGTAGAGCTAAGGTTTTATCCTGTGATCCTTTAAATAAGGTAGTTAAGGTTAAATATGTAGATGAGCCTGATAAATTTGCTTATCTAAAGTTTGAGGATATTAAATTTACCGGTCATAAGGCGGAAAAGAAATGCCAGTAGTTATTAATGAGCTTTTAGGAAGGCCATTATTAAAGATTTATCAGGATACGGATTGCTTCAATTTTAGCCTAGATTCTATCTTACTTGCTAACTTTGTTAGCATTCCTAAAAATGCTAAAATGATAGTTGATTTAGGTACAGGTAATGCTCCAATCCCTCTATATTTATCGCTTAGGACAAAAAGTTTAATTTATGGAGTAGAAATTCAAAAATATTCCTATGAATTAGCTTTAAAAAGTGTTAAAATTAACTCAAAGGAAGAGCAAATTCATTTGATTAATCATGATTTAAAGGGAATAAGTAAGAATATTGGACTACATAAGGTAGATATAGTTGTTTCTAATCCCCCATTTTTCAAGGTTGGTGAGGCCCACCAAAATCCTGATATGAGAAAAAATATTGCAAGGCATGAGATTATGGCAAGCCTTGATGATATAATAAAGGAGGCAGCTCTTTTATTAAACTCTAATGGTATATTTGCTATGGTTCATAGACCAGATAGATTATCTGAAATTATTGAAACCCTAAGAAAATATAATTTAGAGCCAAAGCGAATTAGATTAGTTTATCCCCATCTAGAGGATAAGGCTAATCATCTATTAATAGAGGCTGTAAGGGATGCTAAGCCAGGTGGTTTAAAGGTTTTAGCACCACTAGTAGTATATGGGAATGATAACAAATGGACAGAAGAGGTCATTAAAATATATAATTGTGAGGAGGACTAATATATGTTTTTAAGTTATTTGAATCGTAAGGAAAAATTAAAATTTTTGGATTTAGCCGTTTATATGGTTGATATTGATGGCGAGCCAACAGTAGTAGAAAAAAGAATTTTAAATAAGATGCTAGCTGAGGTTGAGGATGTTAGAGAGGAATATACCTTCCAAAAGACAGCATCAATTGAGGACACTATTAGCTTCTTCGTTGAATGTAATTCAGTTGTTAAAAATATTGTATATTTAAACCTAGTAACCATTTCAATGGAGGATGACCTATATAATACTAGCGAGCTATTATTCCTAGAAGGCTTACAAAATAAGTTTGAAATTACTGCAGAAAAGCGTCGTGATTTAATTTCAATCGTTTACGCTGAAAGAGATTTAAGAGAAAGAGCTTCACGTATTATTAAGGATTAATGCGCAAGCTTAGCTTTGACGGTAGCCCTATTTTATATCTTGTTGCCACACCAATTGGCAATTTAGAGGATATAAGCTATAGGGCTATTCGTATTTTAAAAGAGGTTAAAAGGATTTATTGTGAGGACACAAGAACAAGTGGTGTTTTATTAAAGCATTATGATATTAAAACTCCTTGTGAAAGCTATCATAACTTCAATGAAGAAAATAAGAGTGAAGCAATAATAAATTATATTCTTGAAGGAAATGATGTAGCCCTAATTAGTGATGCAGGTCTACCCATTATAAGTGATCCTGGCTTTAAGCTTGTTGATTTAGCCATTAAAAATAATATAAGCGTAACGACTATTCCAGGCGCGAGTGCAGGTATTAGTGCCTTTGTTTCTAGTAATATGCCTTTGCCTTTTCTTTTCTATGGCTTTTTAAAGCCTAAGTATAGCGAAAGAAAAAGAGAGCTTACAGACTTAAAGTACGAAAAGGCCTCAATTATCTTTTATGAGGCACCACATAGAATTAAGGAGATGCTAGAGGCCTTACTTGAGGTTTTTGGTGATCGTGAAATAGTTTTAGCTAGGGAGTTAACTAAGAGATTTGAGGAATATTTACGTGGTAAAATTTCTGCAATACTTCCAATTTGTGATACCTTAAAGGGTGAAATGGTAGTAATTTGCCACGGCTATATTGAAGAAGCCTTAACTGCTGATAGGTTCACTCTAATTGATGAGCAAATAAGCCTAGGCTTAAAGGCTAATCAAGCAATTAAAGAGGTTGCTAATATGCTAAAACTTGATAAAAAAGAATTATATAAGGAATATGTTGAATATAAAAATAATAAGTAAAATAGATTAATTTTTATTTTAAACTTAAGGGCTTTTCTTTTGATTAGCCCTTTAAAATTTATTACTTAATTTAGTTAATGAAAAAAATGCTTTTTCTTAGCCAATTTTAAGAGTATTTTCAGTAAGAATAATTGAAAAAAAAGTAATTTGTTGTATAATCATTTAAGATAGGAGATATGATAGCATGAAAAAACCATTTTATTTATCAACAGCAATAGCATATACTTCATCTAAACCTCATATTGGTAATGTTTATGAGGCAATTTTAGCTGATAGTATTTGTCGATATAAAAGAAACCAAGGCTTTGATGTCTATTTTCAAACTGGTACAGATGAGCATGGTCAAAAAATTCAATTAAAGGCTCAAGAAAAGGGAGTTGATCCTCAAGCTTGGGTTGATTCTGTAGCAAACCAAATCAAGGATATTTATAAGCTAATGAATGTTAACTATGATAAGTTTGTAAGAACTACTGATAAGGAGCATGAAAAGCAGGTTGCCTTAGCCTTTGATAAGCTTTTAAAGAAGGGCGATATCTATAAGGGTAATTATGAGGGCTGGTACTGTGTAAGCTGTGAATCATTCTTTACTGAGAAGGATTTAGTTGATGGCTGCTGTCCTGATTGTGGTAGAAAGGTAGCTAAGGAAAAGCAAGAGGCTTATTTTTTACGTTTAGCTCCATATCAAGAAAGATTAGTAAATTATATTAAGGAGCATCCTGAATTTATTCAGCCTGAATCTCGTCGTAATGAAATGCTTAATAACTTCCTAAAGGATCCGCTTCCTGATTTATGTGTAAGTAGAACCTCATATACCTGGGGTGTAAAGGTTATCTCAGATTCAAAGCATGTTATTTATGTGTGGATTGATGCATTATTAAATTACCTAACTGGCCTAGGCTATGATTTAGCAAGTGATTCTAATAGTGAAATGATGAATAAATACTGGCCAGCTGATGTTCATTTAATTGGTAAGGATATTTTAAGATTCCACACTATTTATTGGCCAATTATTTTAATGGCCTTAGATTTACCATTACCAAAGCAGGTTTTTGGTCATCCTTGGATTTTAATGAACCATGGTAAGATGAGTAAATCAAAGGGTAATGTAATTTTCGCTGATGATTTAGTTGATTTATTCGGCGTTGATGCCGTTAGATATTATGTTTTACATGAAATTCCATTTGCTCAGGATGGTAATATTACCTATGAATTAGTAACTGAGCGTAATAATTCTGATTTAGCTAATATTTTAGGTAACCTAGTAAATCGTACTATTGTTATGGGCCATAAATATTTTGGTGGTAAAATCAATAAAATGCCTGTTACCCTAAATGAAACTAATGAATTAATTTTAGCAATTAATAAGGCTAAGGAAGCTTATTTTGGCCATATGGATAAGTTTAAGGTTGCAGATGCGATTGATGATGTCTTAGATTTATTAAGAAGAGCTAATAAGTATATTGATGAAACAACTCCTTGGGCTTTAGCTAAGGATGAAGCTAAGGCTGATACCTTAATGGAGGTTTTATATAGCTTAAATGAATCTATTAGAGCTGCAGCAATTTTACTTGAAAATATTATGCCTGAAACTAGTAAGGAAATATTTAGACAATTAAATTTAGGCTTAATTAGCTATGCTGATTTAGAGTATGGTAAGGTTTCAAGCTATACCTTAAATGATGCTAAGGTTTTATTTAAGAGATTAGATGTTAATAAGGATGTCTTAGATAAGGTATTAGCTAAGGAAACTAAAAAGGAAGAGGTAAAGGAAGAAGCCAAAGAGGCTAAGCCTTTAATTGGTATTGAGGACTTTGATAAAATCGAGCTAGTAGTTGGTAAGATTATGGAAGCCAAGCTTCATCCAAATGCGAAAAAGCTTCTAGTCTTTAAGGTAAATATTGGTACAGAAACTCGTCAAATTGTTTCTGGTATTGCAAAATTCTATAAGCCAGAGGACTTAGTAGGTAAAAAGGTTTGTGTTGTTAAGAACCTTAAGCCAATTAAATTAAGAGGCGAGGAATCCCATGGTATGCTTTTATGTGCAAGCAACAGTGATGATTCTAAGCTAGAATTATTAAATATTGAAAGCTTAGAGCCAGGAGACATTATTTGTTAATATGAAAAAAAGAGTTTTAGATGACGGCTTCCGTGTAGCAGTTGTAATATTTACAGCAGTTTTATATTGCTTGGGCTTAATTTGGTTTTTAGAGCCAGCTGGAATTTATTCAGCGGGAGCAACCGGCTTAGCTCAGATAATTAAACAGCTTGTAGATAAGGTTTTTGTTATTCCTTTAGGTGTTTATACCTTTTTAATTAACCTTCCATTATTTATTTATGGCTGGAAGAAGGTATCACGTCGTTTTTCGATTTATTCGATTTTATCAGTCTTAGTTCAATCAATTTGTACTATGGGCTGGATTCCTGTTGTAAATTTTGGCTTAGATCCAATAAGCAATCAGCTAACATTTGCTTTAATTGGTGGTATTATTACTGGTGTTGCCTGTGGTATTGCCCTTCGTTATGGTACCTCTACAGGTGGCTTAGATATTTTAGGCCAGGTTTTCGCGATTGAAAGAAATATTTCCCTTGGTAATTTCACAATGATTGCCAATGTGTGTATTGCCTTTGTTGGTGGTGCGGCTGTATCTAGATCATGGCCAATTGTTATCTATACTTGTATTAGAATCATCATAACTAGTATTGTTATTGATAAGATTCATACCTCATATAATTATGTTAAGCTTAACATTATTTCAAATGATGTCGATCAAATGGTAAATGAGCTTTTAGAGATGAATCGTGGCTGTACGATGATTCCGGCTAAGGGCGGCTATTCTAAAAATGATAAATTTGATTTAATAATGGTTATAAGCTCATATGAAATAGATAAGGCAGTAGGTATCGTTAGGTCGCATGATCCACATGCATTTATAATAGTAGAGCCAGTTAAAAGATTATTTGGTAACTACGTTAGAAAATCAATTGTTTAGGATGAGAAAAATCTCATCCTTTTCTTTGGCTGTCAATATCTTTTGAAAATTTCCCAAAAATAATCAAACATTAGCCTGAAAA
>JAHHSV010000033.1 GCA_020025015.1 Anaeroplasmataceae bacterium
AATGTACCTTGAATTCATCTGTATAGGTGATACTCTTATTAGTGACATTTTTAACGTACTTGTTTTGTTTTAGAAGTATCACCTGTTCATTTGTAAATGTAATTTTTGACATGTTATCAATCCCTTCATACTCATATATAAATATGATAACATGAAAAAAAGGATAGAATACATTAATTTTCGTATTCTATCCCCTCTTTTTTTAACTGTCCATTATTTTCAGACCAGTTCATTGCCTAAATTAAATTGTTTCTGTTTCTTTTTTAAATTCAAAAATTGGAATTATCATTAATAAAATAAAATAGATTGGGTAAAAATATGCATATAGTGATAAATTCTGAGAATTTTGAACTAATAGAGTTATATAAGGTATAAATAATAAAGCTCCTAATACAATTGCTACAATATGCCTAATTTTACTGTCAGTTACTAAATAGGTAATTAAATATAGTACTGGAATAATTGCCATAACTACTAAATACCAATTATCCTTAGTAACCATCAATAAGGAAATATTAGAGGCATCCTCAGGGTTAAGATAAACCGGATATGCTACATAAAAAACTACCCCAATTACCGCTAATGCAATCGCAAGAACACGTGAGAAATTAAAGTAATTTGTAGTTTTAACATGACTCATATCTAATTGCATAACCTCACATACATACTGATTATTCTTTAATAGCATTACAAATGGTATACCGATTAAATATAGTACTACTGCTTCTCCTAAAGCAATTGTAAAGACATTAAAGAAAAAGGCTGCTGGATTAAACATGTCAAAAACATAGCCTAATTCAATAGATACGATAAGTGCATTACTAACTACTGGCATTAAGGCTCCAACATATAAATTCTTAATTTTAAGCATTGGTAGAATTGCTAACGCAGTAGCAAGGGTACCAAAGACAATATCTGGCCAACCAAGTGGTGAGGTTGTATTAGCAATTAAGCAACCAATTATTAATGGAATACTATATTTTCTATTTAATAGTACTAATAGCATTAATAGCTCAGATATTCTAAACTGCACTCCCCCATATGATATAGGAAGGAATGCCCAAGTAAGTGCTACATACAATGCAGCAATTATTGCTGTTTCAGCAATAAACTTTAAATCAAACTTTTTCATTTTTTCTCCTTGTTTTTTATTATTGAAGATGGTTAGGCAAGGAACATCTCCGGTTGCTTATTTTACCACAAAATAATTTTTTTGCAAGAAAAAAGGAAGACTATTCTTCCTTTTTTTCTTCTATAATAGGCATAGTTTGGGCCTTATTAGTTATTTTTTTCATAAACCCTTGATATAAAATTATACCAACAATTGAGGTTAGTATTTCTGTGATTGGGTAGGTTAGCCAAAAATAATTTAAGCCAATTAAGCTAAACGCATAGCCTAAGGGTACAAACAATAAAATATTTCTAACAATCGTTAAAATGGTTGACCTACCACCCTTACCAACAGCCTGGAAAAAGGTCGGATACATTATTGCCGTAACCTGAGGAATAAAGCTTAAGCCAATTATTCTATAGCCTATATTCCCTATATCTAAAACACTAGGATCATGACTAAAAACACTAATTAAAGCTCGAGGTGCAAGGATAAAAACTATGGTCCCAATTAGCATTAAGGCACCACCATATAAAATGGATACATGCATTGTTTCCTTAACCCTATCATATTTACCAGCGGAATAGTTATAACCAATAATTGGTACACAGCAGGTTTCTAAAGCTGTTAAAGGAATAAAAAAGAAGGTTTGCCACTTATAATAAATACCTAGGGTTGTAACAGCTGCATCAGAGAAATTTGATAGAATCATATTAAACCCAAAGATATAGATTGTAAATGCCATTTGCATTAAAATATTAGGAATAGCCAAATGAGCAATTCTTTTAAGCTCCATAGGATAATACTTAATATTAGGGCTCTTATAAAAGCCTTTCTTTAAAACTATTAAGGAGGCCACTGCTTGAGCAGAAACTGTTGCAATTGCTGCACCACTAATACCTAATCTTGGTAAGCCCCACATACCAAAAATTAAAAGTGGGTCTAAAACAATATTAATTAAAGCTGCGGTAATTTGCGCAAACATTGGGGTTTTCATATCACCACGCGCTTGAATAGTTTTTGTCCAAACACTTTCTAAAAATAAGAAAACACTACAAACAGATGTTATTCTTCCATAATGAATAACATCATTAATAACCTCTAAGGATTTAGTTTGTAATCGCGCATAAACAGGCATTAAAAAATAAGCTGCTAAAGCAAAGATTACATAAAGGGTTAAGGCTATAGGAGTTGCAACACCTGAAGCTCTTTTCGCTCCTTCCTCATCCTTTAAGCCCATGCTATAGCTTATAGCTGTATTAACACCAACACCACTACCTACCGCAAAGGCTAAAATTAAAAGCTGAATTGGAAAAACTATTGATAGAGCCGTTAAGCCAGATTCAGAAAATCTACCAACAAAAAAGCTATCAACAATATTATATAGGCCTTGAATTAAGGTGGCTAACATAACAGGAGGGGCTAGCTTAATAATTATCTTACTTATCTTCTCTTTACCAAAAAAGCTTTCTGTCATAATACTCCTCCTTTACGATACCAATTTACACCATTTAAAATTTTATATTATTCATTTTAAAAGTCAATAATAAAATTATTTTAACCTAAATAAAAAGCCCTTATACAGGGCAATTTGTTTATTAAAAATATCTTTTTCTTGCTTTATCACTAACAATGATATCAATAGCCTCTTTAATAACCTCAATTGTAACCTCTTTTTCCTTAAAGGCAAACTCACCATCAACATTATAGCTAAGAGGAGCTTCTGATCTTAAGGTCATTTTGTTAGTTCTAATTGTTTTAACTCCACCGGGCATTCTATCACCTAGTAAAAAGAAAAAAGCCAAGTAAAAAATACTAAGTTTAAATTTAGATTTAGTGATTAAGCTTAAATCAATTATCCCATCATTTAATTTAGGAGGTTCATTACGATAAAGCCTAAAGCCAGCAATACGCTTACTATTTAAGGCTAAAATTACATAGTACTTATCCTTAATAACATTACCATTGCCATCATCTAATTCAAGTGTAATGGTTTCATCAGCCTTAAGCTCGCGAGCAGCCTCAATAAAATAGGCCATTCTACCAAAGTGCTTTTTAAGCTTACTAGGAGCATCATAGCTAACATTAGTAAAGCTTCCTGCTCCAGCGGCATAGATAAAATACTGGTTTGAAATCTTACAAACATCCATTTTAACACTCTTACTAGCTAAAACTAAATCCATAACACCCTTTATATTCTTTTTAAGCTTTAGCATATGTCCTACATCATTTACTGTACCCATAGGTATATACGCTAAACGAGGCTTCCTCTCAAGCCTCATTAATCCATTAATAGCCTCATGTAAGCTGCCATCGCCACCAGCAACTAAAAGTAAATCATAATTACTACCAAAATTTTCCACATAGGTTGTAATAGTTTTCGCATCAATTGAACGAAAAACATCAACCTCATCATATTTGGTCTTTAATCTTTTAGTAACATAATCAAGCTTCTTTTCAAACTTTTGCTTACCACTAAATGGATTGTAACAAATTAAAGCTTGCATAGTATTCACCTAATTACTTAATTAATTCCTTTGTCATTGCAATTGCTAAAGCTCCTGGACCAATATGACATGCAACAGATAGGCTTAATGGATGAACTAAAACATCAGTGACACCAAATTCAGCCTTAACCTCTTCAGCAAATTTTAAAGCCTCTTCATAATTCATTGTATGAGCAACATCGATTCTAACGTTATCAGTCTTACCATCAACCGCTAATAAATTACTAATATCCTCTTTAGCCTTATCAAGCATAATACGCTTAGCATTACCTACAGTTCTAGTTTGCTTAAACTTATCTAGCTTATCGCCATGAATTTGTAGGATTGGCTTAATTTTTAAAAGACTACCCATTAAAGCAACAGCTGGAGTAATTCTTCCACCTTTTCTTAAATACTTTAAGGTGTTAACCATAATATAAATACTTGTATAATCACGGTTCTTCATTAAAATATTATAAATTTCTTCTGCCTCATAGCCTTCACTACGTAGCGTGCAAGCATCCTCAACAGCACGATACATTGTAACGCTAATCCTTAAATTATCTACAACATAAACCTTTCCTAAATACTTAGGCGATTTCGCTAAATTAATAGCACTCTTACAGCTCATGCTTAAGCCTGAAGACATAGGAATATAGATAACCTTGTCGTTTTCTAAAAGCGCCTTATCAAAAAAATCAGATACAACACCTAATGAAGGCTGACTAGTTGATACATTAGCGTCATTTAATATTAAATTATAAAATTCATCCTGAGTTAAATTTACATCCTCAAAATATTCTTCTCCATCGATCATAAAAGGCATAGGAACAACTGTAACTCCTAGCCTAGCTGCATCAGCTTTAGTAATACCACTATTACTATCAGTTATTATTGCAATTCGCATAATGACCCCCTAAAAAAGTAAAACTCAATTTACAAAGTAACGTTTATATTATAATGTGTTACCTATTATTTTTCAACACTAATTTAATTCCTTTATTTCAGCATCAAGTATATTATCCTGGCCCTTAGATTTTTTATAATCTAAATAAGCTAAGACAAAATTTACGATCGCAAATAAAATTACGATAGCTGCTAAAATATATCTTGCTACCATTAAAATGCTTTCAAAGCCAAAGACAATCATTGAAACACCAACAATTAGATTTAAGGCCTCATTCTTTAAAGAATCTAGCTTATTTTCTGACAATAAAATTCTAACTACTGGAATAGCAATTAAAAAGCAAGCAGCAATAATATTAATGACTGTTTCATTAAAGAAAATCAATAAAAAGCCTAATATCAAATAACATATTGATGAGCCGAGCATAAAATAGCCATATGTCGTAGTAATTTTAGAATATAATAACAATCTTGGAATACTAACAACAATTAAATAAATACCAAAAAGTGTAATAAAAAAATTACTTGCCTTCTCAATTGGTATAAAGCATAGCGCTATACCCATGGCTAATTCTATAATAGCCCAAAAAATCGATTTTTTAAAATCATCCTTATAACTTAAATCTCTAGTTATCACTATTATCCCTTCTTTCGATTATTTTTTTGATTTTAAAGTAATATATAATAAAAAATATTAATAAAATTATAATTAAGCCAGCAAAGACACCAATAAATATCCGATATAATCTATTCATATCTCCAACCGGATTACTACTTTCTAAACCGACAAATATTGATGCTACAATACCAGAAACTAGTATCGCGCTCATTAAACATATCTCTACTATTTTATATTTTTTAAACAAAACTGCATCACTAGAGATAGGATTAACTGTTTTATTTCTTTTAAACATAAAAAAACACCTCTACTCTATTTTACAATATTTTTTGATTTTTTACAAAATTTTACAAAAAAAGACGAATTAAATCGTCTTTTTTGTCATCTTTTCTTTTAGGGAGTAAATATATTTGATGAACAACCTAGCTTCTTCCTAAGTTGTACCTATATATTACAATATAAAAGTCGAGTAATTATATATAAATTGTGGGAAATTGTATTATTTTTCAAATTGAAAACTTAAATACATCTTTTCAATATTATTGACCTCACGAATATTACCTTCAAGGCTAGATAGACGATTAAAGCTTGTTTGATAATTACTAAACTGAGCAAAATAAATTTGATCTGGCCTTAGCGAACCTAATAAATGCGTATTTTGGCTTGTAAAAATCAGCTGAATTTTCTTTTTATTAACAAGCTTTAAAATTTCATCTAGGACAAAGGGGTGTAAGCCGCGCTCTATCTCATCAATTACAATAACTCCATTTTCAGGTGCCGCTAAAATTAGACTTAAAATTAAGCTTAAATTAAACATACCATTACTTAAATACTTGATAGGAAGTAAGGTATCACTATCATACTTTATATAATAATTATCCTTATTTTTAACTATTTCATAGCTAGATACATAAGGAATATCCTCTAAAATATTTTTAACCTCTTGGCTATATTTAGTAAAAATATGATAAATATCACTACCTAATAAAACCTTACTAATGCTATTAGTTCTATGATCGGCAATATAAATAATATTACTTAAAAAGTCATAGGCCTCACTAAAGCTATCCTTTAATTCTAGTAAAACAGATTTTTCTAAGTTTTTAACATCACTAGTCATTACATAATTTAAATAGGTTGTATAAAAGCCACGATTTCTTTCTAAGCTTCGCTTGCCATTTAAATATAATTCTTCTTTAAAAATCTTATTACTCTCTAATAATAAAAGGTAGCTGTAATAATTATTTTCTATACTAAATTCAAGCTCAATTTCTGAAATAAGATAAGGATAGTCTAAATGCTCCTTCCTGGCCTTTTCTAATATAATTAAATTAGGTAAAAGCTCAATAGATTCCCCATAATTCATAATAGATGCTAGATAGCCAAGCCCATTAATGAAGGCTGATTTACCACTACCATTATAACCATAGATAGCTAACGGATTTACATACTTACTATTTACAATCATATCCTTCTTATAGCCATACTTAGACTTCTGAAAATCTATCTCACATTCTGTAATCGAATAAACATTTTTCATTTTAACCTTTGTTAACATGTAATCACCTCACACATTAATTATATAGCAAGTGTATATTTTATACAATTAATTTTTAAAAAATAGTAAATTTTGGCAATAAAAAAGAGCTATTGCTAGCTCCTTTAATTATTTTAGAAACCAATGAGGTAAATCAATTACACCAAAGACGAATACAAGAATTATAAAAACCCAGAATAAAACCTCAAATGTTCTTGAGTGGCTTCTTGCATAACGCCAGCCTGGTACAAAAATTGCTACAAATAAGAATACCTTTGCAACTAAACGAATGTAATACATTACCTTATTTACAGTTGCACCTGCACCTGTAATTATCTCTAAATTTACTAAAATTTGAATTATGCCTGTTATTAATAAAACAACTGCTGCTAAACCGATTGCCCAGAAAGCACAAAATCTAGTTATTGCTCCCCAATCAGTACTACTTTTTTTCTTTGCCATACTTAATTATCTCCTTTTCAACAAAATGATTATACTATGAATAGGTAAAATATGCTAGTCATTTTCCCTTTTTATTTGGGAAAGCATTTCCTGCATTTCCTTAGTAAGCTCCATCTTATCTAAAAGATCCTTACGCCTTAAATAGGTTTTCTTTAATGACTCATATAGACGATATTTACGGATAAGCTCATGATTACCATTAACTAAAACATCAGGAACCTTATCCCCTAAAAACTCATAGGGTCTAGTAAACTGAGGATATTCTAATAGGCCAGTTGAAAATGAATCATCCTCATGAGATTCATCTCTTGTTGCCCCTTTTAATAGTCTAATAATACTATCCGCAACCGCCATAGCGGCGATTTCTCCACCGGTCAAAACATAATCACCAATACTAACCTCTTCATCGACATACTTTAAAATTCTTTCATCAAAGCCCTCATAATGACCACACATTATAACTATATCATCAAGCTTACTATAATCCTCTGCCATTTTTTGGTTATATTGCTTACCCTGAGGTGTCATTAATAATACCTTCGAATTAGGTCTTCTATTCGCATCTAAGCAGCGCTTTAAAATATCAACCTTTAAAACCATTCCAGCCCCACCGCCATAGGGAGTATCATCAACATGACGATGCTTTTCTAAGGAATAATCTCTAATATCAACTAGCTCTACTGTAACAATGTTATTATCAATTGCTCTTTTAATTATTGATTCCCCAATAAAGGGTAAAAACATATCGGGAAATAACGTTAAAATCGTTATTTTCATAATAAGCCCTCAATTTCCTTAATGATAATCCTATCCTCTTTAACCTCATTTATAAATTCATTTAAGAAAGGTACTAGCTTATTCTTACCATTAACCTCAATTACTAGCATATCTGCTTGAGGATATTCCTTAATATCTACTACCTTACCACGAAGTTGACCTTCCTCATTATAAATATCCTTACCAATTAAATCACTGTAAAAATATTCATCCTCTGCTAAATCAGCCTCATCCTTTACGGCATATAAATCCTTGCCAACTAAAAACTCAACCTGATTAATATCAGCTAAATCCTTAAAGCCAACTAATAAGCCATTCTTATAATCAACAGCTTTTCTTACCTCTAAAGGTAAATATTCAGTATTTTTCTTATAGTAAACTAAAGCACCCTCATAAAAGCGATCAAAGTCACTATAATTTTGGACCTTTAAATCACCCTTTAAGCCATGGGTAGCTGTAATTTTTCCACATTTATTATAAATCATAGCTTAATCTCCTTAACACATTCATGCATTATACTTAATAAATACATTTTAATATTTGTTTTACCAAGTGATACTAAATAATCATGATAAACTGTAAGCTGTCTAACATATTCCTCAGAATCTAAATTAGCAAGCTTGTAATCAATTATAACATATCTATCCTTGTATTCTAGTAGTAAATCGATAATACCATTATAGGATTTACCATCCTTAACAAAATAGAATTCATGCTCCTGGTAGAATTTGGCCTCCTTAATATCCTTAAAAATATCCATAGCTAAAATATTTTTAAGCTTACTTGCCTCTTCTTCCTTTAAATTACTATAATCAGGATTGTGCAAATCTAGATTTTCTAAAAGCTCGTGATAATGTAAGCCCATCTCAATAGTTTTTTGCTCATTTGCACTTAATACCTTCGTAATATGCTTACTAATAGCACCCTTATCTATTAAAGAGCCTCTATCATCATTTAGGCTATAAATTAAATCCTCATTATTTGATTTAAGCTTACTGCCTTCCTTTAGGATTAAATAATCCTTAGTTAAATTTAAGGAATCTAAAGGTACTAAGGCCTCTAAGCTATCTAGATAGTCAACTCGCTTAAGCATACTTGCAAAGCTCTTTAAATTATTACTCTTAAGCTCACGCTCCTTAAATTCCTTTTGCTCGTGAATTAAAATTAGCTTTTCTCTTGCTCTCGTTAAGGCAACATATAATAATCTTACCTCTTCACTTATATCCTTAGTCTTATGGCTATTATTAATAATTGTTCTTAAAATAGTATCCTTAATACCATTAGCTGAAGCTGGTAAATAAATACCTAAATCAATATCAAAGCCAAATTGACTTTGTAAATCCCTTTGATTAAAGCTCTTATCTAATAAAGGTAGGATAACAAATGGATACTCTAAGCCCTTAGAATGGTGCATAGTCATAAGCTTTACCTCATCGCTACCACTAATTAAAGGCGTATAGCGTAATTTAGTATCTCCGGCAAAAATTTCATCTAAAAATTCTACAGCTAAGCTAAAATCATAGCCTAAATCATTGTAGCCCTTTAAAATATCTGCCAGGTTACTAATCTCAGCTAGGGTATTATTTATATTACCTAGCATAGGCATCTTGCTATAGACCCCTAGCCTATCTAATAGCTCATAGAAAAGATCTACGCTTGATAAATTAAAATCAATTTCTCTAATTGTATTTACTAAAGGATTTTCTTGCTTTTCTCTAATAATTTTATAAATTTCTTCATCACTTAAATTAAAGATAAAGCTACGTAAAACTCCCGCTAGGCTACGCTCGTATTCCTTATCATATTCTTTATTTATTAAAGCCTTAGTAAGCTTTAATAAATTAATCATCGTTAAGGTAAAGCTACTATTTTTTAAATCTAGGTCAGCTAAAATCGCTAAAGGTATACCTAAATAGGAAAAAATCTTTTCAAAAACCGGAAAGCTTGTACCTCTATCAATTAAAATTGCAATATCACTATATTTAGCCTTACGCATTTCTTGGGTATCCTTATCAAAGACTAAGGCATTACTAACAATTTCTTTAATCTTTCTTGCCGCAATAAAGGCTTCAATTTCTACCCTATTATATTCATACTTTTTCGGAAGCTCATAAACTAAATTATCTAAATGATAATTATAGTCAGGCTTATCCTTTTCATAAGGTAATAAGCCAAAATTCATTTGATGGCTTTCCTTATAATCTGCATCACCTAAAGTATCTGTCATTAGGCTTGAGAAGATATTATTAATATCCTCTAAAACCTCCTTACGCGATCTAAAGTTATGAAGTAAATCAATCTTTAGACCATCCTCATTATTAGAATACTTATCATACTTATTCTTAAAAATATAAGGATTGGCATTTCTAAAGCGATAAATAGATTGCTTAATATCGCCAACCATATACATATTATTATTGCAAATTTGAAGTAAGAATTCCTCTTGTAAATCTGAGGTATCCTGATATTCATCGACTAAAATTTCCTTTAAGCCCTTGAAATCCTCCTTAACACTAGGAAATTCCTTAACAAGCTTAATCGCCATTTTTGCAATATCAGTGAAGGTAAAGGCTTGATATGCATTTTTATAATCATAAATAGCAGTATCAATTTCCTTACAAATTTCAATAATAAATTCCATATCCGCCTTAGTAGATTCTAAAGCCTCAAGCATTTCTTTCTTAGAGGAATACTTTTCTAAATAGTTCTTTTTAAAGTCCTTTAGCTCATCAGTAATGCTTGCCTTAAGCTTCTTTATTTCCTCACTAGAGCCTCTTTTTAGCATAGGAATCTTAAAATCTGCTAAATATAATATAACATCCTCATAGCATTTAGCATTCTTTAAAGGATAAATTGCATCCTCAAGCTTACTAGCATAATCCGGATAATCATAATTTAAAAACTTTAAATCATCTAAATCACTGATTATATCATCAAGCTTATCTAAGACAATTTTTTCATACTCTAAGCACAAATTATCTAAAAAGGTCTTATTATAATACCTAGTAATATATTCATCTAAATATTTTTTACTGTCTGGTAATAAATCAAGCTTATTACTAATTGATAGCATTAAATCAATTACATTAGTATCATCCTTAAGGCTATAGTGTCTTAAGAAATTTAAAAATGGCGCATAGTCACTTTCATAGAAGCCTAAAAATAAATTTTCAATAATTCTTCTTTTTTCATTATTGATAACTAGCTCATTACCAACCTTTATATTAGGATCTACTCCTAATAAATAATAGTATTTTTTTACCATTGCTAAGCTAAACGCATCAAAGGTTGTAATATAGGCACTATGGCATAAATTTGCTTCTTCCGTTAAGCCAGCCTTTAAAAGCTTCTTATAAATACGATTTTTCATTTCCGCTGCGGCAGCGTTAGTAAAGGTTAAAACTAAAATATCATTAATTGAATTACCTTCCTTAACTAGCTCTAAGATACGCTCACTTAAAACAGCAGTCTTACCAGAGCCTGCGCCAGCTGAAACAATAATATTAGAATTTCTTTTATAAATTGCCAAATTTTGTTCTTTAGTCCAAGCCATGATAATCCTCCTCCATTAATACGCTAAAAGGCTTCTTTTCCTTATCTAAATAATCCTTTTCTGTCTTATAGCAAATATTATTATAAGGACAGAACATACAGCTATTAGACTTACCATCTATTCTTAATGGCTTAATTGGAAAATCAAAATGATAAATAGCATTCTTTAGCTTTTCTAATAAATCAGGAACTATTTTTAATAAATTAGTAATCGCCTTTTCATTATAAAGCTTAGCATAGCTAGCAAATTCACCACTATTAGTTGTCTTTAAGGATTGAATATAGGTGCTATCCTGATAATAAGGGTCTAATAGGCTTAGATTTTCCCTATTATTAGTTGAATAGCCCTTTAGCCTAAAGGTTAGCTCACGCTGAAGCTTTTTATCCCTTAAGCCATCGATTAAGGTTACATTTACCTTTTGTAAATACATACCTAAAACGATAACCTCTTTATTTTTAAAAAGCTCATCCTTATTTAATAAAAATAAATAAGAAGGTAGCTGTAAATTTTCACCATCAATAACATTATCTAAAGAAACTATATCTCCACCAGTTTTATAGTCATAAATTGCCACATAAACCTTATCACTAGTTTCCTTATACTTAATCTTATCAATAAAGCCATAAAAATTAATATCTTGATCAAAATCAGTAGCCTCTACTATATTTCCTTCACTAACCTGCGTTGAAAATTCATGCTCACACAAGGTCTTATCTAAACCCATTTCTCGCTCATGCGTCTTATTAAATTCTAAAAGATCGGCTACTACCTCATCCATTAGGCTCGCAAAGAATTGCTCCTTTTTTGATAGCTCCTTCTTCCCCTCAGCCTTAGCGACCTCAAGATCAAAGTCAGGCTGATAGCTTTTTTCTAATATCGCATGAGCATAAGAGCCTATTCTAGTTGCCATTGTTCCTTCAAAGGTCGCAAGCTTTAAGATTCTATCTAGATAATAATGGAAAGGGCAGGAATAATAGACCTTTACATTTGAATAAGACATTTTAATCGGTAGGCTTGGCTTGTGATTTAATATAAATTCCTTGCTAAAAGGCTTAAACATATTATCATATTTTAAATAATTAACCTTATCTAAATTATATTTACCTAAAAGCGGATTATTTCTACCATAAAGATTATAGTCATCTAGCATTGCCCCAAAGCTTAAAATATCCTCGATTTCTGAGGTACCTAAATCCTTAGCTAAGATTTTTGTCTCCTTTAAATTTAAATCCTCCCTTAAATCACTAAGAATATTATCTAATGATGAAAGACGATAAGGAAAGCTTATGCTTAAATTCTTAATCTTGCGCAAATTATTTAAAAGAGCTGCCTTATTTAATTTATTTTGGCTAATATAATCATCTAGCCCTAATTCTAGTAAATCTAAACGATTTAAGAAGCCCTCATCCTTTAAAGGCTTAGGAAAATCTGAATTAAAGTTAAATAAGTAAACATAATCATTATCGCCATATTCGGTATAGACACTACCTAAATTAATAGCCTTATCATAAATAGGTGCCTTATGCTTCTTATTTCTAAATAAATAGTTAAATAAGGAATAAGCATCACTTAGCTTATTTATATCTAGCTCATATTTATTAATTATCGATATAATAAAATTCTTTATTTCATTATCCTTAATTGTATTGATTAAATCAGTAAAAGGCACCTCTTCCCTAATACCCTTTAAAAAGTTCTTAATATCTAAATTAGAAATAATGCTTAAATCAGATTTTAAATTAATACTAACCTTAAAGCTTAGAGCCATTCTTTTAAATATTGGATAATAGCTACTATTAGTATTAACAAAATAAATATTTGCATCTTTATTTTCCTTTAAAACCTTTTTCAAATCCTTAAAGGCATAATAAGCTTCAATCTCTAAATTAGGATAGCTCTTGAATTCTAGATGATTATAGGAATCAGTGTTTTCTAATAAATCAACATTAGTAACTTCCCTTAGCTTATTAATCATAGCTAGGGTAAGCTTATCCTTTAAGGGGTTAATAAAGGTTACATTGTATCTTTTAAAAGCAAGAATCTGATTAGGATTATAAATAAAATAGCCATTATTAATTAAATCTTCCTTTAAGATTTTTAAATCACGAAGCTTTGCTCTTTTATACTCCTTAGCAAGCTCTATAAAAGGTAAATATTTGATAACCTCTAGCGCTTTTTCTATTGGCATATGATACTTATTATGCAAAAAAATTATGCTACTAGGCTTAAAGCTACCATATAGCATATCCTTTAAAAGGCTTGGCGTTAAAAATTTATAATTCCTTAAGCCAGTCTCATTTTTTAGTATTCTTTCCTTTGCCTCATTAGAACAAATAATATAGCCTTCCTGCATAATTAACATCACCCTTCTTGCTAAAATTATAGCATTTTTAGGCAAATAAAAAAAGGTCAGAGACCTTTTATTTACTAGCAATATCCAAAAAGATTTTCTTGCCTTCTTTTGAAGCACCAGCATATAGAATAGTTCTAATTGCTTGAGCTATATGACCGCCTTTTCCAATTACGCGACCAAAATCACTTGGATTAACCTTTACTTGAAATTCCATTTTTTCATCATCAGACTCTAATAAGCTAATTTCAACGTCTTGAGGATAGGCAACCAAAGGAAGAATTAAATTTTGGATTAATTCCTCAAAATTAATCATATTGGCACCTCTTATTCTGCTTTAGGTGACTTAGCAATATTATTAGCCTTGAATAAATTTTTTACTGTTACTGTAGGTTGTGCACCATTATTTAACCACTTAACTGCCTTTTCTGCATTGATACTTACGGTTGCAGGCTCTGTTTTTGGATTATATGTACCGATAATTTCGATAAACTTACCATCACGTGGTGAACGGCTATCACATGCCACAATACGATATTTTGGATCCTTATGAGAACCAAATCTTTGTAATCTTAATTTAACCATAGATATTACACTCCTTTTCACTATTTCGTATCTATTATACCAAAAAAAATAAGCCTGTCAAGTATTTTTTCTTGACAAGCTAAATAATTTCACTTTTTATTTCATCAATTGTACCATTTGCGAGCTTTTCGACCTCAGATATTAACGAGAAATACTCCTTAAGCTCAGGCTTACTATATAAATTACTCTTAGCCTCCTGATATTTTAGCTTTAAATCCTTTAAACCAGGGTAATAATCGCCATACTCTAAGCCCTTTTCTAATTCTCTTTTAGCACTAGTAAAGGCTAAAACTAAATCCTTATACTTATCTAAAATCAAATCATATAGCTTTTTAAGCTCTTTATATTCCTTAGTATTCTTTAAATCATTAATATAATTTTCAATTTCCTGATTAAGTAATAAACAATCCATTAAAGCTTCTCCTCTATTTCCTGAGCTAGCTCTAGTAAGGGCTTTTTCCCATCAAGAATATAGCTACATTTATTCTTAATATCATCAGTAAAAATCTTATCATCGCCTGCTAAACGAATCTTAATATCTTCAACCCTATCGCCTCGCTTAATCATTCTTTTCTTTCTTGTTTCATAATCAACATCAATATAAAAGGAAATCACATTCGGAAGCTTCATATATTCTAATAGGCCACTTGGCTCTACTATTAAATAGACATTACGGTTTAAATCCATTTTACTAGTACCATAATAATTACTGTGATAGTTTACGGTTTCAAAGAAAAAATTTTCCTTAGCTAACCTTAAAAATTCACTAACCTCTAAAAAATGATAGTCAATACCATCAATTTCTCCTACTCTTTTTTCTCTTGTTGTATAGGTTACAAGCTTATCTATTCCTTGCTTTTGTAAAACTTTACCAAGCTCAGTTTTACCTGAAGCTGAAGGTCCAACTAATATTATCATAAAATCACCTGTCTAAAAATTAGGTACTGTCAAAACTAGTTATATTCAGTACCTCTTTTATACTTAATAGTTTTAT
>JAHHSV010000034.1 GCA_020025015.1 Anaeroplasmataceae bacterium
TAAATAAATCAATCATTTTTCTTTTTTAACTTGATTTATTTATAGTTGGCTCCATATCTTATTAATTATAGCAAACAAATTGCTTGATAGCAATAAAATGTGCCAGATGGGTAAAGAATTCCTTAGTATATTAGTTGTCCCGGTTTCCCATACAGATCAGAATCTGCTGAATACCTCATTCATTTAATTTCTTTAAGTTTCAAGCCTTCATAGGGGCTATAGCTTAAAGCATATGTTGGTTTTTCTAAATTTAAATCAACATAGTCCTGGGCAGACAATATTTTAGCCTTTAAGCCAATATTAATCGCACTATTTATATCTCTATTGTAGGTCTTATGACAGCTTGGGCAGGTATAGGTTCTAATATCAGGATTTTTCCGATAATAGGCTTTACAATTAAAGCAAAGAGCTGTTGTATTTTTCTCATCAACTCTTATTAGTCTTTTACCTTTTTTCATGGCTACATATTCTAGGGTATCTCTAAATTCTCCTATAACTGTTTCATTAATCATCTTATAGCGCATTTTATTGTTGGTCGCTAATTCCTTACGGGGAGCATAGTTTCCAATCGCAATCACATCGTACTTATTAACTAAATAATTACTAATTGCAAATAATGCATCCTTTAATTCTCGCTTTCTTTTTAAATAGAGCTTGTAAATTATCTTGCTATACATTTTATATTTTCTACTGGCCATAATGTAGCTATTATTACAATTTTCCTTATATGGTACTTTTTGACAATTATCTCTTTTATTTTTAACCTCAACTATTTTCTTATGAAAGTATTTGGTTAGGCTTAAATTTTCCATTTCATAGCTTATACCATCACTACTAACCGCCATGAAAAAATTAGTGTGATTAGGATCTATCGCAAGTGTCCTTCCGGTTTTAGCTTGGGTAAAGGCTATGTCCTTTTCCATTAAAACCATTAAATAATATTCATCAACCTCCTTAATTATTCTAAAGGATAATATTCTTTTGTTTTTTCTAATTTTCTCCCTTAAGCTTAGCTTATAGTATCTATTTAATAGCCTAATTTCAATGCTTCTCTTATGGACTACTACATCTTCAATAAAATAAAGGCTAAACCACTTATGATTTAAAGAATGATATCTTGGCTTTTCACACCTTCCTTCCTTATAGCTTTTAAAGGCTTCGATTAATCTTTTAGCAATACTAAAATTAGTATCCTTATTAATTATTTTAAGGTCCTCATTTTTTCTAATAAGAAAATAGGCTAAGCCTAAAATTTTCCTATAGCTTAGCTCTAATTCTCCCTTAAAGCACTTATCTAGCAGCATATTATAAAGCCTTAGGGCTCTAGCTGATGCCTTATTTATAATTTTTTCACTTTCTTTTGTTAAGCTTAATCTAATTCTTTGGGTTACAAACATAATCCTACCTCAGTTAATATATAGGCAGTTTCTTTAAAAAATTATAAAAAAAGACAAACTTTTTAAGTTTGCCTTGAATACTAAATCTTAAAGCTTTCCTTTAGCTCCTCTAGCTCAAAAAGCTTATCAATCTTTTCATCTAATATTTTTGTTTTAGCTTCAATTTCCGCTGTTAAATCCATTATTTCTGTATATTCAACGGTTAAGCCCTTAAGCTTTTCCTTTAACTTAGAAAGCTCTGCTTCTAAAAGAGGTATTTCCTTATTTAGGCTATCTAATAGATTTCTATCCTTACTTGACATTTTGTTTTTATTATAGCCTTGAGGCTTATCCCCTTCTATTTGAGCCTTGCTATCCTCCTTAGCCATTCCTAGATACTCACTAAATGATAGCATATATTCCTTAATGCTAGTATTTTCAAAAACATAAAGCTTATTGCATATTTTATCTAAGAAATATCTATCGTGGCTAACTACTAAAATTGGGCCCTTAAAGCTCATTAGATAATCCTCAAGTATTTCTAGGGTATAGATATCTAAATCATTGGTTGGCTCATCTAAAATTAGCAGGTTAGGGTTACTCATTAATACTCTTACTAGCTGTAAGCGACGCTTTTCCCCACCCGATAGCATTTTTACCTTGGTGTATTGCATCTCACTATCAAACAGGAATTTTTCTAATAGCTCACTTGCGGTAATTACACCATCAAGGGTTTCAATTAATCCTTGCTCTTCCTTGATATAATCAATAACTCTAATTTCTGGATCAATCAAATCTAAATGCTGACTAAAGTAGCCAATATGAAGGGTTTCTCCTTTAATTAGGGTACCAGTTGTCAGGTCTTCCTGCCCCATAATTATTTTAAAAAGGGTACTTTTACCAGCACCATTATCCCCAACAAAGGCAATAATATCACTACGCTCAAGCTTAAAGTTAAAGTCCTTGAATAAAACCTTATCCCCAAAAGCCTTACTACCGTTTTCAATTTCAATAAGCTTTTTTCCAAGCCTTCTTGTAACACTATTAAATTCCATCGTTTTATCTTCACTAAAATTAATTTTACTTAGCTCATTAAAACGATTAATTCGGCTTTTACTCTTAGTACGTCTAGCTTCAACTGACCTATTCATCCATTCGGTTTCAGTTTTTAAAATGCTTTTAAGCTTAGCTTCCATTCTTTTAGCTTCTAAAAGCCTTGCGGTCTTAAGCTCTAAGAATTTGCTATAATTTGCCTCATATAAATAGGTCTTACCTAAATCTAATTCAAGCATTTTATTACAAACGTGTTCTAAGAAATAACGATCATGGGTTACCATAATTAAGCCACGTTTAAAGCTTTTTAGATATTTTTCTAGCCATAAAATCATATCATTATCTAAGTGGTTAGTTGGCTCATCTAATATTAGCATATCACTATAGCTTACTAAAACTAAGGCTAGGGCTAAACGTTTATTTTCGCCACCACTATAATTATCAATTAAGGAATCAGGGTCTAGCTTAAGCTTAGTTAAAATACTTTTAGCCTCATAATCCTTAATTGGATGCTCCTTCGTGCTTTTGGCCATAATTACCTCAAGGGCTTTAAGTCCTTTAGGAAATTTAGGGTCCTGAGGTAAATAATTTATTTGCATACCACCACTAATAATAATTTCTCCACTAACTGGCTTCTCTAAACCAGAAATTAGCTTTAGCATCGTTGTCTTTCCGGTACCGTTTAAGCCAACTACACCAACCTTATCGCTATCTGTTATTGAAAATGAAACATTATCTAATAGCATTTTTTCTATATATTTAAATGAAACATCCTTAAATGTTATAACCATATTTATCACTCCACTTTATGAGTATATCATATTTATTCTTAAATTCCAAAAAAATCCCGTAAGCTAAGCCTACGGGAAATTATTATTTACCTATTAACTTGTTAAGCTACTGGAGCTGGTTCAGGTTCAGGTGTTGGATTTTTGAATGAGTATAACTCATATTGTGCTTTTTCTTCAGCTGTTAAAGTCTTAACTTCTTTACTATCATAGCTTGCATTGAAGCTTAGCTTTAAATGGAAATCAGATTTTTCAGTAATATCTTCTTTAGTGTAGCCCATTAATTTAACGAAGAAGCTATTTTGCACCTCAAAGTTAATACCAGCAAAACGACCGCTCTTTAATTCAAAGTCAACATTTAACTTAACTGTAAAGTCATTTGTTAATTCTTTAGAAAATTCTGTACCATTAACTTGATCAAGGCTCTTAATAGCATCCTTCATTGATAAGTTATAGGTTAAAGTGAACTTTTCTCCACTTACATATGAAATTTCTAATTTAGAGTTAGGGAACATTGCCTTTAATTGAGCTAAAACTAGGTTTACATCCTCTTCAGTAATTTCACCTTGTGGTAAGCCTGGAAGTGCTGGAGCAGCTAATTTTGCTTGAACAGGAGCACTAGGAATACCTGGGATGCTTGGCATCATTTGACTAATCATTTCTGAAATTTCCTGTGGCGCAACCTTCACCTTTTTATCTAAGGCTTCTTCATCAACCTTAGCGCTAACGCCTGCATATACATATAATTCATCCTTAGGGTCCTTATTGTTATATGCTAAATGTGCACTACCGCTAACTGTATGCTTTTCTAATACTTGAGCATCTACAGGTCCACTCATAAATGCACCACTGAAGCTTCCCTTTGCTTCACCATATACTACTTCATTTGTAGGATCAGCAGCTAGAGCTAAGCTAGCTTCGGCTTCAAAGCCTTCCTTGTCATTAAGAGTAAGTTTTACATTACCATTTAAATCAACGTGTAAAGCCTTTACCTCTTCATAATCAGCTTGAGCCGCATAGGTAAGTGCTTGTCTAACTACCTTTTCATCATCTGTTTTGTTAAGTACAACCTCAACATTTTCTCCCTTATCATTCTTGATAGTTACCTTTTGTTCTGAATCACCGCATGACGCTAATGATAACATCATAAACAAACCTAAAACTAACGTTAATAATTTTTTCATGTATATCACCTCTTGCTTATATTATAAGCGCTTTTATTTTTCTTAGCAAGAGGAAACTATAAAGTCGTACATAATTTTTTATAGTTGTGATTAAAGGCATAATAGATGGCAAAGCATAGGCTAGATAGGCCCCAGGTTATTGGATATACCCAGTTTACAACCCAGATATCCTGGAAGATTGGTACCATTATTACTAAAAAGGCTACTCTGATTACACACCAGCATAATAGCATTACTAGCATCGGAATTAAGGATTTTCCTAAGCCTCTTAAAACTGCACTTAAGGCATGGCTAAAGGCTAGTAGGAAAAAGAATGGTCCACTAATTCTTGCCTTTTCAACTCCATACCTTACTACCTCAGGGGTTGAATCGAAGGCGCTTATTAATTGTGGGGCTAATATAAAAATAACAATACCGATAATTTCAGCTAAAACCATTGTTGTTATTACGCCAAAGCGGATACCCTTTTTACATCTATCAAATTCCTTAGCACCAACATTTTGACCAACAAAGGTTGTAATAGCCATAGTAAAGCTTGTGATTGGTAAAAAGCCAAAGCCTTCAATTTTACTAAAGGCACCAATTCCTGCCATTGCGGCCTCGCCAAAGAAATTTACCTTTGATTGAACAACAATATTAGCTAGGGCAATAATTGAGTTTTGTAGGCCTGAAGGTAGGCCATAGCTAATAATTTGCTTTAAAATATGGAAATCTATTCTGATTTTACGTAGCTCTACGCGGTGAAAGCCTTTAGTTCTACTTAATCTTATAAAGCATAAGATAGCACTTACTAGCTGACTAATAATGGTTGCTAAGCCGGCTCCTGATACGCCCATTTTAAAGGCTACAATAAATAAAAGGTCTAATATAACATTTAAAATAGCAGATATTATTAAATAATAAAGTGGAGTTTTACTATCACCAACTGCTTGCATAATACCAACAAAAACATTATACATAATTAAGCCTATAGCACCAAAAAAGTAAATTTGTAGGTAGGCTATGCTATTAGGCATAACGGATTCTGGGGTATCCATAAGCTTTAGAATATATGGAGATAAGAATACACCAATTACGGTAAAGATAATTGAGACGATTAAACCAAAGGCAATGGTCGTATGAATGGCCTTACTCATATTTTCATAGTCCTTAGCACCAAAGTATCTACTTATTACAACTCCCGCACCAACGGCAACACCATTGAAAAAGCCAATTAATAGGAAGGTAATAGATCCACTTGAAGAAACAGCAGCCAAGGCATTCATTCCAACAAAGTTACCAACAATTAAAGAATCGACAGTATTATAAAGCTGCTGAAATAAATTACCAAAAAAGATAGGTAAAGCAAATAAGGTCATACTTTTCCAAATTGATCCCTGTAGCATTCCTCTTTTTTCCATTTTAATCATCTCCCTCAAAAGATATATTATAGCCAATTAAATTAGCTATTGCAATATGATAAAAGCCAAGCTTTTTAAAACTTGGCTTTATTTTAATAAATTAAATTTTTAATTGCTTCGCAGGATTTGTTAAAGGCTTCTTCTTCAGCTTCATTTAGCTTTAAGGGTAATTCTTTAATAAAGCCTGACTTACCAATAAAGGCAGGTGTTGAGGTATAAATAAGCTTACTATCATAATAATGCATATGACTATAAGGTATAACAATGCCTGTATTAAATAAAATTTGTTTAATTAAATAAGCTGTTACCCCAGCAATACCAAATTCGGTTGCGCGTTTAACATCAAAAATATCCCAACCAGCTCTTGTTACAATATGTAACAATTCCTTTTCATCTAAATCTACATTATATTCCTTTAAATATTCCTTAATTGGCTGGTTATAAATATAGGTGTTGCTATAAGCATTAACCTGCGTTTTACCATGCTCACCAATTACTAAGGCTTTAATATCCTTAGCCGGAATATGATACATTTCACTAATTGAGCTTTTTAATCTAACTGAATCTAATAAGGTACCTGTAGAAATTATTCTATTAGCCTTAATACCTGTTACCTTATGAATTAAGCAAGCAATAACATCACAAGGATTAGAAACATTAATAATGATCCCCTTAAAGCTTTCCTCACTGAAATCCTTAAAGATACTTTTAACAATTTCTCTATTGGCCTCTAATTCCCCAACTCTATCTCCATCAGTGATTTGCTTTGAGGCAGTATTAACTACGATATCACAGCTTAATAAATCTAAGATGGTTGCCTCATGAAGCCTTACAATGACATCATCTAGCATATTACCTTGCTCTAGATCCTTACGCTGAGCTCTTAATAAATCCTTATTTAAATCAAAGAGATATAGATCGCTACATAAGCGATTATAAATTAAGGCTGAGGCAATGTGGCTTCCCACATGACCTACGCCAATTATTCCAATTTTAACCATAAAATAACGTATAATTAATTTAGTAGTAATTAACCACAAATTAATTATTACTCCTTTCTTTCCTTTTAATAGTTTATACCATCCACCATCAGTATTTATTATATGAGGATTTCAATTTAATATCAACCAATAAGGCCTTAGGCTACTCCTTGTTTAAAATACAGCTTACGCCCTTATGCTCCATTAAGCCACCAAAGCAGCCCTTGTTGCAGCGAAGGCAATGCTTAATTGTATCCTCCTTACCTTCCTTAACCTTATTAGGAAATTCAGGATCACAAATTAATTCTCTACACATTGCAATAGTATCACATCTACCAGACTTAATGCATTCATTCATAAATTCTGGCTTAGTAAAGCCACCTACTGCACAAACTGGTAGTGTAGTTTCCTTTTTTACTATATCAACCAAATTCAAAAAACAGCCCTCACCCTTAAAGTAAGGATGATTAACTCTAGGAATTGAATCCTCTAAATTACTATGATCAGCTAAGGTTACATGAAAGCTATTAACTCCAGCTTCCTCTAATTCCTTAACAAAGGGCTTAGCCTCCTCTATTGTAACTCCAGCATTACCATAATGTGGGTTTTCTAAACGAATAACAAATTTAAAATCAATAGGTATTTCCTTATCGACTCTTCTAATTGCTAAAACAGCTTCTTTGGCAAATCTAAAGCGATTTTCAAGGCTACCACCATATTCATCAGTACGCTTATTAAAGACACTTGAGGTAAAGCTTCCACACATTCTATCACCGTGGACCTGAATTACATCAAAGCCGGCTGCCTTTGCCTTAGCGGCAGCCCTACCAAAGCTATTAGTAATTTCCTTAACCTTAGAGCTAGGTAAATTAGTAATATACTTACCAGTTTCTAAATTTAATAAATCTCTTATTTCTGACTTTTTAATCTTACCACAAATAATCTTAGGTACATATTTAAGCATTGCCTTAAAATTACTATCACTTTCATGAAGCTGAGCACAAATTAGCGCATTATGCTGATGGCATATTTCTGCTAGCCTTTCATAGTATTTAAAGCCACTCTTAGTAAATAATGAGGGCATAAATGGTGACTTAGCTACTGGTACATCCCCTATTATAACCATGGCTACTCCACCCTTGGCAATTCCTTCAATTACCTTAAAATACTCTTTTTTCTTAAGCCCTAGAGTCGTGGGCGCAAAAATCATACGATTTTTTAGTTCTACGCTTCCGTATTTAATTTTACTTAAAAGCTCTTCTTCCATTTTCCTTTTTTTACGCTAGCTTTTATTAATAAAAAGTCAGTGTTCCTCCTTCACTTGTAGCCTAAAATTTAAACTACGCATAGAAGTATATACCATTTTTAGGCTAAGTCAATAGATATAATTTACTAACAAAAAATATGTTATATAATTATACTATCTTGGAGGTAAGCCTATGGATTACATATTAAGCTCATGCTCTACTGCAGATTTAACTGAAGAGCATTTTAAGAAACGTAACATTAATTATATTTGCTTTCACTATACCTTAGATGGTAAGGAATACCTAGATGACTTAGGAAAATCTATTCCTTTTTCTAAATTCTATGAGCTAATGGCTAGTGGAAGTGAAATTAAAACATCACAGGTAAATTCAGATGAATTCTATAACTATTTTAAAAGATTTTTAGAAGAGGGTAAGGATATCTTACATCTTACCTTATCAAATGGAATTTCTGGAGTAATTAATTCAGCAAATATCGCTGCCGATATGCTAAGAGATGAATTCCCTAATCGTAAGATTTATATTGTTGACTCCCTAGGAGCATCATCAGGCTATGGTCTATTTATGGATCACCTAGCTGATTTAAGGGATAGTGGTATGAGTATTGATGATTTATATCAATATGCCTTAGATAATCGTCTAAGACTAAATCATTGGTTCTTCTCTACTGATTTAACCTTCTATGTTAAGGGTGGTAGAATCAGTAAGGCAGCTGGTTGGTTTGGAACTGCCTTAAAGATTTGTCCACTATTAAATATGGATGATAAGGGCCGCTTAATTCCTCGTTATAAATGCATTGGTAAACGTATGGTTATTAAGCGTATTGTTGATAAAATGATTGAATGTGCAGATAAGGGTCTAGACTATGATGGCAAGTGCTACATTAGTGAGGCTGGCTGTATGGAGGATGCAATGGCTGTTAAAAAATCAGTTGAAGCAACCTTCAAGCATTTAAATGGCGAGGTTGAGATTAATAGCGTTGGTACTACTATTGGTGCTCACACTGGACCTGGTACAGTTGCGTTATTCTTCTTTGGTAAAAAACGTGAGAATTAAAAATGAGCTTTGGTAATTAATACCAAAGCTCTTTTCTTTTGTCTTAGAAAACCTTCTTATAAATATAATCAACGTTCTTAAAGTAATAATCAAAGGTAAAGCACTCCTTAATCTCTGCTTCACTTAAATATTCTGATACCCTTGGATTCTTTAATAATAGCTCTTCATAATCTAGGTTATTATTATAAGCCTCCATACTGATAGGCTGAACTAAATCATAAGCACTTTCCCTAGATAAGCCCTTATTAATTAAAGCATTCATAACTCTTTGGGCAAAAATTACCTTATTAGTTAAATAAATGTTTTTAAGCATTTGTTCAGGATAAACAACTAGGTTTTCCACGATACCCTTAAATCTATTTAGCATGTAATCTAGTAGCATAAGGGCATCAGGCATAATTATTCTTTCTGCACTTGAGTGGCTAATATCACGCTCATGCCATAGGGCAACATTTTCATTAGCGGTAACCATATAGCCACGCATTACCCTAGCACAGCCACAAATATTTTCTGAAGATATTGGGTTACGCTTATGAGGCATAGCACTTGAGCCCTTTTGGCCTTTCTTAAAGGCTTCCTCAGCCTCATGGATTTCTGTTCTTTGTAAGGAACGAATTTCTATAGCCATTTGTTCAAGGCTAGAGGAAATTATTGATAAGGTACTCATATAATAGGCATGGCGATCACGCTGTAAGATTTGCGTAGAAATATTTGCCTCAGCTAAGCCTAAATTCTTACAAACATATTCTTCAATAAAAGGTGGAATATTAGCGAAATTACCAACAGCCCCACTAAGCTTTCCACATTCTACATCCTTTCTTACACTATCAAAACGACTTAAATTGCGCTTCATTTCCTCATACCATAGGGCGAACTTTAAGCCGAAGGTTGTAATATCGGCATGAATACCATGGGTACGACCAATACAAGGTGTATGCTTATATAAATTAGCCTTTTCCTTTAGAACCTCCATAAAATCAACGATATCCTTACGAATAATATCGTTAGCGGCCTTAAATATTAAACCATTAGCGGTATCAACAACATCAGTTGAGGTTAGGCCATAGTGAACCCACTTACGCTCTTCCCCTAAGGATTCAGATACTGCTCTAGTGAAGGCTACAACATCATGACGGGTTTCAGCCTCAATTTCATAAATACGATTTAAATCAAATTTAGCATTTTCCTTAATCTTTAAAGCATCACTAGTAGGTACAACACCCAACTTACTAAAGGCTTCTGTTGCCATGATTTCAACCTTTAAAAAGGTATTAAATTTAAATTCATCTGTAAAAATCTTACGCATCGGTAATCTACTATATCTTTCAATCATTTCTAGCAAATCCCTTCTATTAATTCTTACCTTCCATATGGTTTAGGTAAGCAATATATGTATTTTCCATTAAGCAGCAAATAGTCATTGGACCTACACCACCAGGAACCTTAGTTATATAGCTACATTTAGGGGCTACATTATCAAAGTCAACATCACCACATAGCTTATTATTACTATCACGGTTACAGCCAACATCAATTACAGCAGCGCCTTCCTTTACCATTTCCGCCTTAATAAAGCGAGGCTTACCTAAGGCAGCAATTAAAATATCTGCGTTACTTGTTACGCTTGCTAAATCCTTAGTATGGCTGTGACAAATAGTTACAGTCGCATTTCTATCTAATAGCATCTTACTCATAGGCATACCAACAATATTACTTCTACCTACAACAACTGCTCTTTTACCATCAATTTCAATATTAGCACTATCAAGTAGAGCAATAACACCCTTTGGAGTACATGGTAAGATTCCCTCATGCTTTAAATATAAGGAAGCAACATTACGTGGATGGAAGCCATCTACATCCTTAAATGGTGAAATTAATTCAATAATAACATCTGATCTAATCTGACGTGGTAATGGTAATTGAACTAAAATACCATCAACCTCAGGATCAGCATTTAATGCTTTAATTTTATTTACTAAAAAATCTTCAGTTAAATCATCCTCATAATGATAGGTATCAACTAAAATACCAACCTCATCAGCTGCCTTAGCCTTACCTCTAACATAAGATAAAGACCCCGCATCATTACCAACTAAAATAACCGCAAGCTTTGGTCTTCTACCATACTTCACTAAAGATTCTTCAATTTCTAAACGTAGCTTAGCCTTTCTACTACTAGCTAAGTCCTTTCCACTAATAATTGTTGTCATAATAAAACCACCTCAATAACTAAAATCAATTATACCACATATTAGTTAAAATTTACTCTATTACCTTACATATTTTGGAAGCCAAAGCTTTTCTAGAAAATTTTCTTTATAAGATATCTCCTCTTTGCTAAACATTAATACAGCTATTTTAATTAAAACAACAGGAATCATAAACAAATAAGAAAAAATAGATAGAACCACTATAGGCCTACCAATAATTTGAGCCTCTAAAAATTTAATCCAATGAAATGTAAAAAATTTAGCGAAAGAATAAATTGTAAATTTAAAAACATTTCTAATATACATATAAACAAACATAATTATTACTTCGACAGGAAGTAATAACGTAAATAAAATTGCTACTATAACCATATAACTAAACTCTCCCACATTATTTTTAATACTTTCCCATTTCTTCCATTGTAGCCATACTTTCAATAGCCCCACTACCAGTGGTTGTATAGGCGGCATAGCTATTAGCGAAGCTTAAAATATTAGCTAAAGCTTCTTTATCTAATGTATCTAGCTTATCTATAGTAATATCCATACTACTTAGCTTATATAGGATAGCTCCTATTAAGGAATCTCCTGCACCAGTAGTATCTATAACCTTAACCTTAATACCACTAGCCTCTACCTTATAATTTCTAGTCATAAGGATGCATCCATCCTTACCCTTACTATAAATAAACCATTTTACACCCATATTAAATAATTTATTTGCGGCTAAATTTAAATCATTAGTATCTAAAATGAACTCTAGCTCATCATCACTAATTTTAACAATATCACTATAGCTAATAAATTCTAAGACTGTTTTCTTTAATAGCTTATGGTCATTCCACAAAGGAAAACGTAGGTTAGGATCAAAGGATACAATACCGTTATTTTCTTTAGTTAATTTAATTGCCTCTAAATGTGCATCATGCATTTTAGATGGAATTAAATCAACGCTACAAAAATGTAGGATTGGCTTATCCTTAAAAATACTACCTTCGATATCAGTAGGACTAAAATCTAAATCGGCAGTATTATCATGGTAAAAGCTAAAGCTTCTATCGCCATTACTATCTAAGCTGGCAAAGGCTAGAGCAGTTTTCTTATTTGTTCTTTTAACATAGCTTGTATTAATATTTACTTTATTTAAGGTATCTAAAATGAATTTACCGAATTCATCGTTAGATATTTTAGTTAAAATAATACTATTACCACCAAGCTTACTGATGGCTGCACAAACATTAGTTGGAGCACCACCACAGGATCTTTTAAATTCATTAACATCCTTTAAGGCCTTACCTTTAACTAAAGGAATAAAATCTATTAAGGCTTCACCTATACATATTACATTTTTCATATTATCACTACCATTAAAGAAATTATAGCATTTAACCTATATAAAATAAAGAAACATTGAGCTTCTAAACTACTTACAGCCAACAAAAAAGTGTGCTGTTATGCACACTTAATATATTAATTATTAGTTAAACCAATACATGTATCATTAACTTCTTCAAGCTTAATATTATCTAATGATGCTAATAAAACACATAATGGAATCATATAGTAATACATATGGTAAGTATTACCCGAGTTTGCCTCACAAATTAAATAAACTAATACTTTCAGAGTGACTTAT
>JAHHSV010000035.1 GCA_020025015.1 Anaeroplasmataceae bacterium
AATCATAAAAATTCATCAACCCTAGGTCATCTAAGGGTTGATTTTTTTATATACGCAGGTATAATTGAATAGAGACGCAGGGTAAAATGAGGTATGTTTTATGAGTTTAAGGTTGGCTACAGTATTTAGTGGAATTGGTGCTATTGAACAAGCTTTAAAAAGATTACATGTTGAACACGAAATTGTATTTGCTTGTGATAATGGTGAAATAATAATTGATATTGATACAGAGCAAGAATTAGATAAAATAAGAAAAATGAAAACTCAAGAGGAAAAAAGAGAATATGCTAATTCTTTATATTTGAAAGGATCGCGAAAAACAAATTTTGTTGAAATTGCTTACAAAGGTAATTATAAAATTGAAAATGATAATTTTTATTATGATGTAAAACTTTTAGATGGAACAGATTATAACGGTAAAGTAGATTTGTTTGTTGGGGGGAGTCCTTGCCAAAGTTTTTCAATTGCTGGCGCCCGTGGTGGTTTTGAAGACACTCGTGGTACATTATTTTATGAATATGTACGCTTGGTTAAAGAAATTCAACCAAAAGTGTTTATATATGAAAATGTTTATGGAGTATTAACCCATGATAAAGGCAGAACATGGGCAACTATGCAAAATGTTTTTGAAGAATTGGGCTACCATTTTAAATGGCAAATACTAGACGCTAGAAATTATGGAATACCGCAAGGAAGAAGAAGACTTTTCGTTGTTGGCTTTAAAAGCAAAGAAAAATGCAAGAGTTTTAAATTTCCAGAACCAATTCCGTTAAAGTTTAAAATGCAAGATTTTTTATATGACAATTGTGCTGATAATCATTTTAAATATGATGAAAATGGGAATATATTTTTGGTAAAAGGTGGTCAAAAGGTTGAAAGATTTTTGTCTGAGAAACTCTTAAAATATGTTATGTCTCCTGGAACTAAAAATTTCTATCATGAGAACGCAGAAATTGATTTACCAATTGCTAGGGCTATTTTAAGCACGCAAGGTAATACACATAGAGCAAGCGTCAACAATTATGTAACTACAGCTGGAAAAGTAAGAGCTTTAGAACCTAGAGAGTCATTAAGGCTTATGGGTTTTCCTGATGATTATAAGATAAATGTTTCTAGAGCACAATCTTATAAACAAAGCGGCAATTCAATTGTAGTTGATGTATTAATGGCTATTTATAGAGAAATAGCAAAAGTTATGGGAGAGAGTATGGAAAGAATTAAACCAGTGATTCAAAAGTATAATACCATTAGTCTCTTTGCAGGAATTGGTGGTTTTGATCTTGGCTTTGAATATGCAGGCTTTAATGTGATATGGGCGAATGACTTTGATAAATATGCTTGCGAGACATACAAAGCTAACGTCAGCAAAAATATTGTTTGTGGAGATATAAGGATAGAGAAAAATAATATCCCACCTCATGATGTACTAATAGGTGGCTTCCCATGTCAGCCGTTTAGCACATTAGGAAAACTTCAAGGCTTTGAAGATGAAGCAGGACGAGGTACATTATTTTTTGAAATTAAAGATATAATTCAAAAACATAAAACTAAAGTTGTGGTTTTAGAGAATGTTAAAAATATTATGAATCATGATGGTGGCAAGACATTTAAAAGGATCATTCATGAATTAGAATCATTAGGATATGTATGTTTTACTCACATATTTAATAGTCAAGATTATGGTGTCCCACAAAGAAGAAATAGATGTTATATAGTAGCATTTTTGGGCGAATATTTTAATATTGTAGATTTTGAATTTCCTAAGAAACAAGAGCTTTTAACTACAACACAAGATTTGTTAGATGATGATGTTGAGGAAAAGTATTTTTTGACAAAAAAAATATATCCTACAATTATGGGAAGTGGAACAAAAAATTATATTGTTAAACCAACAATTGATTTACCTATATCTAAAACATTAACTGCTACAATGGCGAAGATGCATAGAGCCAGTCAGGATAATTATGTCACTGATGAAAAAAATTATAGGAGACATTGTGGAGATGACAGAGTTTCATTAAGAAAATTAACTCCTAATGAATGTAGAAAATTACAAGGTTTTCCTTCTGATTGGAAGCAAGTTGTATCAGATTGTCAAGCATATAAACAATTTGGTAATGCAGTTACTGTTAATGTTAGTTATAATTTGGCTAAATCTTTATTCGAATATATAGAGAAAAACAAGAAAAATAATTGGTAAATAGTGATGAAACATGTTAAAGTTGTATGTGCACTAATTGAAAATAGTGAGGGTAAAATATTTTGTTGTAAACGAGGACCAGGTAGGGCATTAGAAGGATTCTGGGAATTTCCTGGTGGAAAAGTTGAAGAACATGAAACTCATGAAGAAACTATTATTAGAGAAATACAAGAAGAATTAAAATCAAAGATTCAACCAATAGAATATATTGGTGAATCTAATTATGTTTATCCTGATATGCCACCTTATAAAGGCTTTTCTATAACTATGTATGGTTATAGATGTAGGCTTATAAGTGGTAATTTAGAATTAACTGAGCATACTGCCTTTAAATGGGCAACTAAAGAAGAAATGAAGCTTATGAAGTTTGCAGAAGCTGATAAGCCATTTATAAAATAATGATACATATATATTATATAAATCAGTATCTAAATAGTTGTTTGTATGCTTTTACTTTGTCATGTAATTTTAATTTTCTTATCCATTCAATTGTTTAAGATTGACTAATTTAAAATTTTTTGATAATATTTATTTGTATTAAATAATAAACGCACATTATATGTGTAATAGCACCATGTTTTTGGTGCTATTTTTTTATGAGTTACTATTTTCATTTGAATTTCTGTTTACAAAACAAATAGATTGTGATAACATTAAGACATACCGAAGGTAGCTGAGCTAACGTTCTCATACAATAGTTATAACTTGGTTTTAACGTTGTGTTAGCTAGTACATTCCGCTGTATAAATTTAGTGGAATGATTAGAAGCGTGTGTCACGCCTAACACCTAATTTATTTAGGTGTTTTTTTTATAATTTCTTGGTGTTAAAGGGAAGAATAATTAGATGCAAGTATAGGATTATATTTGCATTTTTTTTATTAACATATAGTAAAATTAGGGCTTTATTTTAGTGCTAATTTATCTAGATATGATAGATATAAAAAAAGAAAAAAAGTTGTTGAAAAGGCTTTTACAGTATGATAATATTTAGACAAAGTTTAATAAAAGCAATTATCGGAGGAAAAAATGAATAGAAAATACGCTTTTAAATTATTAGGTCTTGTGGGAGTTTCATGCCTTGCATTAACTGCATGTGGCCAAGCCCAAGACGACAAAACTATAGCCTATGAAAAGAATGATGCTAGCTATAGTTATGATTTATTCCCCAAAGTAAAGGAGGCAAGCTACGAAAAGGAAAATAGCTTTAAATTAACGGATAATATTAACATTGTTAAGTCTAGCTTTGATAACGTTACAATGAAACGTTTACAAAGCTTAATTAAGGAAAGCGGCTATAATTATACTGTAAGTGATAGTATTAATACTAGCTCAACAAATATAACCTTAGCAGTAGATAAGGCTATTGATGCAGAAGATGCAAAGATTGATAACTATACATTAAGCTTAGACAAGGGTTTAATTAAGATTGTTGGTGAGGATGAGAATTCTTTATTCTATGGTGTAAATACCCTAGGCTTAATGCTAGAAGAAATAAAAGAAAATGATGATAATGTTAGTGGTGTTGCAATAAACGATTATGCTAGTGCGAAAAATCGTGGTGTTATTGAAGGCTTCTATGGTGTACCTTGGAACCTAAACGATCGTATTAGTGTTTTTGAATTTGGTTCTAAGTATAAGATGAATTCTTATACATTTGCACCAAAGGATGACAAATACCATAGTACAATGTGGAGAACACTATATCCAAGTGCAGAATTAGCAGAAATGCGTAAATTAGTTAAGGCAGCAACTGATAATAAGATTGAATTTACTTGGGCAATTCACCCATTAATGCATGATTCATTAGAATTTGGTGATACCTATGAGGTTGATTTAGGTGTTATCCAAAATAAATTTAAGCAATTATACGAAATTGGTGTAAGAAGATTTGCTGTTTCAGCAGATGATATTGCTGTTCCTGGTACAGCTGATGAAGCTTTCTTTGCTACATTAGGTAAAAACCATGCTAAATTATTAAATGATTTAGAAAAGTTTGGTGAAACATTAGAAGAAGCAGTTTCATTTGAAATTGTTCCTACAACATACTTTAAGAACGCTAAGCATTCTAAGGTTTACTTAGAAGCCTTAGGTAAGGATTTAAGTAAAAATGTTGATGTATATTATACAGGCGATGAAATAATGGGTACTGTTAATGAAAAGGCTGTTGGTTACTTTAAGGAAACTGCAGGCCGTAGTCCATTATTCTGGTTAAATTGGCCAGTTAATGACTACTATGATACACAGCTTTTCATGGGTGAAGCTACATGCTTAAGTAACGATGTAACAGAATTACAAGGTGTTTTAGCAAATCCAATGAGCCAAACTGAAGCTTCAAAGGTAGGTATTTTCCAAGTATTAGATTATGCATGGAATATTAAAGGCTTTACATCTAGTGAATCATACCGTGCTTCATTTGATGCAATTGATAAGGAATATGGCTTAGAGCTATATACATTTGCATCTAATATCGCAACATATCCTGTTGGTGCTTTCTGGGTTACTCCAATTACTAATCGTGAGTCTCAACGCTTTGATGGTATTTTAGAGCCAGTATTAGAAATGACAAAGGATCCAGCTAAGTTCTTAGCTATGAAGCGTAGCGATATGCGTTTAATGATTGACCCAATTTATGCTGAGCTAAATAATGTTATTAAGGCAATTGATACATATCGTGAAGCAGGTAATAATAGAGAGCTTGTAGCAGAAATTACTCCTTGGATGAATTCATTAAGAGATTTAATGATTGCTGGTGTTAGATATATGGATATTATTAATTCATTCATCCGTGAAGGTGAAAAATTACCTTCATTAGCAGCAACAAATACACGTTTAGAAAATGCTAAAAATGCAGTAAAATTATCTGAATCTACATATATGGTTAGTGTAATTGATACTTGGGGTAGCTTATACTATGCTAGTACAGGTGATTTAGTATTAAAGCCATTCTTTGCTGAATTACATAAGAATATAGCTAATATTGCGGCTACATCTTTAAAGTAAAATAAGTTATAAATTAATTTAGGCACAATCGTTTGATTGTGCCTTTTTAACTTAAATAAAAGCTTTTGTATTTTCTTATATTAATATTTTGATAAAATTTAATTAATTATTTTCTTAATTTATATATAATTTTCGTAATTTTATAAAATATTTTCCTAATTTTGTATTTTATTTTCGTAAATTGACTATTTTAGGAAAAAGTGATAAAATAAATTCGAATAGGAGGCTTTAATATGACAGAAAATGAATTATTAAAATTAGTGAGTAAAATAGAAAATTTAAAAACTGAAACTTCTAATATAGAATTAAAAAAAGCTAAAACAGGATGCCCTGAAGCACTATATGATACTTTATCTAGCTTTTCAAATACCTCAGGCGGAATTATTATTTTTGGTATAAATGAAAAGAATAATTATACGATTGAAGGCGTTCAAAATGTAGATGAATTACAAAAAAGGGTTACTGAGCAATGCTTAGAAATGGAACCAGTAGTAAGATCTTTATTTACGGTTGCAAAGATAGATGGAAAGACTATTTGCTCATGTGAAATTCCTGAAATTAGTAGTGATTTAAAGCCATGCTATTATAAAGGAAAGGGTAAGCAAAAAGGCTCTTATATTAGAGTGGGTGATGCTGATTTACCAATGACTGATTATGAAATTTATAGCTATGATGCATATAGATATAAAAAAGAGGATGAGCTAAGAATTAAAGAAAGAATAGATTCATCTAATTTAAATAATTTATTAGTTGATGGATATTTAAGCAAGCTTGTTACTATTAAGAATAATCTTTTAAATATCAGTAAGGATAATCTTTTGTTCTTTGAAGGTATTACAGATAAAAACGGAACTCCAACACTTTGTGGACTTATGAGTCTAGGTGTTTATCCACAATTATTTTCACCAAATTTAGATATAGTAGCTGTAAGATGTGCTTCTAATGAGTATGGAATTGAAAATAGTGAGGGAATTAGATTCCTTGATAATAGAAGATTAGATGGTACTATTGCACAAATGCTTCAACAAGGAATTTCCTTTGTAATAAATAACACTTTTAAAAAGACATATATTAATCCTAAAACAGGCTTAAGGGAGGATAAATTCGAATATCCACTTAAGGCAGTAAGAGAGGTAATATTAAATGCCTTGATCCATAGGGATTATAGTATTCATACTGAAAATGAGCCCATTAGAATTATTATCTATGATGATAGAATTGAGGTTACTAATCCAGGAGGATTATATGGAAAGCTTAGCCTAAATGATCTTGGAAAGGTAAGAGGAGAGGTAAGAAATCCTCATTTAGCTAGTATATTAGAAATCTTAGATGAGACAGAAAATAGATATTCTGGTATTCCTACAATCTATAAAGAAATGGAGGAAGCAGGTCTTCCAAAGCCTAAATTTGAAGAATATAGAGGAACTTTTAAGGTTACCTTATATAATGGCAAAAAGTCTAGTGCTGATGAATTAGATATAACAAATAGGATTATAGAAAATTGTGCTCAGCCAATAAAAAAAGAAGATTTAGCTAGGAGCCTTGGCTTTGATGATAAGCATCCAGCATATTTTATTAATAAGTATGTTAAGCCATTAATTGATGAAGGAATTCTTGCCTACACGATACCAAATAAACCACGTAGTAAAAATCAAGAAATAGTTGTAGTTAAATAAATGTATTAATTGGAAATGAAAATAGTCAAGTTATAAAATGGTTGATTAATCAGCCATTTTTCAAGTGACTGGTTTTTAAAAACATCTGAATTTGATAAAAAACGGGAAAAATAGTATAATTAATCAGTTAAATATACTATTTTTTCTATCTTTTAACATAATATGATTTTCTTATAAGGGAGATGAAATTTGTGGCCATTAAAATTCTTTTTATAGCTGGTGTATATGGTGTTGGTAAAAGTACATTATGTAATAAACTTAGTAATGAATTGAAAATACCATTATTCTCTGCGAGCAAATTAATTAGTGAAAAAAATGGAGAAACTTACGGAAGTCACAAAGCGGTAAGAAACAAGGAATATAATCAACAATTATTAATTGATGCACTAAATGAAAAAACAAACAATTTGGAAACTATTATATTGGATGGCCATTTTTGTATCTTTAATAAAAATAATCAAGTGGAATATTTACCGACCTTTGTTTATCATAAATTGCCAATAACAAAAATCATATTGTTGGAAGCTAATGTTAATTTTATTATTGAAAATTTACAACGTCGTGATAATAAAAAATATGCGATTAATAATATATGTGAGCTAATTCAAGCCGAAAAACAACAAGCTGAAAAAGTAGCTATGGAATTAAATGTTCCGTTGTACGTGTATCAAGTTGATTGTATAGAGTCAAATTTCAAACAATTAAAATCAGTTTTGGAAGGAGGATATTTATAATGAGAGCATTGTTGGATACTAATATTGTCATTCATCGAGAAAACACAAAACCTACAAATTACGCTATAGGAGAATTATTTCATTGGTTAGATGTTTTAAAATACGATAAAGTGATACATCCATACACAATATCTGAATTAAGAAAATATATGAATGATGATATGCAAAGACTTTATGATGCAAAATTACCTGCCTATATTCAAATGAAAACTGTAGGTGTTCAGACAGAGGAGTTTTCAAAACTATTAGCTGGAACGGCAAAAACAAAAAATGATCTAATAGACAACCAATTATTATTCGAGTTATATTGTAATAAAGTGGATATACTTATAACTGAGGATAGAGGGATGAATGCTAAAGCCAAATGTCTAGGATTAGAGGATAGAGTTTTTACAATAGATAGTTTTATTTGTAAGATGACTGCAGAAAATCCAGAGCTAATTGAATACAAATTTTTAAGAGTTAAAAAAGAGTACTTTGGAAATATTGATGTCAACAATCCTTTTTTTGATACATTTAAAAAGGATTATCCTGGATTTAATGACTGGTTTCAAAGAAAATGTGATGAAGAAGCTTATGTTTGTGAAAATGATAAAGGTGGAATATTAGGGTTTTTATATCTGAAAACAGAAGACGAAAAAGAAAATTATAATGATATATGTCCCCTATTCAAGCCTGCTAAGAGACTTAAAATCGGTACATTTAAGGTTGAAACATCAGGTTTTAGATTGGGTGAGCGATTTATTAAAATAATTTTTGATAATGCTATAGAACGTAATGTAAGTGAGATATATGTAACTTTATTTAAAAATCGTCCTGAATTAGAAAGGTTGTATCGATTATTAATTAAATGGGGATTCTTTGAATATGGAATCAAAAAGTCGGGAGAAAATGAGGAAACTGTTTTAGTTAAGAAACTTGGGGTTTATTATAAAAATAAATCTCCAAAATATAATTTTCCAAATTTAAATTATGAAAGTAACAAATTTTTCTTGCCAATAGAAGCTAAGTATCACACTCCTCTTTTACCTGATTCACAGTTGAAAACAGAAAATGAAGTAGATTTTCTAGGTGATCAACCACAAAAATATGCATTAGAAAAAGTTTATATTTCTTTCTCGTATGTAAGAAATATGAAACCAGGTGATTTTGTTGTAATATATAGAAAAGGTGAAAAAGAGGGAAGAAAAGCTTATGAATCTGTTGTCTCTACAATTGGTGTAATTGATAGTTATAGAGATAAGTTTAACAATAAAGAAGATTTTTTAAAGTATTGTCAAAATAGGACTGTTTTTACTAAGGAGGAACTCGAAAGCTTTTGGAATAAGAAGAAAGACCAATTGCTTGTTATTAAATTTATATATGTTAAAAGTTTAACTAAACGATTAACTCTGAAATGTTTATGGGAAAACAACATTGTTCCAGAACAAAAAGGGCCTCGACCATTTGACAAAATATCAGATAATAACTTTAGACTGATACTAAATAAATCAAATACAAATATTTAACTTCAAAGGAGTTTTTGATGAGTACAATTATTATGGCAATTAAACCTGAATACTCAAATCGCATATTTAAAGGAACAAAAAAATATGAATTTCGAAAACATCTTGCTAAAAAGGTGGTTGAGAAAATTATTGTCTATTCTACCAGTCCAGAAAAGAAAATTATAGGAGAAGTAGAAGTTGTTGGAATTATGTCTTTATCTCCATCTTTATTATGGGAAAAAACAAAAAAAGAAGCAGGAATTTCAAAAAGAAAATTTACAGAGTATTTTAAGGGACAGAAAGTAGCATATGCATATATATTAGGGGAAATAAAAAAATATGATAGGCCTAAATCATTGATTGAGTTTGGCATAAAACATTCTCCTCAATCATTTATGTACATTAATGAGCAATAAAAGTAACTAATTGGGGAAAAGATTATGGGGTTTGACTCTAATTATGTGTGAAGGGTAAAACCTTTATAATTTTTGTCTCCTTATAGTTTTAATAGAGGTCGTTTGACCTCTATTTTTTTATGTGGTTATTACTTACCATTGGGGTTAAAAGATGGTATAATAATAAATAGTTGAAAAGGGTTCAAAATAAAATATTGTATATATGACTGCGAGGCGGTAGGATGATTTGGTTATATATTGTTTTAGGGGTAATTGGAGGAGTAATTCTAATTAGCTTTATTTTTGCTATAGTTTTACATTCAATGTATTTTGGTAAGAGGTTTACACCTGATCCTTTAGTTACCTATTATAGTAATAGTGAATTTAATATTGATAGAATAGCTGTAGAGATTCCTTGTAGAAGGGAAACCTTAAGGGGCTATCTTTATAATCCTAATGGTAGTATTAAGGATAAGCTAATTGTTTTTAACCATGGTATGGGTAGCTCTATTGATGCTTATAACCAGGATATTTGTTATTTTGCAGCGCGTGGCTATATGGTTTTAGGTGTTAATCATATTGGGGTTGATACCTCTAGTGGTAGAGGGGTAAAGGGCTTTAGTGGTTCCTTAAAAAGCCTTGATTATGTTTTACGCTGGGTAGATAAAAGTGGCTTAGGTAAAGGAAAAAAGATAATTGTAATTGGTCATAGCTGGGGTGGCTTTGCTGCTAGTAACATTACTAAGTATCATCCTGAGGTTAGTAAGGTTATCGCGATTAGCCCTTTTGTTTCAATTAGAAGAATGCTTAAGTCAAGCCTTCCACCATTTTTAAATTTCCTTATTCCCTATATTTATTTAATTGATTATTTTAAGTGTGGGAAGTATGCCTTTTGTAATTCCCGTAAAAGCTTAAATAGCTTTAATGGTAGTACCTTAATTGTTGCCTCTCGTAATGATTTTATGATTAAGTATGATTTAAATGCTGGCTATTTACATCATAGTGTTTATGGAGCAAGATATTTAATTAATGATGATAGATATCATAATCCTAATTACACTAAGGATGCGGTTAACTATATGATTGATTATATGACAAGGCTTAATGCCTATAAGGGTAATTTAGAGGCAATTAATAATTTAAAGAAAAATACGGATTTTCATAGAATGGGTGCTTTAGATTTTGAGGTTATGGATAAAATTTTAAAATTTATTGAAGAATAGGTTAAAAATGCTATAATTAGCCTAGATGTAGGAGTTGATTTGTATGCTTAGATATCCTAATGGTAGTGGTAATAGTGGAGTTGAAAAATACGAAATAGGTAGTGATTATATCGATATTAAGTTTAAGGAGCATAAGAAGATTTATCGCTACTATAGTATGATGATAGGTGAGGAAAACTTTAAGGAGATGTGCAGGCTTGCAACTATTGGTAAGGGCCTTAACAGCTTTATTAATAAAAACATCTTAGTTAAAAATAGTGATTTATAGGAGAAAAATTATGAAGCTTTTATTAGTTATTGATATGCAAAATGACTTTTTAACTGGTAGCTTAAGCAATCAGGAGGGACTAAATATTATACCTTTAGTAAAGGATAAGATTTTAGAGTATTTAAATAATGGTGATGAGGTTATTTTTACTAAGGATACCCATGATGAAAATTATTTAAATACTAGTGAGGGTAAAATGCTTCCGGTAGAGCACTGCTTAAAGGGTACCTGGGGTCATGATATTTGTCCTTTATTAAAGCCTTATGCTAAAGCTATTATTGAGAAGAAAAGCTTTGGAGCCTTAGAGGAATTTAAGGCCTATGATTTTAGCAAATATAGTGAAATTGCCTTAGTTGGTGTTTGTACTGATATTTGTGTTATTTCTAATGCTTTAATCTTAAAGGCAATGTATCCTGAAACACCAATTGTAATTTATGAAAAGCTTTGTGCTGCAACCTCCTTAGAAAATCAAAAGCATAGTATTTCTAGTATGCAAGCATGTCAGGTTATTATTAAATAATTATTAAGTCCTAGGCTTAAAAAGCTTAGGACTTTTTTCTTAGTCTAATTGTATTTTTTTCTAAAGGGTATATAATTAAAGGTGTATTAGACAAACAGAAAAAATTAAATAATATTTCTAGGATATTTTCAATTTTAACTCGATGTTAAAAAAATAAACAAAATTATTGGGGGTGTAAAAATGAAATTAACAGAAAGGGAAGAAGCGATCCTTAACGGTAGCGAGGGCGAGGTTAGGGCTAAGATTATGAAGACGCTTGTAATGTATGGTGATGCCTTTAATGCAGATAGGATGGTGCCTATTACAAGTGAGTATGGACATTTAGTAACAAGCTTTGGCTTAGGTATTATGAAATCTGTTTATGAGCTTATGGATAAGGTTTTAGCGGATGGTATTACGAGTGGTCAAAAGTTTTCCGTAGACCCACGTCCAGATTTTAAAAATATTCCAGCTAATCCATTACAAAAGCTTTTCTTTAAGGTTATGTATAATAAGCAGGGCTATTATGATGATCAGCTTAAGCGCTTAGGCTTAATTAAGGATAACGCATATACCTGTACCTGCTATATGCCTGAGGTTGGTAATGTTCCTAAATGTGGTGATGTTTTATCTTGGGCTGAATCTAGTGCGGTAGTTTACGCTAATAGTGTTTTAGGTGCAAGATGTAATCGTAACTCAGGTATTATTGAGCTATTTGGTAGTATTATGGGCTGTGTTCCTCATTTTGGTTTAGTTACAGATGAGGGTCGTATGGCTGATTGGGTAGTTGAAATTAAAACAACTAAGATGCCAGAGGCTCAGGTTTTAGGTAGCGCAATTGGCATGAAGGTTATGGAGGACGTACCTTATGTAATTGGCTTGGATAAGTATTTAGGTAAGCAGCTTAATGATGAGGCTAGAGATTATTTAAAGGACTTTGGCGCGGCTACAGCTAGTAATGGTGCTGTAGGCTTATATCATATTGAAAATTTAACACCAGAGGCTAAGGAGCAAGGTCGTAAGCTAATTAAGCCTAAGGCTAAGGTTTACGTTATTGATGATGAGGAGCTTGAAAGGGTTTATAAGAATTATCCAGTAATTTGGAAGAATAAGGAAGGGGCTGTGAAAAAACCTAGTTTTTGAAATTAGGGATTTCACAGTCCTTTTTTT
>JAHHSV010000036.1 GCA_020025015.1 Anaeroplasmataceae bacterium
ACAACTTTACAAAAATAAAATCCTAAATTTTGGGTTGTTAAATCCCAAATACGGGCCTTAGTAATTTTACCTATGGTTATTGCTGATACGATTACTTTCTTCCCTAAAAAGGTTGTAAAATTCTTCTCAGGTCGCAGTAAGACAGTAGATGAACAAGAAAGCTATTAAAAAAGTTTTTTTAAGAAAAAAGCAATTGACATATATTTAAATTGCCGTTATAATAGAAAATGTTGTAACATGCACCACATAGAAAGGGTTATAAACGATTAAAAAATCTACCCTAATAGTGAGTCTTAAAATTATAGAGGAGGTAAACGACATGTACGCAATTATTGAAACTGGTGGAAAGCAAGTTAAGGTATCTGAAGGCGAAGTTATTTTCGTAGAGAAATTAGACGCTGAAGTAGGTTCTGAAGTTGTTTTTGACAAAGTATTATTAGTAAGCGGTGATGAAACTAAGGTTGGTGCACCATATGTAGAGGGTGCTAAGGTTTCTGCAAAGGTTGAAAAGCAAGGTCGCGATAAGAAAATTATCGTTTATAAGTATCGTGCTAAGAAAAACTACCACAAGAAGCAAGGTCATCGTCAAGCTTATACAAAGTTAACAATCGAAGCAATCAATGCTTAATTATGATTAACTGTAAGGTAGTAAAAGAAGATTCAAAAATGCATTTTATAGGTCATGGACATGCAAATTATGCTGAGTATGGAAAAGATATTGTATGTGCATCTGTTTCAACAGCTATCATAATGACTCTAAATTTAACTGAGCGCTTAAATTTAAGTTACAACGTTCTAAAGCAAGAGGTTAAAGAAGGAGAATTTGATATATTAGTTGATACTAAAAATGATACTGTAAAAGCAATTTTCAATAATTTGGATAGTATGCTAAAGGAATTAGCTAATGATTATCCAAAGTTTATCAAATATAATCGCTAGGAGGTTATAAATAATGTTAAAGCTTAATATTCAATTATTCGCATCTAAAAAAGGTGTTGGTTCTACAAAGAACGGTCGTGACTCTGAAGCTAAACGTCTAGGAGCTAAAGCAAGTGATGGCCAAGTAGTTACAGCTGGATCAATTCTTTATCGTCAAAGAGGTACTAAAATTTTCCCAGGAACTAATGTAGGTCGTGGTGGAGATGATACTTTGTTCGCTAAAGTAGCTGGAACTGTTAAATTTGAACGTTTAGGCCGCGATAAGAAACAAGTTTCTGTTTATCCGGTAGCTGAGTAATTAATAAACTAGGCGTATGCCTAGTTTTTTTGTTTATGGAGGAAACCCCAATGTTTATAGATCAAGTCAAAATGGAATTACATGGCGGTAAGGGTGGCGATGGTATCGTTGCTTACCGTAGAGAATTAAAAGTAGAAAATGGTGGACCTTTTGGTGGTTCTGGTGGTAGAGGCGGTTCTATTATCTTTGTTGGTGATGAAGGCCTAAGCACTCTTTTAGACTTAAAGTACTATAAGGTATTAAAGGCTAAAGAGGGTGAGCGTGGTATGCATAAGGGTATGACTGGTGCTAATGCAGAAAATACCTATGTTCATGTACCATTAGGAACAACTGTTTTTGATGATGATAGTGGCTTAGTAATTGCTGATATTACAAAGCAAGGCCAAGAAGCAGTTATTGCCAAAGGTGGTCGTGGTGGTAGAGGTAATATGGCCTTTGCCACTGGTACTATTAAGTGCCCTGATTATAGTGAAAAGGGTGAACCTGGTGAAAAACGTTATATTCGTTGTGAGCTAAAGGTTTTAGCTGATTGTGGCTTAGTAGGCTTCCCTTCAGTTGGTAAATCAACCTTAATTTCTGCTGTAAGTGCAGCAAAGCCTAAAATTGCATCTTACCACTTTACTACCTTAGTTCCACATTTAGGAATGGTTAGAGTTAAGGATGGTAGAAGCTTTGTTATGGCCGACCTACCAGGTATTATTGAAGGAGCTCATACTGGTGCTGGCTTAGGTTTACAATTTTTACGTCATATAGAACGTTGTCGTGTAATTGTTCACGTTATCGATATGGCTGGTAGTGAAGGTAGAGATCCTTATACTGATTATCAAATCATTAACGCTGAATTAAAGGATTACAAGATGAATTTAATTAAGCGTCCACAAATAATTGTTGCAAATAAAATGGATTTACCAGGTGCTAAGGAAAATCTTGAGGAATTCAAGAAAAAGGTTGATGCACCAGTTATTGCTATTTCTGCAATAGCTCATGAAAACTTAGATGAGCTTTTATATAAGGTTGCAGATTTATTAGAGGTAACGGAAGAATTCTCATTATTTGAGGATGATGAACGTGAAAATATGGTTGTTAACTATACCTTTAAGCCTGAAGAGCCAATGTTTAAAATTACTATTGATCCAGATGGTGTCTTCAATGTAAGTGGTGAAAAGCTACGTCGTATTTTTGATATGACTGACTTTAATATCGAGTCATCAATTGCTAGATTTGCGCGTCAGCTAAGAAGCTTTGGTGTTGATGATGAATTACGAAAGATGGGAGCAAAGGACGGAGATACTGTTCGTGTATTTGAATTCGTCTTTGAGTTTATTGACTAATGCTTGCTTTAAGTGAAAAAATTGATAATTTATTTGCAATTCAGCATGGATTATTTTATGTAGTCTTAGGTGTAACAATTTTAATGAATGTTGTTTCGTTTTTAATGTTTTACTTTGATTCACAAAAGCCAGTTAATTCGACAAGTAAGGCAAATACTCAGGCCCTAACCTTATATACATTTTTATTAGGCGGCTTAGGAACATTACTTTCAATTTTAATTTTTAAATATCAAACTAAAAGAAACTATTTTATAATTATTTCAATATGTTCAATAATTATTAATGCTGTTTTATTAGGTTTAATCTTTTAAACTAGGAAATATTTCCTGGTTTTTTTATCGTCAAGAACTAAAAGCGATATTACTTTTTAAAAATCAATTTTATTGCTTTATTTGGCCTAAAAAGGACCCTACTGCATTGACTTTAAAATCATTAAAACGTATAATTAAGCTGTATGAATTATGTACGTGAGAAAGAAAAAGAGGTAAAAAAAATGAAAAAATTTGATGTTTTAAATCGTATCTCAAGCGTAGGTGTTGTTGCTGTAGTTCGTGCAGAAAACGAAGAAAAGGCTATTAAAATTAGTGAAGCTTGTATTAATGGTGGCGTTCCTGCAATCGAAATGACTTTCACAGTACCTGGTGCTGCAAAGTGTATTGAAACTTTAAAAAAGACTTTCCCAGCTGAAAAGTTAATTGTTGGTGCTGGTACAGTTTTAGACTCTGAAACTGCAAGAGCTGCAATTTTAGCTGGTGCTGAGTATATTGTTTCACCTGGTTTCGATTTAGATACTGCAAAATTATGCAATAGATATCAAGTTCCTTATATGCCAGGCTGCATGACAATCACTGAGATTTTACATGCAATGGAAGCAGGCTGTGATATCGTTAAGCTATTCCCAGGTAGTCTTCCTGGACCAAGCTATGTTAAGGCTGTTAGAGGACCACTTCCTCAGGTTAACATTATGCCTACAGGTGGTGTATCTTTAGCAAACGTTAAGGATTGGATTAAGGCTGGTGTAGTAGCTGTTGGTACTGGTAGTGATTTAACTGGTCCTGCAAAGACTGGCGATTATGAAGGCGTTACTGCTTTAGCAAAGCAATTCGTTGCTGCTGTTAAGGAAGCAAGAGAAGGTAAGTAATTTTATTTATTTGGGGAAATAAATATGATTATTGGAAAATTAAAGGATATAGCAAGATATCAGGGCTTATCAAAAAACATTGATACAGCTATTGATTATGTTTTAAACAATGATTTATTAGCTTTAGAATGTGGTAAGCATCCAATTGATGGTGATAATGTTTTTGTTAATCGTCAATCTTATATAGCTAAGAATTTTGATGATACTTTCTTTGAGTCTCATAAAAATTATATAGATTTACAAATTGTATTAAAGGGAAAAGAGGGATTTGAGGTTACAGATGCCTTAGATTCTAAATTAGAGGTTAATATACCTTATAACGACGTTAAGGATGTTTTAAAGTATAAAAATCAAGCTGATCATTCAGTTAAATTTGTACTTGACGAGGGCTTTGCATTATTATTTCCAGAGGATGTGCATATGCCTTGTATAAATATCAATAATGAACAGGTCGAAAAGGCTGTTATTAAAATCAAATTATAAAAAGGGGAAAAATAAAATGGCAAAAGTTGTTACTTTAGGCGAAATTATGTTACGTTTATCTACTCCAGGTAATAAACGTTTCGTTCAATCAGATTCATTTGATGTAGTATATGGTGGAGGAGAGGCTAACGTTGCAGTAAGCTGTGCAAATTATGGTCATGATGCTTATTTTGTTACAAAGCTTCCTACTCATGAAATCGGTCAAAGTGCTGTTAATGCACTTCGTAAATATGGTGTAAATACAAAGTTCATCGCTCGTGGTGGTGATCGTGTTGGTATTTACTATCTTGAGACTGGTGCATCTATGCGTCCTTCAAAAGTAATTTATGATAGAGCTGATTCTGCAATCGCATTAGCAGAACCTAGTGATTTTGATTTTGATGCTATTATGGAAGGTGCAGATTGGTTCCACTGGTCAGGAATTACTCCTGCAATCAGTGATAAGGCTGCTGAGCTTACTAGATTAGCTTGTGAGGCTGCAAAGCGTCATGGTGTTACTGTTTCTGTAGACTTAAACTTCCGTAAGAAATTATGGACTTCTGAGAAAGCTATTTCAGTAATGCGTCCATTAATGCAATATGTTGATGTATGTATCGGTAATGAAGAAGATGCTGAATTATGCTTGGGCTTCAAACCTGATGCAGACGTTGAGGGTGGTAAGACTGATGCTGAAGGCTACCATGCAATCTTCAAGCAAATGGCTGAAAAGTTTGGCTTCAAGTATGTTGTTTCAACATTACGTGAATCTTTCTCAGCAACTCACAATGGTTGGAAGGCTTTAATCTACAATGGTAAGGAATTCTACCAATCTAAGCGTTATGATATTAACCCTATCATCGACCGTGTTGGTGGTGGTGACTCATTCTCAGGTGGTTTAATTCATGGCTTATTAACTTATCCTGATGATCAAGGTAAGGCTTTAGAGTTCGCAGTTGCTGCATCTGCATTAAAGCATACAATCAATGGTGACTTCAACTTAGTAAGTGAAGCTGAGGTTAATGCTTTAGCTGGTGGCGACGCTTCTGGTCGTGTACAACGTTAATTTTATTAGAAAAAGGGCTTAGCCCTTTTTTTTTACCTATTTTTAGGTAAAAATGTATAAAAGTTTACTTATAATTAGAATATTGTTTAAAATTTGTAAACTTTTTCTTGAAAAACAGTCTTATTTTTAGTAAAATGTTTAGGTAATGTTAACATAAAGTTTAATATAACTAAGAAAGAGATGATTTTATGGATATAGGACAAAAAATAAAGGAACGACGATTGTTTTGGAATTTAACACAAGAGGAATTAGCTAATCGTTGTGAATTAACCAAGGGCTATATAAGCCAATTGGAGAATGATAAGGCTGATCCTTCAATTCAAACTCTTGAATTAATATTACATGCATTAGGTACTAATTTTACTGATTTTTTTAGTGCTGCTGAAACAACACAAATTAAATTTACTGAAGAAGAACAGCTAGACACTGAGTTTCAGGGTTATGTTCAAAGCTGGTTAGTACCTACCAGTCAATCACATGCAATGGAACCAATTTATATTATCCTAAAGCCAAAGAATAAGACACTCGTTGATTTACCCCATGAGGGTGAAGAATTTGGCTATATTTTAAAGGGTAGTGTAGTATTACACTATGGTGAAGAAAATATTACCTGTAGTGCTGGAGAATCCTTTTATTATAAAACTAATAAAAAGCATTATCTCGAAAATATTGGTAATTGCGATGCTGAAGTTATTTGGGTATCTTGCCCACCAAATTTTTAATTTTTAAAGGATGGATATATGTATGACAAAGAAAAATTATATTATTGATCTAAAAGGTGTAAGCAAAATATTTGGTAATACGACAGTTGTAGATGATTTTAATTTATATGTTAGAAAGGGTGAATTTTTAACATTTTTAGGACCATCTGGCTGTGGTAAATCAACAACATTACGAATGATTGCTGGTTTTGAATTTCCTAGTAAGGGTGAAATTTTATTAAAGGGTAGAGATATCACTAACCTTCCACCTAATAAACGTCCTATTAATATGGTCTTCCAACGCTATGCCTTATTCCCTCATTTAGATGTTTACGATAACGTAGCCTTTGGTTTACGCTTAAAGAAAATTCCAATTGCTTTAAAGGATGAAAATGGCGAGCCTATTTTAATGGTTAATAAGGAAAAAATTAAGAAATTAAAGGAAGATTATCGTATTACTAAGCGTAATAAATTATTAACAGAGGAAGAAAAGAGTAGTAAGCTTAGTGAGCTTTCTAAGGCAATTGACAAGCTATTAGCAACACCAGAGCAAGCCTATAAATATCGTAAATTAAGTGATAAGGAAATTGATAAAAAGGTAGCGAAGGCTCTAAAAATTGTTGACTTAGATTCACTAGAGGATAGAAGTATTGATACCTTAAGTGGTGGTCAGCAGCAAAGAGTTGCGATTGCGCGTGCGATTGTTAATGAGCCAGAAATTCTATTATTAGATGAGCCACTTGGTGCCTTAGACTTAAAAATGCGTAAGGATATGCAAATCGAATTAAAGGAAATGCATGAAAAGCTAGGTATTACCTTCATTTATGTTACTCATGATCAGGAAGAAGCCTTAACAATGAGTGATACAATTGTTGTAATGAAGGATGGTGTAATTCAACAAATTGGTACACCTAAGGATATCTACGATGAGCCTAAGAATGCCTTTGTTGCGGACTTTATTGGTGAATCAAATATTTATAATGCGACAATCGTTGATAATTTAAAGGTAAGATTCTTAAATACAGTATTTGAGTGCGTTGATGAATTCCCAATTAACGAAAAGGTTGATGTTGTTGTTCGTCCTGAGGATGTTATTATTACAGAGGCTGGTAAGGGTAACATAGATGGCGTAATGGAAACTAAGGTTTTCAAGGGTCTTCATTATGAATATATTATTATGATTGGTAAAAATGAGCTAATGGTTAAATCAACTAAGGATTATGAATTGGAAACTAAGGTTGGTCTAATTATTGAACCTGATTCAATTCATATTATGAAAAAGGAATTTATTACTAATATCTATACTGATGCTTCAATTAACAATAAGAATAAGGTTTTAATTGATGATGCAGCCTTTGATTGTGATGTTACTCAGTTATTACCTCATTCATATTTAGATGAAGAAGGCTACTTATTTAATGAAGAAGGTACTAAACGTTATGATTTAACGGGTGCCGATGTTGTAGCTGAGGTTAATATTAGCGATGTTGAGCTAGTAGATGATATTGAATCTGATGCAGCTATCGTTGTTGGCGAAATTATTGATAATATTTACAAGGGCGACCATTATCAAATGATTGTCAGAACAGAAAATGAAGAGGATTTCGTTTGTACGACCCCATATACCTATAACCTATACGATAAAATTGGAATTACAATTAAGCCTGAGAAGATTAGATTAAGATTAAAGAAGGAAATTTCTAATTATGAAGCTTAGATTTCAAAGAAAATATCTATGTATACCATATTGGTTATTTTTAATCTTATTTGTAATTCTTCCAATTTTACTAATTATTTATTATGCATTTACTGATACAGAAGGTTATTTTACCATTGATGCTTTAATAAATTTTTTCTCATCAACTAATAAATTGAATGTATTTTTAACCTCACTAATGTTTGGCGTTTTAAATACAATAATATGCTTAATAATTGGTTATCCAATCGCTTATATCTTAGCAAATTCAAAAATGAAGGCTAATTATGTTTTAGTCATGCTATTTGTAATGCCTATGTGGATTAATTTCGTATTACGTACTGGTGCAACTAGAGATGTTTTAAGCTGGATAGGCTTAAATGGTGGTGAGCATCCTTATTTTGCAACAATGGTAGGCTTAGTTTATAACTATTTACCATTTGTTATTTTACCTTTATATTCGACAATGCTTAAGCTTGATAAGAGCCAATTAGAGGCAGCAAGAGATCTAGGCTGTAATAAGCTTCAGGTTTTTACCAAAAGCATTTTCCCGCAAACTGTACCAGGTATTGTTTCAGCGGCGATGATGGTATTTATGCCTACAATGTCTAGTCAGGTAATTCCTGAGGTCTTATCTGAGGGTAAAATTATTTTATTTGGTAATTCTATCTATCTTAACTTTACTAACTATCAATGGGGAGATGGCTCTCTAATGGCTTTAGTAATGCTAGTAATTGTTGGTGTAACTATGCTAGTTACAAGAAATTTCTCAGAACGTGATAATGAAGAAAGGGGTTCACAATGGTAAAGAAAATATTATCTTATTCATACATTTATTTAATTTTACTATTGATGTATGTTCCTATCTTTGTTTTAATTGCATTCTCATTTACTAATGCAACCTATATTGGTGAGTGGAATGGCTTTAGCTTTGATTTATATAAGGCTTTATTTAAGGATCAAGAAATTATGGTTGCTTTAGGTAATACCTTAATTTTAGCCTTTATTAGTAGCTTAGTTTCAACTGTTTTAGGTACATGTGGTGCAATTGGGGCTTTCTATTCTAAAAAAAGAAGCAGATTAGCTCTAGAAAATGTGAACCAAATTCCTGTTGTTAACTCGGAAATTGTTATGGCTTTATCTTTAACTGTAATGTTTGTTTTTATGGGTTCAATGATTTTCCATAAAAATATATTCTCATTTTGGACTTTATTAGCTGGTCATATCGTTATATCTGTACCATTTGTTTATTTAAACGTTAAGCCAAAGCTTCGTCAAATGGATCCTTCATTATATGAAGCAGCTTTAGACTTAGGCTGTGCACCAAGAACTGCCCTACGTAAGGTTTTAGTTCCGCAAATCATTCCTGGTATCGTTTCAGGCTTTCTATTAGCATTTACCCTATCCTTAGATGATTTCATTGTAACCGCCTTTACTAGAGGACCAGGCTTATTATCAGGTGATGCAGCAATTGAAACCTTATCAACCTTAGTTCAAGCTAAATTAAAGAAGGGACCTATTCCAATGAATATGCGTCCTTTAACAACAATCATTTTCTTAGTTGTTTTAGTAGCAACTATAATTGTAACTATTGTTAATAGTAAAAATAGTAAAAAGGTTAAAACTCGTAAAGGAAGGTTAAATTAATGAAAAAAATATTATCATTGCTTTTATTAATACCATTTAGCTTCTTTTTAATGAGTTTTAAAAAGAATGTTACCCTAACACCTGATGGTAATGTAACTATTCATATTTTACATCAGGAAGATTATATGGATGAGTCATTATTAGATGATTTTATGGCTAAATATCCTAATGTAAAGGTTGTGTTTGATACAACTGATACAAATGAAACCCTATATAATGAATTAAGAACAGGTAAGGCTGAATACAATTTAGTTACCTGTAGTGAATATATGATTCAGCGTATGGCAAGTGAAGGGCTAATTCAAAAGGTAAATTTAGCTGATGACTCAGTTTACAAAACTAATATAAGTAGCTTTTTATCAAATGCCCAAAAAACTGGTATGATTGATAAAATCGATGTAATTAACTATAAAACTGGGGAAAAGCTAGGTATATTATCAGATTACGCAATTGGTTATATGTGGGGTACCTTAGGTACAATGGTAAATCCTTATTATAAGGAATATCAAAACCGCAATATGACTAAAGACGAGATAATAAGTGGCTTACGTAGCACTGATGGCTGGAGTAAATTTTGGGATCCACAATTTAAGGGGACTCAATCAGTTAAGGAATCTATGCGTGATACCTATGCCTTAGGAATTTTTGAGGTATTTAAGGATGAATTTTTAAATCCTAATATTAGCTATCAAGAAAAAAATAATAAATATTTCAATGATCATTCAGCAGATACAATCAGAAAGGTTAAGGATGCCTTAATTGAGTTAAAGGGCAATATCTTTGGCTTTGAGGTTGATTCTGGTAAAAATGATATTGTAACAGGCAAAATTGGTATGAATCTTGCTTGGTCGGGTGATGCAGCCTTCTCTATTTTAAAGGGTGAGTTTTATCCAGGTCCAGATGAGGATTATAGTGAAGAAAAGCCAGAGGATAAGAAAACAAAATTATATTATAATATTCCCGAATCAGGCTCTAATATTTGGTTTGATGGCTTTTGTATGCCTGCTACAACTAAGCCTGATAGCTTAGAATATAAATACACCTTAAAGTTTATTGATTTTATAAGCTCACCAGAAAATGTTGTAAAGAACATGTCATATACTGGTTTTACCTCATTTATGTCAGGAAATGGAATCGAAAATAATCCTATTGCTGATTATGTTAAGGAAACCTTTGCTGATGAGAGTGATAATCTAAAACCATATAACATTTCATACTTTTTCAATAATACTAAAGAAGAGGATATGACATTATATGTTAATCCTGATTCTTTTGCTGGCCGTATGATTGTGGCTCAGTATCCTGAAAAGGGGATGATTGAACGCTTATATATAATGGAAGATTACGGCTTAGACAATGGTAAAATTGTTCAAATGTGGGAGGACATAAAGGTTAATCCGCTACCAACTTGGGTAATTGTTGGTTTGGTTATTTTTGTAACAGGAACCATTGGCTATTTAGGCTCATATAAATTTATCAAGGCTTATAAGGTTAAAAAGAGAAAAGCCTTAAGAAATCAATAATAGGAGAATGTATGAAAGAACTATTTCCTTATTTAACGGTAGAAAAAATCGAAGAGGCAAATGTTATTTTTACGGGTATTCCCTTTGATAAAAATGTCTCTATTGGAAGTGGAGCTGCTAAGGCTCCAGCCCATATGCGTAATCTTTTAGAAATGTATCCACCGATGACCCAATTTGGTAATATGATTGATAAAATTAAGGTTTTTGATAATGGTGATATTCTAACTGAGGATTTTACTAAAATTCAAGAAGAAGCATTTAAGGCTATTAATAGCAAGAAATTTCCTGTTTTTATTGGTGGAGATCACAGTATTGCCATAGCTACTGAAAGGGCCTTTTATGATTATGCTAAATCAATTGGCAAGGAGCCGGTAATTATTCATATTGACGCTCATCCAGATATTTGTGATATTTATGAGGGAAATAGCTATAGCCATGCTTGCCCTAATAAGCGTAGCTTAGATTATGGTTATTTAGATAAAAACCTAACCATGATTGGAATGCGTTGCTTTGAGCCACAGGAGGTTATTTTCTTAGCAGAGCATAAAGATATCACCTGCTTAACTAGTGAGGCTGTAAGGTCCCTTGGAACCGATAAAATAATAGAACAACTAAAGGAAAAATATGAAAAGGATGATTATTTAGTTTATCTATCTTACGATATTGATGCTAATGATCCGGCTTTTGCACCAGGTACTGGTACACCTGAGCCTTGGGGCTTAGATTCTATAGTGGTATTAGATTTAATTTTAAAGATTTTTAATAATTTAAGGGTTGGAGCCTTTGATATTGTTGAGGTATCACCTGATTTAGATCATAATGATATTACAATGAGCCTTGCAATCAAGACAATCTATGAGGTTTTCTATGCACTTCAAAAAAAATTTAGGGGCTGTGAAAAAACCTAGTTTTTGAAATTAGGGATTTCACAGTCCTTTTTTT
>JAHHSV010000037.1 GCA_020025015.1 Anaeroplasmataceae bacterium
TCATTGGGAAATAATCAAAAGATAACTAATAAGAAATTATCAAAAGATAATCATAGAGAAAAATCTCATCCTTTTCTTTGGCTTTTTACCTTTCTAGGTGTATAATATACTTAACAAAAAAGTATGGATTTTGATGTAAAGTTTAAGGAACAAGCACCACTTGTTCAGATATTACTAGTAATCTATCCTGTTATTAATTGGATAACTGAGACTTTAGCTAAAGCTAGTGCTTGGCAAAAAATCAAAGTGAAATTAAACTAGTCTTTTTAATCATCATTGTTGTATGTGGTTTATTAATTGACTGGTTAGATACAATTTGGCAATTATTGCTTGGCCACTTAATTTTAGAATAGGAAAAAGAATGGCTTCGGCCATTTTTTTCGTTTAATAAGCAAAATTATAAAAAAAACTTGCAATATATTTTTTTTATTGTATAATAACACCGGTACATTTTATATATTTTATATCCACAAATGCCCTTAGTAAATTAAGGAGGAAAACAAAATGAAAACATTTATGGCAAATAATCAAACTGTTCAACATGATTGGTATCTTGTTGACGCAAACGGCTTAACATTAGGTCGTTTAGCAACTGTTGTTGCTTCTCTATTAAAGGGTAAGCACAAACCTATTTATACTCCACATGTAAATTGTGGTGACAACGTTATCGTAATTAACGCTGACAAAATCAAATTAACTGGTAAGAAGTGGACTGATAAGTTATATCGTAGCCACTCTGAGTACACTGGTGGTTTACGAACATTAACAGCTGAGGTTGTTATGGAAAAATATCCTACTCGTATGGTTGAGCATGCTATCGAAGGTATGTTACCTCATACTAAATTAGGTGATCAATTACGTAAGCAATTATATGTATACGCTGGTAGCGAGCATCCACATCAAGCACAAAAACCAGTTAAGTTCGAGATTAAGGCGTAAGGGGGAGTAGAAATATGGCAAAATTAGTTCAATATTTAGGTACAGGACGTCGTAAGAGTTCAGTTGCAAGAGTAATCTTAAGACCAGGTAAGGGTGAATTCACTGTTAATGGTCGTAGCTTCGAGGAATATATTCCTAGTGCAGCTTCACGTTTAGATATTCTACAACCACTAGAATTAACTGAAACAACAGATAAGTTTGATGTAATCGTTAACGTATTTGGTGGCGGTTTATCTGGTCAAGCTGGTGCTATCCGTTTAGGTATCACTCGTGCTTTACTAGAAGTAAATGCTGACTACCGTGCTACATTAAAGCCAGCTGGTTTAATTACACGTGATCCACGTGCAAAAGAACGTAAGAAGTATGGTTTAAGAAAAGCACGTCGTGCAACACAGTTCTCAAAACGTTAATATTTGTTTTAATTTTAAAAGGTATATATATAAAAGAAGAAAAGCCTTGGGAATTCTCAGCCCTAGGCTTTTTTTGTCACCTAAAAAGTTAAAATAGAAGTGTTTTTAGTTGTTATTTAAGCTCGTTGAGTGTATAATAAACTTAACGTTAGGTGATTGTACTATTACGTTTTTATTTTTAGAAAAGAGGATATAATTATGCAAAGTATAGAATTTCGTTATGATACACAATTATTAATAGAAGGAAAAGATTTAGATGAGGATGTAATAGCTGAATATTTTACTACTCATTTCAAAGGTGATTGCTTATTAGCTGTTGGTGATGATGAATTAATTAAGATTCATTTCCATACTAACGAGCCTTGGCAGGTATTAGAATATTGCTCAACATTAGGTGAGATTTATGATATCGTTGTTGAGGATATGGATAGACAAGCTCGTGGCTTAAAGGGATAAAAATTGGAGTCTTAGGTTTATAGCCTAAGGCTTTTTTTATGTCTGAAGGCTCTAACAGGGCGAAAATACTTTTATGTTTTTTATTTTTATAGTATAATACAAAAGAGTATATACGGAAGGAGCCTTAGTATGGAAGATATTAAACTTGATAAAGATAATATTCCTTCACACATTGCACTTATTTTAGATGGCAATGGCAGATGGGCAAAAAAGCGTTTGATGCCTAGAACCTATGGTCATAGAAAGGGTGCCTTTAATATTATTTCCGTAGCTAAAAATGCGAGTAGCCTAGGCGTTAAGGCTATAAGCCTTTATTGCTTTAGTACGGAAAATTGGACAAGACCTGCAACTGAGGTTAAGTATTTAATGCAATTTCCAATTAGATTTTATAAGAAGAATCGTGAGCGCTTATTAAAGTCTGATTATAAGATAATATTTAGTGGTAGAAGAGATAGATTTGACAAGGATTTACTTGAGGTAATTAATAAAATTGAGGAAGAAACTAAATTACATACAGGTCTTATCATAAATATTTGCTTTGACTATGGATCTCATGCTGAGATTACTGAGGCTTGTAAGGAAATAGCAGCCTTATATAAGGATTCTAAAATAAACCTTGATGATATAACACCTGATTTAATTAATAAGCATTTATATACTAAGGATTTACCTATGGTTGATTTATTAATTAGAACTAGTGGTGAAGAGCGTATTAGCAATTTCTTGTTATGGCAAATTGCTTATGCTGAGCTATATTTTACCGATGTATATTGGCCTGATTTTGATGAAAATGAGCTTAAAAAAGCTATTTATAGCTATCAAAAGCGTCATAGAAGATTTGGTGGTTTGGAGGAAGATAAGAAATGAAGCAAAGAACTATAACTGGCGTTTTCATTTTGGCAATATTTTTACCACTTTTATTAGTAGATGATCTTTTCCCAATTTTCCAGGGAATGATGATTGTTTTAACAGGTATTGCTGCCAATGAAATGCTAAGAATGTATGATACCCAAAAGAAAATGTCTATAACAATGCGAGGAATTACCATTTTCTGCTCAATATTATTATATTTAGCAGCCTTGGTTGAATGGATTCCAAGAAGTATTCCTGCCCAGGGCTTAGCCTTATTTAATATTCATTTAGAAATGCTACCAACAATTATTTTAATAACCATTATCCTATTTACCTGTACGGTCTTTAGTGAATCCTATGATGGTACGGATGTTGGTAAATCAATAACTACTATTCTATATACTGGTATTGGCTTTGCGGCTATTACTATTTTAAAGTATTTAGGTATGCGTTATATTGTCTTTTTATTCCTAATTACTACCCTAACTGATGTGTTTGCCTATTTAACTGGTATGCTATTTGGTAAGCATAAGATGGCACCTAAAATTAGTCCTAAGAAAACCTGGGAGGGTGCAATTGGTGGTACAATAGTAGCGACTATTTTGGGTAGTGTATTTGCTTTATTATATGGTGTAATGTTTGGTAATTTCTTTGGTCCTGCTAAGGAAACTCTATTAACTGGTATTTGTAATACAGAAAATTTAACAATGATAGGTATTTCAATCATTTTAGTTTTAATTACTTTCTTTACCTCAATTATTGGTCAGATTGGTGACTTGGTTGCCTCTCGTTTAAAAAGAACCTACGATATTAAGGATTTTGGTAATATTTTCCCAGGCCATGGTGGTGTCCTAGATCGTCTAGATAGTGCCTTACTTGCGTCTTTATTCCTATTATCTGTATTTAAGATTTTAAATTATTTATTACCTCTTGTAGAAACGACTCTATTAGGTATCTAAATGAAGGATTTATTTATTTTAGGAGCTTGTGGTTCAATAGGAACCCAAACCTTAGACATTATTAGTAATTATAGGGATCGCTTTAGGGTTGTAGCCCTAAGCCTTGGTAGAAATTTAAAATTAGGACAAGAGCTAATTCGTAAATTTAATCCCCAGGTTGTTTGCGTTAGAGAAAAAGAGCATTTAAGCCAAATTAAAACAGAGGCTAAATGTGTTTATGGGGATGAGGGCTTAATTTATATTGCTAATTATAAATCAGAAAATGAAATGGTTTTAGTTAATGCCTTAGTTGGTAGTGCTGGCTTAAAGCCAACCATTGCGGCAATAAAGGCGGGAAAAAATATTGCCTTAGCTAATAAGGAAACCTTAGTTATGGCTGGTGAATTAGTTAATAATTTAGTTAAGGAATATAAGGTAACCCTAAATCCAATTGATAGCGAGCATAGTGCTATTTGGCAGTGCTTACGTGGTGAGAAAAAAGAGGATATTAAAAATCTAATTATAACTGCCTCAGGTGGAGCCTTTAGAGATAGAACAAGAGCTGAGCTTTTAGATGTTACTAAGGCTGATGCCTTAAAGCATCCAAATTGGAGGATGGGCGAAAAGATTACTATTGATAGTGCAACAATGATGAACAAGGGCTTCGAGGTTATTGAAGCACATTTCCTATTTGATATACCTTATACTAATATTAAGACTATTTTACATAAGGAAAGTATAGTTCATTCCTTAGTTGAGTTTAATGATACCTCAGTAAAGGCTCAAATTGGTACGCCTGATATGCGTATTCCAATTATTTATGCGCTTAATTATCCTGAGCATGTTAAGACTCCTAGCCTTAATGATTTGATTTTAGAGGGTAAGACCCTTCATTTTGAGCCATTAAGCCATGAGAGATTCCCAATGCTTGATTATGCCTATTATGCTGGTAATAAGGGTGGCTTTTATCCAGTTGCCTTAAATGCTGCTAATGAAGCAGCTGTGCATTTATTTTTAGATGGTAAAATTAAGTTTTTGGATATTGAGAGAATTGTTTATGAATATATCAATAAGGATTATTCTAGCTTAGAATATAATATTGATGAAATAATTAGATTGGATAGTAAGATCCAAAAAGAAATTTATAAGAAATATGGTGAATTTTAATGTTTTTAGCTTTAGAAGGATTTTGGTTAGTTATAGTTTCAATACTTGCCTTTATAGTGGTTTTAGGGCTAATTATAGTTTTGCATGAATTTGGTCATTTTGTAGTAGCGAGATTATCTGGTATAACCTGCTATGAATTTTCAATTGGTATGGGTCCTGCTTTGTATAAGAAGGACTTAAAGGGTACGACATTCGCCCTAAGAGCAATTCCAATTGGTGGCTATGTATCTATGGCTAATGAGGAGGCCTCCTTAAATACACTTAAGCCAGGTATGGAGGTAGGCTTAATTTTAGATGATTCTAAAATAACAAAAATAATTTTAGATCCTAATATTAATGCGGATCTAAGAGGTCAAATTACTGAGACTGATATGTATAATGAGAATGGGGAAGGAATGTTTATAACCATTCAAATGGATGATGGCTTGACTGATACATACTTACTTGCAGAAAATTGTGTTTATGTTTTAGATAGTAAGGAAACTCAAGCAATTACTCCTTATGATAAGTGCTTTGAATCAAAGCCAATTTGGAAGAGATTCTTAACCCTTTTAGCTGGGCCTTTAATGAATTTTATTTTAGCTATCGTTTTATATTTTATTTACTTTTGTGCAATAGGTGTACCAAATTTAGATAGTAATGTAATTGGCGAAACATCATATGGCTATGCGGCCTATGAGGTTTTAAAGCCAGGTGATATTATTACTAGCGTTAATGGAGAAGAAATTACTAGCTGGAAGGAATTTAGCAGTAAGCTTAATAATAAGGAAAATTTAGCTGAAATTACAATAACTGTTAATCGTAATGGAAAAGAGGTTATAGCTATAATTCCTTACTCAATTATTGTTAATTCAATTGGCTTAACTAACCTACAGATGTCTGATTATACCTATCCTGAGGGTATTACTGGTGCTAAGGTTGGTAATGTTGGCTTAAATTATTTAAATAGTAGTGATAAGGATAAGCCTTACGCTTTAGCTCCTGGTGATGTTATTACTAAGCTTAGGGTTGATTCATTATTAGATAAAAATACTATTATTCCAGGTGAGGTAGTAGAGGTAAAAAGCTGGCAGGATTTAGTTAATGCTTTAAATTCTACTGATATAGCAAATGTTTACTTTGAATATTATAGCCAAAAGAAGGCTAAGGATAATCCAGATAATCCATATGTAAGCCTAGAGGCTTCAAGCCCAGTTAGAAGCTGGGGTAATGAAATGCTTGATAATCAAAGGGTAAATAAGATTGAATTTAAGCTAGGTGTAAGCCCAGTTTATCATTTTGATTTTGGTGGTGTTTTTGTTTCAACCTTTAAGGCCTTTTGGAAGGATTTCACCTTAATTTTTAGAACCCTACAGCTATTAATTGCGCCAAGTGGTATTAGACAGGTTGGTGTTGAAAGCCTATCAAGCTTTGTTGGTATTTTTGGTATGGTACAAAATGTTGTTAGAAATGGTATTTTACCGCTTCTTGCCTTTACCGCTATGCTTTCAATAAATATTGGTATTATTAATTTACTTCCAATCCCTGCCTTAGATGGTGGTAGAATTGTCTTCCTATTATATGAATTAATTACAAGACGTAAGCCAAATCCTAAGGTTGAGGCTGTTTTAAATAATATTTTCTTTGTCCTATTATTAATTTTATTAATCTATGTAACAATTAATGATATAAGACGCTTAAACTTTGTTTTTGACATGGTAAGAAGATTATAGAAGAAGTCCCGTTGGGACTTTTTTTACGGCCGGAAGGGGGCTTCTAAGTATTGTTTTTTAGATACCTAAAGGGTATAATTGTAGTAGTAGGGAGGTGCTTTCATGAGCGCGTTAAGTTTAGATATTAGTTTAGCTAAATCTTTTTTTACAGAAGAAGAATATAATAAAATGAAAGAGGAAGTCCTAAGGGCACGTGATGTATTAGAATCACATAGTGGCCTAGGAAATGATTTTTTAGGTTGGTTAGACCTACCTATGGATTATGACCATCGTGAGGTTTGCCGTATTAAGCAAGCAGCTGGTCGTATTCAAGAAAGCTCTGATGTATTATTAGCTGTTGGTATTGGTGGCTCTTATCTTGGTGCAAAATCAGCAATCGAGATGTTTAAGCCATACTTCCCAAAGGGCGGCTGTGAGGTTATTTTCGTTGGTAACCAAATTTCTGGTTCTTATATGAATGAGCTATTAGAATATTTAAAGGATAAGGATTATTCTATTAATATTATTTCTAAATCTGGTACAACTACTGAGCCTGCCATCGCCTTTAGAATTTTACAAAAGGCTATTATTGAAAAATATGGTAAGGAAGAGGCTAAAAAGCGTATTTTTGCCACAACTGATAAGGCTAAGGGAGCTTTAAAGACCCTAGCAACTGCTGAGGGCTATGAAACATTTATTGTACCTGATAATGTTGGTGGTCGTTTTAGTGTTTTAACTCCAGTTGGCTTATTACCAATTGCGGCTGCTGGTATTGATGTTGATAAAATGATTGAGGGTGCTCGTCAGGCTTATTTAGATTTTAGCAATAATAAGACTGTTGAATCAAATATTGCCTTAGAGTATGCTTTAGTGCGTAACCTATTATATAGAAAAGGTAAGAAGATTGAATTACTTACTAACTATGAGCCACGTTTAGCATATTTTGCTGAATGGTGGAAGCAATTATTTGGTGAATCTGAGGGTAAGGATCATAAGGGTATTTATGTTGCCTCAGCTAACCTTACAACAGACCTACATTCACTAGGCCAAATGATTCAGGATGGAGAGCGTACTATTATGGAAACTGTTTTAGCAGTTAAGCATAATAGCCTTGATACAAAAATTATTCCTGATGAATTAAATTTAGATGGCTTAAATTATTTAGTTGGTAAGACTATGAATGAGGTTAATGCAGTAGCAATGCAGGGTACAATGATGGCCCACAATGCTGGTGGCGTTCCTTGTATGAAATTAACTATTGATGAATTAACTCCATATAACTATGGCTACTTAGTATATTTCTTTGAATATGCTTGTGGTGTTAGTGCTTATACCTTAGGTGTTAATCCATTTAATCAGCCAGGTGTTGAGGCTTATAAGAAGAATATGTTTGCCTTACTTGGTAAGCCAGGCTATGAGGAATTAAGAGAAGAGCTTTTAAAGAAGCTTAATTAGGATTATGAAAGAGGAGAATTTCCTCTTTTATTTTTTATAAGCTTTTTAGAATCTTGAATAATTAATTAATTAGTGCTATTATTTTTCTAGACAAAAAGGAGTGATTATTTTGGGTATTGCAAAGTTTGAAAAGATTAGTTTAAATAACTTTCTTGAATCCTCAAATTTAACTATAGATGAGTATAATGAATTGAAGCTTCCTAAAAGAGCAACTAGATATAGCGCTGGTTATGATTTTTTTATGCCCTTCGATTTAACCCTAGAGCCTAAGGAAACAATAAAGGTTCCAACAGGAATTCGCTGTAAGATGGACCCAGGCTATGTTTTAATGCTATTTCCAAGAAGCAGCCTAGGCTTTAAATATCGTTTACAGCTAGATAATACAGTTGGTATTATTGATGCTGATTATTATGATTCTGATAATGAGGGTCATATATTTATTAAGCTAACTAATGATAGTAAGGATAAAACCCTTAAGCTTAAAAAGGGTGATGCCTTTAGCCAAGGGATTTTCTTAAGCTATGGCTTGACTGTAGATGATGATACAGATGAAATTAGAAATGGTGGTTTTGGAAGTACTAATAGATAGGCTTAGCCTGTCTTTTATTTTGGAGGCAAGCTTGTGGATTTTAAAAAAGTTTTGTTGTTTTTTCTTAGGGTTATTCTAGGTGGTGTTCTTTTAGGCCTAGCTATTTCTCTATTTCAATATTTAGTTCATTTAGTAAATGACGGCAGCCTCAAGCTAGTAAGAGATTCTAGTGATGGTTTATTTGCAGGAGCTATTATTGTAAGCTTCGTGTATTTTTTGGGCATTGTTTTTTTAAACCGTAGGGTTAAGGGCTATGCTGGTAGCGGTATTCCTCAAGTTGAGGCTTATCATGACGGTTGGTATAGCTTTAATCCTTTAATAATGCTTATTATGATAGTTATAAATTCTCTTTCAGCCTTTTATGGTGGCTTTTTATTAGGTGCTGAGGGACCTTCAGTAACGATTGGCGCATCTCTTGGTATGCTATTAAATAGAGCCTTTAAAAAGGAGGATAAGGAATTTGTGGCGGCGATGGCTAGTGCGGCCTTTGGGGTAGCCTTAATGGCGCCTATAGCAGGCTTTTTCCATTTGATTGAGGAAAATAGAAAAATCCTAAGCTTTAGCCTCTTAATAAAAGGCTTAATTATTATTGTCATTTCCTTTACGATAGGCTATTTCTTATATAATCACAGGCTTTTTGATATTTATGTTGAAGCAGAAATGAAGGCTTTATATTATTTATATATTCCTTTATTTATAGTTTTTGGTATTATTATGGGTAAGCTTTTCCAAATTACCTTAGTGGGAATGAAAAAGCTTTTTGTTAAATATAGCTTTTTAGATTATTTAACTCCTATAATTGCCGTAGTGCTTATGATTTTAAGAAGATACTTTGATAGCTATCAAGCCTCTGGCGCTGGCTTATTTACAGAAAGCCTAATTGATTTATCAATTGTTATGCTACTAGCTATAACTATTTGGCGTATTTTTGCTGGTGGCTTATCCTTGGCTTGTAAGGTATCAGGTGGCTTAACAATTCCAACCCTTGCCTATGGCTTTTTAGTTGGTGGCCTTTTAGTTTCAATAATTGCTAATCTAGATAAGGGTATTATTGAATATAGGGGTATTTTTATGATTTTAACGATGGTTATTGTTTTCGCGGCGGTTTGTGATACACCGTTAGCGGGCTTATTTATTGGTCTTTCGATGGGAAGCCCTGCAGCGTTAGCCTTACCTTTAACTATTGCTTGTGTTGCATATATGGTATTAAATAGCTTTGTTTTAAGGTGGAAGAGCATTTATAAGGATTTAGAAAAGACCTTGGTTGGCTATAAGGAGGAAGCAAATGGAGAAGTTTGATGCATTAGATGAGCGAGGCTTTAAGCTTGGCTATAAATTAAAAAGAGGAAAAACTATTCCTGAGAATATCTATTTTGGAATTGTAACGATTGTAACAGTTGATCCTAATAATAATATTTTGGTTACTAAAAGAAACCCTAATAAGCCATCTGGTAATCTTTGGGAAATAACTGGTGGCGGTATTCAGGCCGGAGAATCAGTATTAAAGGCTGCTAGGCGTGAATTAGGTGAAGAAACTGGTATTTGGGTTGATGAGGCTGACTTCATTTATTTAGATAAGGAAAGCCAATGGCCTTTTATTTGTAATAGCTTTGTAGTTAAGCTAAAAAAAGCTTATGATATTATCCTAGATCCTAAGGAAACTATTGATTATAAATGGTTAAGCCTGTCTGAGTTTTTTGAATTTGCGAAGAATGAGGAATTTGTTTTAAATATTGGTAATCGAATTTCTATGCATAAGGAAGAAATTTTAAAAATTATTAATAATAACTAAAAAAGTGTGCTATAATTTTCATAGAGGATATGCCTATGATAGATTATACTTTAAGAGAAGAAGCTAAAAAAATAGTTGATTTAATGCTTGATTATTTATTTAATTATTCAAGTGATGTAAAAGTTCATATATCTTTAGAGGAAAATAGACTTTTAATTGAGTTTGTAGTTGAGGCTTTAGATGAGGGTATTAGAGCACGAATAATGCGAACAATTAAGGGTAATGGTACTACCTATTCCTTTAGCGAGAACATTTTAGAAATAGCTAAGCATGTATCTGATATAAGAATGGAGACTACCGATGATGAGACTAAAATCTTGTTTATTAAAAATTGTTAAATATAAAAACTTTAAAGAAATTTTAGGCATTATTATTGGTTTGGCTATTTTCACAGCCTGTGCGGTTACGGTTGCGGTAAATAAGGGTGGAATTCCCTCTATTGATATAGCAGTTAGGGATTTTGCTTATAATATTAGAGGCGAGAAGTATGGCGTCGGCTACTGGTTTTTTAGGATAGTAACAGAATTTGGCTTTGTCTTTATTATTATCTTTATTTTCTTTGTTTTTGCGTTCTTTACGAGAATTGATTTAAGATGCTTATTTTTAGGAGCTGGCTCTATTGTAAATTATTTATGTAATGAGCTAGTAAAAACTATTTATCAAAGACCACGACCAATAGAAGAAATGCGTTGGATGGTAGAAAAATCAACCTCATTTCCTTCTGGTCATAGTATGACAGCTACCTACTTTTATGTAATACTTGCTTATTTTTGCTATAGGAGCTGTAGGCCTGATACTAAGACTCGCTTTTGGATATTATTCTTTAGCTACTTAACGATATTTTTAGTTGGCTTTTCAAGAATAATCTTAGGGGTTCATTATTTTACTGATGTTATCGGTGGCTTTAGCCTAGGCTTTAGCTTAGCAATGCTAAGCATTATAGTTTATAAGTATTTTAATGATAAGGGCTATAAATTCCTATCTAAATATCTTGCAAAAGGACCACATGTAACAAAATAGAGCTTATAAAGGATAGATCTTTTTAGATTTATCCTTTTTTTCGCGTATTCAAAGGCTTTATCTAAAAAAGAATAATGCAAAAAAAGGTGTCAATATCTTTTGAAAATTTCCCAAAAATAATCAAACATTAGCCTGAAAAT
>JAHHSV010000038.1 GCA_020025015.1 Anaeroplasmataceae bacterium
ACACACACCGATTATTTTATAGTCGTATAGGACACACCGAATAAAAAGGATTACCGATAATTTTCGAAATTATCTTGCTTTTTTTCGAAAAAAATGCTAATTTGCGTAAAATAAAAGGGTTATCATTGAAAAAAAGGCAAAACATAGTATAATATTTCTAAGAGAAAAACGAAAACAAGGAGAAAAAACAATGGAATATCGTAATTTTAAAGACGTTAAAACATTTAAAGAAGCTTTTGTAAGTAACGTTGAAAATAAATATGCAATAGACTTTGAAAATTCTACACCCTATCAACAATATGTTGTTTTAGGTGAAATGGTTAGATTATATATCGCTAAAGATTGGCATAATACTATAGAAGCTACTAAATCATCTAAAGCAAGACAGGTTTATTACTTTTCTATGGAATTCTTAATGGGGCGTATGATCACTAATAACTTAATGAATGCCGGATTATATGATACTGTTAAGGAAGCCTTTGATGAATTAGGTTTAGATTTAAATGAAGTAGAGCATCAGGAAACAGATGCTGGTTTGGGTAATGGTGGTTTAGGTCGTTTAGCAGCTTGCTTTATGGACTCTGTAGCCTCATTAGGCTTACCTGTTCATGGTAATTGTATTAGATATCGTTATGGTTTCTTCGAGCAAGGTATCCATAATGGTTATCAGGTAGAGCATCCTGATCGTTGGTTAAAGGATGTCAATGTTTGGGAAATTCGTAAGGATTCAGAGGCTGTAGAAATTCCTTTCTATGGTCATATCGTCATGAATACTGAAAATGGTAAATTAAAGGTAAAGCATAAGGATGCTGAATATGTTAAGGCTGTTCCATATGATGTACCTATTATTGGTGATCATAATCATATCGTAAATACCTTAAGATTATGGAGTGCTGAACCAGCTTCAACTTATCCAGATAATGCTTTTGAATATCATAGAAAGATTAGAGAGATTTCTTCATATTTATATCCAAATGATGATACATATGAAGGAAAGACCTTAAGATTAAAGCAACAATATTTCTTTGTTAGTGCTGGTGTAAAATGTGCTGTTAGACATCATAAGGATGTTTTCCATACTGTAACTAACCTAGATAAGAAGCTATGCTTCCATATTAATGATACTCACCCTGTATTAATCATTCCTGAATTAATGCGAATTTTAGTTGATGAGGAAGGCTTAGAGTGGGATAAGGCGTGGAGAATTGTTAAAAATACCTGTGCTTATACTAACCATACAATTTTAGCTGAGGCTTTAGAAAAATGGCCAGTAGATTTATTCCAAAACTTATTACCTCGTATTTATACAATTTGTGAGGAAATTAACCGTCGTTTATTACTAGAAATAGCAATTGAGTATGGTGATAATTCTCGTCAAGCTGAAGAAATGGCTATTATTAAGAATGGTATGATTCATATGGCAAATTTAGCAATTGCTGGTTCATTTAGTGTAAATGGTGTTGCTAAATTACATACTGATATCCTAAAGAACATTGAAATGAAGACATTCAATGAGTATTATCCTGGTAAATTCAATAATAAGACTAATGGTATTACTCATCGTCGTTGGTTAGTTCAATCAAATCCCGAATTAGTTGAAATTTTAAATAAGTATTGTGGCGAAGGCTGGATTCAAGATATGAGTAAGCTTGAAAAGCTATTACCTTTAGCTGATGATGAGACACTACAACAAGAAATCTTCAATATGAAGCGTGCTAGAAAGAGTGTTTTAGCAAATAAAATTTATGCTAGCCAAGGTGTTTCTTTAAATGTCGATTCAATCTTTGATATTCAGGTTAAGAGATTACATGAGTATAAGCGTCAATTAATGAATGCCCTACACATTATGTATCTATATAATAGATTAAAGACTGATGAGCATTTTAGAAAGAATTTCTATCCAACATCATTTATCTTTGGTGCTAAGGCCGCAGCAGGCTATGCCTTTGCGAAGGAAGTAATTAAGCTAATTAATACTATTGCTGATAAGGTAAATAATGATACAGAAATTAATAAGTATATGAAGGTTGTCTTCGTTGTTAACTATAACGTTACATATGCTGAAACAATTATGCCAGCTTGCAACGTTTCTGAGCAAATCTCAACAGCATCTAAGGAAGCTTCTGGTACAGGGAATATGAAGTTCATGATGAATGGTGGTATTACTCTAGGAACTTTAGATGGTGCTAACGTTGAAATTGGCGAATTAGTTGGTGATGATAATATTATTATCTTTGGTATGCATGCTGATGAGGTAAATGAATTATATAGAAACGGAGATTATAATCCATATGAATACTATCAAGCAGATGAAAGAATTCATTTAGTAATTGATCAATTAACAAATGGCTTCTTTGAAAACGTTAGTCCAAATGAATTTAGCATTATTCGTGATAACCTATTATATAATGATAATTATTTCGTATTACGTGACTTTGACGCTTACGTAAAGGCTCATGAAAAGGCTAATGAATTATATAAGAATCAAAAGAAATGGTTACATATGTCAATTGTAAACATTGCTAAATCAGGCTTCTTTACTACTGATAGAACAATGCAAGAATATAATAAGGACATTTGGCATTTACAACCAATTAAAATAAATAAATAATTTTAGTAGAGCTGAAGGTGTGTATTTATACATACCTTCTTTCTTTAGGTATAATAATGTATAACATAACATAACATTAAATTATTATACTAATTGATAGTGATGTGTGGCTTTAATTTTTATGCTAATTGACATTATTATGATGGTTGTATATCATATAGATATAGAAGCTTTAAAATGTTCATAAAGAAGAGGAGGAAAAATATGAAAAAAATGAAAGCTGTTGTTAGTAGTTTAGTTATTTTTTTAGCTTTATTTGCATTAGTTGGCTGTAACGACCAAAAACCTAATGAAAATAATGATTCCAACACACCTCCAAACGTCGATGTTAAAAAGGATTTTACGGTAACATTGAATGGTGAAAAGGTAGCAGGTAGTTCTTTAGAGTGTATTTTAAAAGATAAAGATGGTACGATTCTAAAATATGATAGTGTTAATGTTTTAGAAGGAACAGATTTAGTTAGTATAGAAGAAAAAACTATCAAATTATTAAATCATGGTAAGGTAAAGCTTGAATTTACGTTAAATGGTTATAATAGTATGACTGTTGAATTTGAGATTCAAGCTGCTAAGCCAGCTTTGAAAACCTTAACTTTAGCTTATACGGGACACCCTTTTAAAGGAGAAACTTTAGGATTAAGTGTTCAAGATCAGGATAATACTATTCTTGATAATTATGAAATAAATATTCTAAAGGGTGCTGATTTTACAGTTAAAAACGGCAATAATTTAATTCTTTTAGATCAAGGTACGGTTTCTATTGAAGTAGTTAAGGATGGTTATGAAACATTGAAAACTGATATAGAGATTGAAAATGTTTTAACTATTAAGGAATTAAAAGAAAATCTTAGTACCTATACAGGAAAGCAGGTAAATGTAAGAGGTCTTGTTACCGCAACCTACGGTAATTCCTTCTATATTATGGATGGTAAGCATGGTATATATGTATATAATATTCAAGCTAATCCAATGATAGGTACAGCTGGTGATGCTTTTGAGTATGGTCAAATAGCTGTAGATAAGAAGGTAATTGTTACTGCAGGTGTAGAAAATGGTAAATACGGACTTCAGCTTTCAGGATTTTCTAATGGTGGTTATGATATTAATTGTCAGGTGAATTTATCAACCGCTGAAGTAACTAAGCCAGAGGCTTATATAATCAAAAATGAGGCTGATTTAACTCAATTGGTAAAATCTCCTGAATTAGCAGGATCAAGGGTTAGAATAACAGGTAAATTTCTAAGTGGTGATTTCTCATTAGCTGAACAAGCAAGCCCTAAGTCTCCATTGTTTAAAATGATGTATGGAAGTATTCCATACTCCTTAAAATTTGATAAATATGGTAGCTTAGAGAAGGTTAAGGCTTATTGGAATGCCCAAAGAATTAAAGAAAATGAATTTGTTACTGTTGAAGCAAACTTTACAAATTTCAAGAAGCAAGAAATTACATTAAGTCTATGTAATGAAGGTACAATAGTAATTAATGAGTCTAAAAACCCTAATAAAATGAAAATTATAGTTGATAGTCCACAGGTAGTTGCAGGAAATGAAATTGTTTTAAAGACAACAAAAGTTGAGGGATTAACTGGTGATATAACCTATAAAATTATAGATGGTCAGGAATTTGCTCAAATTACAGGCGACAAATTACGTGGCATTAAGGCTGGAACCGTAAAAGTAGTTGCAATTTGTGGTAACGAGGAAAGCTTGCCTTTAGAAATTATTGTAACTAATCAAACATATCAAAAGGTTAATGAGGCTTTAGCTTTAGATAATGGTAGCCGGGTTAATGTAAGAGGTAATGTTGTTTCTATAACTAAGTTTGGTTTTATTATCGCTGATGAAACAGGATATCTTTATGCTTATGATGAAAACTTTGAAGGGAAAGCCTTGCCAACAATGGGTGATACAGTAATTTTAAAAGGAACTCTTAGCTCATATGACAAGACTAGTCAAAAGCAAATTGTAAGCTTTACCTTTGAAACAGCACAAGAAAAAATACCCTTTGCACCAACGTTTAATAAAACTGCTCCAGCAGAGCTACTAAAGATTGGTGATGCTGAGTTGTTAAATGGTGTTGCGGTGGAAATGAAATTAAAGGTTGAATATTCTGATGCCTTTGGTGGCTATATTTTATTTACACATCCAGAGCTTGGTGATGTTAAAATTGAATGTAATTCACTACCATTTGACTTAGCAGGTAGCCTAGCCTTTGGTGCTGATGGTCAAGTATTTAATTGTAAGGGTATAATTATTGGCAAATATTTAGATAATTCAACTAACGCTAATGTATATTTAATCTATTTAACTGCTCTAGAGCAATCAGCAGGTTCTGCCATTGAAAGCTTAACTATAACTGCAAATAAAACAGAAATTAGCTTAGATGGAACAACTGGTGCAGGTAGAACTATGGTAACTATTACTGCTAATCCATTTGATGCAGATATGAGCACAGTTGAATTAGTTGCCATCGATAATCCTAATTTAGTTACTATCGAATATGATGATTTTACTGGGGAATATAAGGTCAAAAGTAATGGAGCTGAGGGTACAGTAACCTTGGTTGCAAAATCTGGAAATATTGAATCTAACAAGATAGTAATAACTATAAAATAATAGCTATGTATAATTAAAAGAAGCGGGTTAATGCTCAAATATTTGGGCTTATGCCCGCTTTAATATTTAAAAATAAATTTTCTAATTGTCTAAACATCTTTTTTGTATTAAAAGCGAATTTATGTTATAATTAATTTGTTGGTGATCATATGTTTGGATTATATATACACATTCCGTTTTGTAAGCATATTTGTAATTATTGCGATTTTCCCAAGAAAATTCCTAGCAATGAAGAACAAATTAAAAGGTATATTAATAAAATAAAGGAAGATTTATTAAACTATAAGGATATGTTTAATGAAATAGACACTATTTATATTGGTGGAGGTACCCCTAATGCCTTACCTGATGCCTATTTAGAGGACCTATTAGGCTTTATAAAGAGCTTTGATTTTAGGGTAAAGGAATATACAATCGAATGTAATCCTGAATTAATTAGTCCTTTTCAGGCTAAATTATTTAAAAATATGGGGATTACAAGGGTAAGCTTAGGAATCCAAACATTTAATGATAAAGGAATTAAATTATTAGGTCGTCATCATACTAAAATTGAGGCTATTAATAGTATTAAAATATTAAAGAATAATGGTATTAATAATGTTAATATTGATTTAATATTTGGCTATTTTAATGAGAGCTTAGCTGATTTTAAGGAGGATCTAAGAATCTTTAAGGAATTAGATTTGCCTCATCTATCAGCCTATTCACTTATTTTAGAAGAAAATACAATGCTTTATAGGCTTCACAAGGAAAGCGAATTAGATGAAGATCTTATAGCAGATATGTATAATTATTTAGAGGATTACTTAAAAGCATTAGGCTTTAAGCATTATGAAATAAGTAATTTTTCAAAGCCTGGCTATGAATCTATCCATAATATCAAATATTGGCAGAAGGATGACTATATTGGTATTGGAATGGGAGCCACATCCTATTTTAATCATGAAAGAGTAACGAATTCTTATTTAATTAATAAGTATTTGCGAAATGAGGATAAATTTGTTGAGAAATTATCCTTACTTGATGAAAAAAAGGAAACTATGATGCTTGGCTTAAGGATGATGGCAGGCGTTAATAAGCATAAGTACTTTGAAAGATTTTATTCCTACCCAAAGGATGATTTTTCTTATCAAAAATTTATTGATGAGGGCCTATTAGAAGAAAATAATCAAAGTATTTTCTTAACTGAAAAGGGTTATTTATTAGGAAATTTAGTATTTGAGGCATTTGTATGAAAAAGACAAAAGAGCAAGAAGAACCAATATTTTATGAAATAACTGACTTTATTTACTACTTAGAAGCTGAGAAGCGTTTAAGTAAAAATACAGTTATTGCTTATAAAAACGATATTGAAGAATATGCTAGATTCCTAAAAAAATATCAAAACTGTTATGATGTTAATGATATTACTAAGGATATGATTGAGCGTTTTATTAGATCCTTAAAGAAGCAAGGCTTAGCTACAACTAGCCTTAGTAGAAAAATTACGGTAATAAAGTCATTTCATCAATTCTTAAAGCAAGAAAAAATAACAGATATCGATGCTGCATTTTTTGTCTCAGCACCAAAAATGGAAAAGCATCTACCGACGGTCTTAAGCGTTGAGGAAATCGCACGGCTAATCGATAGCATTGAAACTGAAACGCCTATTGGAAAAAGAAATAGAGCAATGCTAGAGGTTATGTACGCCACAGGTCTAAGAATTAGTGAGCTATTAAATCTCAAGACAGATGATTTACATATGCGGGAAAAATATCTTAGGGTTGTTGGAAAGGGTAACAAAGAAAGAATTGTTCCTCTAGGAGAAATGGCTGTAGTTGCGTTAAGAGACTACATTGAAAATGGTAGAAGTTTATTAAGTAAAAAGCCTGGTGCTATACTTTTCTATAATTATAAGGGTGAAGCCATGAGTCGCCAGGGCTTTTTCAAGTATTTACAAAAGCATGCGTTAGAATGTGGAATTATTAAGGAAATATCTCCGCATACTATAAGACATAGCTTTGCAACCCATCTACTAGAAGGTGGAACTGATTTACGTATGGTCCAGGAATTATTAGGTCATGAGGATATATCAACGACCCAAATTTATACCCATATTGATAGATCACATTTAAGAGATGTTTATGAAAACACACATCCCTTAGCATTAAAAAACAAGGAGGAATAATAAATGAGATTTAAAAGAGTATTTGGAATCGTTATGGATTCTGTAGGCTGTGGCTTTGAGCCTAAAAGTAAAAGCTATGGAGATGAAGGAGCTAATACAATAAAGCATATTAGTGAGGTATGTGGCGGAATTACTCTTCCAACCTTAGAGCAATTTGGTTATGGTAATTTAACTGAAATTAAGGGTGTAAAGCCTGTTGAGAAAACAATTGCTTATTATGGCAAGATGCTAGAGGCATCAAAGGGTAAGGATACAATGACTGGTCACTGTGAGATGATGGGTGTATTAACAACAGTACCGCAAATTACCTTCACTGAAACTGGCTTCCCAGCTGATTTAGTAGCTGAGCTAGAAAAAAGAACTGGCCATAAGGTTATTGGTAATAAAGCAGCCTCTGGTACAGAGATTTTAAAGGAATTAGGCGAGGAGCAAATGCGTGATGGTTCAATGATTGTCTACACATCTGCTGATAGTGTTTTACAAATTGCCGCTCATGAAGAAACATTTGGCCTACAGGAATTATATCGTTGCTGTGAAATAGCCCGTGAAATATGTATGAAGCCTGAATGGCTAGTAGGTCGAGTAATAGCTCGTCCATTCGTTGGAGATAGTAAAGATAACTTTAAGCGTACACCTAATCGTCATGACTATGCCTTAAGTCCTGCTCATGCAACAACCTTAGATGAATTAAAGGAAGCTGGCTATGATGTTATTTCTATCGGTAAGATTAAGGATATCTTTAATGGCTGTGGCTTAACTGAGGGTAATAGAACAGTTTCAAATCACAATGGTATGGAGGTTATGATGGAAATGACTAAGCGTGATTTTAAGGGCTTCTGTTTTTCAAATTTAGTAGATTTTGATGCCCTATATGGTCATAGAAGAAATCCTGAAGGCTATAAGGCTGCCTTAGAGGAATTTGATGCTGATTTAGCTAAGCTAATTACTATGCTAAGAGAAGACGATTTACTATTAATTACAGCAGATCATGGTAATGATCCAACTTGGACAGGTACAGATCATACTCGTGAAATGGTACCAGTATTTGCTTATAGTAAATCAATTAAGGGTGGTAACCTAGGAATTAGAGAAAGCTTTGCTGATTTTGGTCAAACAGTTAATGAGAATTTCGGCTTAAAGCCTCAACCAATTGGTAAATCTTTCTTAGATGAATTAAAATAATAATTTAAATATTTTAGCTCCTGTAGATTAAATTAATCTCTACGGGAGTTTTTTTATTTATTCAGAAAATAATACACATTAATACCCTTATTTTTTCAAATTTAAACTTTTATTGAAGTGCTGAAAATGTTATAATTTCTTTATAATATTAAGAAACGGAGTAAAATATGATGCGTAAAATAATATTGTCAAATGAAGAAATTAAAGGAATTTGTAAAAGAATTGGAAAGGAATTAACTATTAAGTTTCAGGATGCCCCACAACCTCCTATTTTTGTTGGTGTATTAAAGGGTGGCGTTCCCTTCTTAATGGATCTTGTTAATGAGGTAGATGTACCACTAGTTATTGATTTTATTCAAATTGAATCATGGAGTGGCTTAGAATCAACTGGTAAGGTAACCTTAAAAAGAGATTTAGATAGTGATATTACTAACCGTGATGTTGTTATTGTTGAGGATGTAATTGATAGTGGTTTATCAATGCAATTCTTAATTGACTTCTTAAAGAAGAAAAATCCTCGTTCAATTACTGTCACAACCCTATTAGATAAAAAATGTGCTCGTAAGATCCCAGTGCAAATTGATTATGCTGGTACAGAGGTAGGAAATGAATTCTTAATGGGCTATGGCTTAGATTACTATGACCTATTTAGAAATACAAATTATGTATTCGTTCCAGAAATGACAGAAGTTCATCAATGGGATGAAATTTTAAAGCGTAAGTAATATGGAAAATTTTATTTATAACACTCCAACAATGGTTTATTTTGGTAAGGATACAGAATTACAGGTTGGAGAAATACTTGGCAAATATAATCCTAAAATGGTTTTATTTCATTATGGAAAGGAATCAATTAAAAAGATAGGCTTATATGATAAGGTGGTAAAGTCCTTAAAGGACGCTAAAATTAACTATATTGAATTAGGTGGAGTTGAAGCAAATCCTAAATTAAGCCTAGTCGAAAAAGGAATTAGCTTTGCTAAGGAAAATAATGTTGACTTCATTTTAGCTGTTGGTGGTGGTTCTGTAATGGATTCAGCCAAGGCAATTGCGGATGGCTTTTATGTTTCTCATTCACCATGGTTATTTTCAACAGGTCAAAGGAAACCACAAAAGGCTTTACCTATCGGTGTAATTTTAACAATTAGTGCCTCAGGCAGTGAAATGAGTAATTCCTGCGTTATTACTAATGATTACACAAATGATAAGCGTGGCTTTGGTTGTGAGTTAAATCGTCCTCGCTTTGCTATTTTAAATCCAGAGCTAACCTATTCAGTTAGCAAATATCAAACAGCCTGTGGTATAACTGATATTTTAATGCATACATTAGAAAGAGTAATATCAAGACCAGACATTTTAAATCCTCTAACTGATAATATAGCCTATGGTTTAATTAAGTCAGTAATTGAGTCTGGTAGATGTGCTATATTAAATCCGAATGACTATGACGCAAGAGCAACCCTAATGTGGGCATCTAGCTTATCTCATAATGGAATCACAGCCTGTGGTAGACCATATATAATGAGTGTTCATCAAATCGAGCATGCTGTAAGTGGTTTATTTGATAATGTAAGCCATGGTGCAGGTCTTGCAGCCCTATGGCCAGCTTGGGCCCGTTTGGCAAGCTTAAAAAATCCTAGCCGCTTTGCTAGCTTAGGCTACAACGTATTTGCCCTAGATCCTAATTTATCTGAAGCATGTGCAGCAAAGGAAACCATTGATAAAATGGAAGCCTATTTCGAAGAGATTGGTATACCACATCACTTAAGAGATTTTGGTATAGCTAAAGAAGACCTTCCGAAAATTGCCAAGCTTTATACCTTTGATGGTAAAAGAGCAATCAATGATATAATTTATATTGACTACGATAAATGCTTAGAAATATTGAATCTTGCTTACTAATCTATATTAATGAGTTTAAATCCCTTGATTTTCGAGGGATTTTTTTATTATATTTCGAAATTAGCCCATTTTAGGCGTTTTAAGAGACTTTAAATAGCCTAGATGATATGATACTCATAAATTATATTTAAGAGGGTTCTACGGGCTTAAAATAGGCTCATTTTTCTCTGGGCTTTAAATAAACAAGCAGTAAACTACATTCTTTATTAAATATTATTTAGGTATAAGTATATTTAAAGTATGGCAAAGAGGTATCTATAGAGGTAGAAAAAATAATTTCAAAAGTCATCTAGTTTTCAACACTAGTAATACTTAATAATTGCAATAGAAATCAAAGTTAGTATAACTAGATTGACGACGAAAAAAATTCAAGGCCTATCTAGTGTAAATTACTAGATATATAGATTAAAGTAAATAGATATAAGATAGAAATAAACTAGATAATTGACGAAATAAATAATGTAAAGTTTATTTAAATAAAACATATGTTAAATGCAAAAAGCAATTTAAACATTATGCCGTTAAATTATTTGACATCCGTTCAAGAAAGAGATATCAGAAGAAAGCCACATTTAACCAATTAATATAATAAACATTTGAAAAGCTAAAGAGCTGCTTGCCATATAAAATAAGAAGAATTATTTTGAGCTTTTTAATTTAAATATTAAATAGGCTTTATAAAAAAAGCTGGAGAATTAAACTTAAGGTAAAAGAGATGGAAAAGGCAAATTATAGATATAATAGATATGGCGCTTAAAATCAGCAACTAATCTAGATTTTTTCTCAGCAAAAGCTCGTTATAGTTCTAATAAAAATCGCTTAAATATAAATACCTAGCTAAAGTAAAAATAAGACATTAAACATAGTAAAATAAATAGATATTAATCCAGGATTATAAAAGGC
>JAHHSV010000039.1 GCA_020025015.1 Anaeroplasmataceae bacterium
AGGCCCTTACAGGGGAGCCAAAAAACCACGTGTTTTACACGTGGATTGTTATTTTGTAAAAATAAATTTTATACATAATGGTTTAAAATTAGTTCCTAAATTGGAAGAATAAGCGCATGACTTTTCTAATTGGCCGATAAATGTTATAATAAAACTATGAAGAAAATACATTAATTTTAGAAAAAAGGTGATAAATATGGAAATTAAAGATGTAAATTTTAAATCAAAATACGATGAATGGACAATTAGAGGTCGTAAATATATTCCTGAAAATATTGAAAAGGTTGTTTTATTTGTTCATGGTATGTGTGAGCACGATATGCGTTATAAGCCTTTCGCAGAATTCTTAGCTAGCCATAATTATTTAGTTATTACCTATGATCATCGTGGTCATGGTAGAACATTAAATAAGAAGGGCTTACTAGGCTATTTTAGTAAAGAGGGTAAGGATGATTCAGTAGTTGAGGATTTAATTTCAATTGCTGAGGATATTAAGGAAAGCTATCCAGATAAGCCATTTTATATTTTTGCTCATTCTATGGGTACAATTATTACTCGTTGCTTTTTACAAACTCATAGTGAGCTAGTTGACAAGGTTATATTATCAGGTGCTCCTAATTATCAAGCGATTGCTCCATTTGGTTTATTTGTAACTAATACAGTAACCTTATTTAAAGGACCAGAATATCGTTCTAAGCTATTAACAAATTTATTAATTGCCCCTTTTAATAAGACAGTTAAGGATCCAGTTTCTCCTAATAATTGGATTAGCTATAACTTAGACAATGTTAAGAATTATGATGAGGATCCATTATGTGGCTTTACTTTCACATGTAATGGTTATCAAACCTTAGTAAGATTATTAATTAGAATGCATAAGAATCGTTTATATAGAGATACTAATCATAACCTAAAAATATTCTTTGTAGCTGGTATTGATGATCCATGTACAGGTGGCACAAAGGGTTTAATTTCTTCAGTTAAAACCCTAGTTAAGGCAGGCTTCACTAATGTTTTAAAGAAGCAATATCCAGGTATGCGTCATGAAATTTTAAATGAAAAGGATTGTCAAAATGTCTTTGATGATGCCTTAGAATTCTTTGAAGAGGAGTAATTTAAAATGATTAAGGTTGGAGATATAATCCCTAATTTTACCTTATTAGATGCTGATTCTAATGAGGTTAGCTTAGATTCATTTAAGGGTAAGAAAATAGTTTTATATTTTTACCCTAAGGATTTAACTAGTGGCTGTACAATTGAGGCTAATAATTATCGCGAGCTTTATAATGAATTTTTAGCTAATAATACTATCGTTATTGGTGTTAGCAAGGATGATGTAAAGAGCCATCAAAAGTTTAGAGAGAAAAATGATTTACCATTTATTTTATTAAGCGACCCTGAGCTAGAAATGATAAAATATTTTGACCTATGGCAAGAGAAAAAGCTATATGGTAGAGCCTATATGGGCGTTTTACGAAGTACCTTTATTTTAGATGAAAATTTAAAGGTTATTAAGGTTAATCCTAAGGCATCTCCTAAGGATGATGCTAAAACTAATCTTGAATTTATAAAATCTTTATAAAAGTTAGAAAAAGTATAAAAAATACTTGCTTTGAGGCAAGTAAAAAGATATAATGTTAGAGGTGGTTTTATGCGGTTTACTTTAAGTCAGTTACTGAAGTTACCAATGCCTTATGAATATACTGAAGAGTTAGATTTAACTGATGATTTAGTAGGTTTAGAAGGAATACTAAAAGTACTTAGTTGTAATGTTAATGGAAAAATTAGTAGAATAGATGATGAAAATTATACAATTGATTTTCATATTGAAGCCGAATTGGTTTTAGAATGTGCAATTTCACTTAAGGAAGTGCCTTATATGGTTAGTACAGATTGTACTGAGGTATTTAGCACTAAGGAAAGTGATGAGACATTTACTATCACTAAGCAAACGTTAGATACTAAGGAAGCGGTAATAACAAATTTATTATTAGCTAAGCCTATGAATGTTTATGCTCCTGGTGTAAGCTTCGAGGATGAAAATGATGAATTTGAGGATGAGGAAGAAGACAAAATTAACCCAGCATTTGAATCTCTAAAAGAACTATTGTAGGAGGTGTAATTATGGCTGTACCTTTTCGTAGAGTGTCTAAAACTAAAAAAGGAATGAGACGTTCTCATCAAGCATTAAGCGTTTCTGGAATGATTGCTTGCCCTAACTGTGGTGAATTAACATTAGCTCATAGAGTATGTTCTAATTGTGGTTACTATAAGGGAAAACAAGTAGTTAACGTAGAAAAGAAGGAAAGCGCTGAATAAGCGAAATAGTCGGATAGAAATAGATGCTAAGGGCATCTATTTTCTATTTATGGAGGATTTTATATGGAATTTACGCATTATAGTGTATTATTAGAAGAATCTGTTGATAAATTAAATATTAAGCCTGATGGAATTTACGTTGATGCTACTACCGGTGGCGGTGGTCACTCTAGCCTAATTTTATCTCGACTTACAACTGGTCATTTATATTGCTTTGATCAAGATAGCTATGCCTTAAAAAGAAGTGAAGAAAGGCTAGCCAAAATTAGTAATAATTTTACGCTAATTAAATCTAATTTTGCTAATATTAAAAGTGAGTTAGCAAGTAGAGGCGTTAATGGTATAGATGGTATTGTTTATGATTTGGGTGTTTCAAGCTTTCAGCTAGATATGGTTGAAAGAGGCTTTAGCTACCGTGAGGATGCTCCACTTGATATGCGAATGGATAGTGATCAAGCACTTACTGCTTATGATATAGTAAATAACTATAGCTATGCTGAATTAGTTAATATTCTATTTAAGTATGGTGATGAGCCTAATAGTAAGCGTATTGCTAATAGCATTTGTAATGCAAGAGAGCTTAAGCCTATTAGAACTACTTTAGAATTAGTTGAGGTTATTAAATCGGCCTTACCGCAAAAGGTTTTAAGACAAAAGGGTCATCCTGCTAAGCTAACCTTCCAGGCCTTAAGAATTGCAGTAAATGATGAATTAATGGTTTTAGAGCGTAGCTTAAATGATGCCTTAGATTTATTAAATAAGGATGGAGCATGTAGTGTAATTACCTTCCAGCCTAGTGAGGATAAAATTGTTAAGCATATTTTTAAGGAAAGAAGCACAGTTGATATTCCTTTAGGCCTACCTGTTGCCAATTTACCGGAAGCTCCATATGAGATGGTTACACGTAAGCCGATTTTACCTAGTGAAAATGAGCTTATGGAAAATCATCGTAGCCATAGTGCTAAATTAAGAGTTTTAAGAAAAAGGTAAGAAAAATGCGAAAGAGCAAGTCTTTTGATTTAGGGAATGATAAAATTTTAAAAATTGTTTTAACCTTAGCTTTACCAGCTATGCTAGGACAATTTGTTAATGTGTTGTATGGGCTAATTGATCGTATTTATATTGGTAATATTCAAGAAATTGGTGATATTGCCTTAGCTGGTGTAGGAATTAGTACGCCAGTTACTACCTTACTAACCTCATTTAGCTTTTTAGTTGGTGTAGGTGCTGCTCCTTTACTTTCAATGTCATTAGGAGCTGGCGATAAGGAAAAGGCGAAGAAGATTATGGCTAATAGTGTTGTAATGCTACTAGGCTTATCCTTATTAGTTACCTTAATTGTTTTAATCTTTTTAGAACCACTATTAAGATTATTTGGTGCGACTAGCAGTAACTTTTATTATGCTAAGAGCTACTTAGGAATTTATTTAATCGGCGCACCATTTGCGATTATGGCCTTAGGCTTAAATCAGTTAATTATTTGTCAGGGCTTTAGTAAAGTTGGTATGCGTACTATGCTAGTTGGTGCAATTTTAAATATTGTTTTAGATCCATTATTTATCTTTGTTTTCCACCTAGATGTAATGGGAGCTGCTATCGCAACAGTTATTTCACAAATGGCATCCTTTGCCTTTACGGTGTTCTTTTTATTTGGTAAAAAGACAATTATTAGAATTAGCTTTGGTAATTATGATTTAAAGCTAATGCTTAAGATTATAATTATGGGTTTATCTCCTTTTATTATTTTAGCTACTGATAGTGTTGTTAATATTTCTTTAAATACAGCCTTAAAGCTTCATGCGGGAAGCAACGCGGATTTCTATTTAACGGTTGGTACAATTACAACATCATTCTATTTATTGTTATCAATGCCTTTAATGGGAATAAGCGGTGGTACGCAGGCTGTGCTTAGCTATAATTATGGAGCGAAGAAGTATGATAGAGTAAAAAAGGCTGAAAAGGTAATCTTACTTTTAGGTGTTATTTTTACTTGCTTATTCTTTGGCCTATCCTTTGTAATTGGTAGACCTTTTGCTATGTTATTTAGTAGTAACCAGGAAATTATTGATGCTACAGCTAAGATGATTCAAATCTATATGTATGGTTCAATTTGCTTAGCCTTCCAATATGTTTTTGTTGATGGCTTAACCGCTTTAGCAAGACCAGGCTTTGCCGCAGCTGGTTCATTATTTAGAAAAGCTATCTTAATTGCTCTAACCTGGGTTTTGCCACTAGGTATGGGTGTAGCAGGCTGCTTCTGGGCTGAAGCAATTACTGATTTAATTGGTGCTGCCTTTGCAACATTAATGTTTATGATAGCTGTTCCTAAAATGCTTAGAACAGAAGTGAAAGCTGATATATTAGAATAAAAACTTAGAGAATTATTGGTTCTCTAAGTTTTTTTATATACTTTTGCTACTATGGTTTAGTTGAAAAAAATGAAAGCTTTTGATATAATAAATAATATAAGAAATCGTTATTTTATGCCAATAAAAAGCAAAAAAGCACACGAATGTGCTTTTTTTCACAGGACACCAATCAAAAAGATTGGGCCTTTAACTCCGAGTCCTGCTAGACTTGAATATGCTAAGAACGCTTCCGACTTCGTTCTTACCCCTATTATACACTTTAATAATTATTATGCAATAGAGAAAGGTTGATTTTATGGAAAGAAAGTATTGTTTAGGTTTAGATTTAGGTATTGCATCTGTTGGCTGGGCTCTATTTGAGATGAACAATGGTAATGTCTCAAGATTAGAAGATGCCGGAAGCTATGTTTTTAATAAGCTTGAGGATAAAGATGGCAAAATGGAAAATGTTGCAAGACGCAATCAAAGATCATTAAGAAGACAAAATAGAAGAAAAAAATTGCGTTTAGACGATTTTAGAACGCTATGCAGAAAAAAATTAGATATCAATATTAGTTTTGTTGATAATAAATGGTTCGTAAATGGAACATCTGTAGATAAAATTGGCAATCCATATGAAATCAAACTAAAGGGTCTAAAAGAAAAATTATCTATAGAGGAGTTTTATGTATGCTTATATCATTATTTGAAATATCGTGGTTTCAAATCTTCTAGAAAAATTCAGGATAAGCAAACTGATGGTAAACTTTTAGATGTTATTAATGCAACTGGTAAAATACTTGATGATAATAATTTAACTATCACTGAATATTTGGTAAATAGTTATGAAAAAAATCAAAGAATTCATAACAAAAGTAGTAATTATATAATGGCAGTTGATAGAAGTATGTATCTAAAAGAGATAGAAATGATATTTTCTACACAAATTAAAAATGGCCTTGTTGATGAAGAATTTAAAACCGAATATTTAAAAATTTATAACCGTCAACGAAATTTTGCTGAGGGTCCAGGAAGAGGGTCTAAATTTGGTAATGTTTATGATGAGAATGGAAACATTATTGAAACTATGATTGATAAAATGATAGGAAAATGCAAGTTTGATGGTAATCCAAGAGCACCAAAGGAAGCCTTTAGTGCAAAATCATTCGTCTTGTTGAGCTTTTTACATAATATTTCTTATAGAGTTCCAACATCGAATAGCTATTTATCACTAGAGCCTGATGAAATAGCAAAAATTTATAACGGCAGCATTGATACTAAAAAGATTTCATATAATTCAATTTTTAAATTAATAGGAATTAAGGATTTCGCAATTAAAGGCTTATCAGCAACAAGAAAGCAATATTCAAAGTTCATAGAAAGCTTTAAAGCTAAAAATAATATTCAGGGTGATTTAGATGAAAATCAACGCGAAGTCTTTTATAAGGAGCTAAGAAAAGAAATTCAAGGTAAAGATTTAAATTTAGGTTTTAATCTTTATATTGATTTGAAAAAGGAATTAAAAGATTTAGTTAAGGCTAAGAAGTTAAATGGAATAATTGTAGATAATTTTTTAGATAATCGTAATAATATTGATGTAGTAGCGGAAATACTATTACGTAACAAGACAGATGAGCGCATATATGAAGCTTGTATAAAAAATGGAATTCCTAGTGAAATAGCTAAGGTGATTGAAAATATAGATGCGAAGCCAAAAACTATAGATTTATCTTTAGAATTATGTAAGAGCATAATCCCATGGCAGCTAAAGGGATATAGCTATAGTGATGCTATGAAGCAATTGAATTATAATCACTCAAAGCCAATTAGTATTGGCAAAGCTAAATTTTTACCAGATATTGATACATGTATAAGTAACTTACAAACTCAATTGACTAATCCAAATGTTAAGCATACCTTGGTTTATATGCGTCAAATTATCAACGAATTAATTAAAAAATATGGCGAGATCAGTGAGTATCATATTGAAATGACTCGTGAGCTTAAAAAAAGCTTTGAGGCTAGAAGAAAAATAGCAGATGAACAAAATGATGAGAGAAATAATAATTCAGTAATTAAGGAAATTATCTTAATGAAATATCCTAATTATTTTCATAAGCTTTCTGATGTTAAACGTGATGATGTTATAAAATACAAATTATTTTTAGAACAAAAAGGTAGATGTGCATATTCATATGAGATGATTTGTGAAGCAAATTTATTTGATAATAACTTATATCAAATAGATCATATTTTGCCTTATTCTAGAACCTATGATGATAGCTATTCTAATAAAGTTTTAGTAAAAGCTATTGAAAATCAAAATAAAAAGAATCTAACTCCAAAAGAATATTATGTAGGAGAAAAGTGGGAAAATGTCCAAAAATATTTAAATAATTCAACTATCTCTGAAGATAAGAGAGAAAAGATTCTAACAACGAAAATAGATGATGAGTTTATAAATAGAAATATAAGTGATACTAGCTATATTACAACCTTGGCTTGCTCAATCATTAAAGAGCATTTACAACCTGAGGTAGTAAATGCCCCTAGTGGTAGAATTACAAGCAAGCTAAAGAAAATGTGGCATATAAGCAATTTAACTCACTCATATATTAGTGATTCCTTAAGAAATAATGAATTCTATGTAATAGATCAGTTTAGCTTAAATAAAGAAAATATTACCTTGGATTTACATTCTTCAAAAACCAATCAAAAGGAACAAATTGTTATTAAACCAAAAGCCTTAGATAAGGCTAAAACAGAATATGAAAAGGCTCTAAGTAAATCATTTGAATTCTTTAAAGATCAAGGAGACTTTTTGTTAGGCGTTGTTTCAAAATTTTATAATCAAAACATTTTAACTTTCTTTAGTGATGCTACAAATAAAGAAATTACTAATATAAATTCACGCGAATATAGAGATAACTTACTACCAATTATTAGTGAATTAGGCAAAAAAATGTCTGAAATTGTCGACAAAAAAGATAGAAGTAATCATTTACATCATGCTTTAGATGCATGTGTTATTGCAGCTACAACACAAAGTATGATACAAAAATTTTCTGTGTCCAATCGAAAATTTGAAAATCAAGAATATGATGTAGATCCTGAAACAGGAGAGGTAAAATCAAAATTACAAATAGATATGCCATATAAAGAATTTGCAAACGAGGTTGCATATAGAATATATGAGCGAGATTTAGATAAATTAAAATTAGAATTATCAATGCTAAAAAACTATGAAAATGTTGATTTGAGAGGCATTCATATTGTTTATCCAGCCCGTCATCCTGCTAAATATAAGGCTGGCGCATTGACTAAAGAGACTATTTATGGTGTTCGAAAAGATGCTTTAGAAAATAAAACTATAATTACTAAGAAGATACCTGTAGAGAAAATCAATAAGAAGAATATTGAAGATATGCTATATAAGGATAAGGAGCATGGCGGTGGAAATGGAGCTGTATATAAGGCGGTATTAGAATGGCTAGATCTTCCAGAAAAAAACCGTCCTCAGTATCCTATTCTACCTAAAAAGAATACTCCAATTCATAGTGTTAAAATGTTAGTTACAGATAAGCCTGAAACTAAGGTAATGTTAAATGAAGAAAAGTATGCTGAAAATGACAATGTAATTAGAGTAGATGTCTATAAAAAAGCAGGCTCAGAGCAGCTTTATTTTGTTCCAATTTATTATTTACATCTATGCAAAGAAAAAAATAAGCAAACGGTAGTTTATAATGTTATGTGGGGTCAAGGCGAAAATAGAGAATTTATTACAGGTGCTGAATTAAAAGCAAAATATTCATTAGTTTGTCAGCTCCCTAGATATTCCTTAATCGAAGTCACATTAAAGTCAGGAGAAAAAGGCCTATGTTATTCTGCTGGATTATCATCAGGAAAGTTTGAATTTTATAGTATATTAGGTGATGATATTGATTTAAAACATAGTAATTTAATAACTACAATAAGCGAGAGAAACTATTTTACGGTATCACAAATTACTAATATTAAAGTTAAAAATATTTCAAAACTTGGAAAAATTAGTTAATGAGAAAACCATTATATATTAAAGAGGCTCAAAAGCTTTCATTATATAACAATAACATTAAAATCGAAAAAGAAGATAAGAAAATCCTAATTAATGTTGAAGATGTTTCATCGGTTTTTGTTGAAGATCCACATGTAATAATAACCGCAAGATTGCTTTCATATTTAGGAGAGAATAACGTTTCTTTAATATTATGTAACGAAAAGTTTATGCCATCAGTACAAAGTGTTCCGCTTTATGGTCATTTTAATCAAGTTGGTATCTTGCATATTCAACAAGAATTGAGTAGCGAATTAAAAAATCAATTATGGCAAAAAATTATTAAAGCTAAAATTTCTAATCAAAAAGAAGTTATAAATTTAACAACAGAAAATGAATATGTTTCTAATAGCTTAGAAGCATATTCAAATAATGTTGGTTTAAATGATTTTGATAATAGAGAAGGCATTGCCGCAAGGGTATTTTTTAAAGAAGTATATGGCGATAATTTTATAAGATTTGGAAATAATATGATTTCAAGTGCCTTAGATTACGGATATTCGATTTTACATTCAGCATTGACCAGATTATTAGTTAGCTATGGCTTTAGTACTAATTATGGTATTTGGCATAATTCTAGTAGAAATCCATATAATTTAGCTTCAGATTTGATTGAACCTTTTAGACCACTAGTTGACTATTTGTTATATTTTAATTTAAATAAAATCTCTTTTCCGTTAGAAAAAGAGATGAGAATAAAGATGATTAAATTACTAACATATTATGTTAAGATGGATAAAATCTATAAAGTTGAATATGCAATGATCAAAATGATTGAAAGCTTAATATATGTATATAAAACAGGTGATGTTAATGGATTGCTTTTGCCTGAAATAGTAGCCAATAAATTTTATGAAGATTAATAATTATAGGCACATGCAATTACTTTTAATGTTTGATTTACCTGTTGATACAATAGAACAACGTAGAATTTATTCAAGATTTCATCAAAAATTGATTAAAAATGGCTTTATAATGATTCAATATTCTATTTATTCACGTTTTTGTTTGAACGATACTGAAGCTAAAAAGTATATAAATAGGTTTTCAGAAAATATACCAAGCAGAGGAAATATTAGGATTTTAAAAATAACTGATAATCAATATAGAAATATGATATTATTATCTGGCGAAAGAACTGAACAAGAAGAAATAGATTTAAGTAGTGATATATTTATTGTGTGATTAGCTTAATATTTTATCAATATAGTTTAAAAAAATTTTTTCTTCATTATTTGATGGAACTATCGTTATTTTTGAAGAGATTACTTTTTCGGATATAATATAATTTTTATTAGTTAAAATTCTACCTAAAT
>JAHHSV010000004.1 GCA_020025015.1 Anaeroplasmataceae bacterium
TTCATCTTTACTATCATTGTAAACCAATTTTTCATAACTTATTTGACACTACCAATATCAAATAAAGAGAGGCTTTTAACCTCTCTTTTTCTACCGTGAGAGATTATAGCATACAATCTAATTAATTGCAAGAATACCTCTAGTCTAATTTTACCATTTTTTTTGCTTTAATGAAACACTTTGACTTTCTTTATACTTAATCTCTTTATAAAATTTTCTTTTTTCTAATAATTTTGCTAAAAATATAGCCTTATTACCTAAAAAGTCCTCCTTTACAATATTTTCAAAGGTAAGACTATTAGAAAATAAATCAATATCGTTTAAAATAATTGCATAATGTAAAGGAAATTTTTTTCTATATTCCATGGTTCTATCTAAATCCATAAAATGCCAATAGCTTTCTCCAAGCTCTGCTTTAAAGTCATTCCCAGACTGATTTTTTAAGCTAGTTAAAGCACCACATTTTAACAAATATTCTATATTCTTCTTATTATCACTTTTAAGAGCATAAAATAATGGGCCCTCATTAAAGCGATCAAGCATATTAGGATTCAAGCCCTCTTGAATAAAAAATTTGAGAAAGCCAATATCCTGATACATGCTAGCAATATGCAGCATAGTTGCCCCACTATTGTTTTTAGAATATAATAGCTCTTTACTATAATATTTTTCAAATAGGGAAAAATCATTATTTCTAATTAAAGCAAATAAGGCGTTTTCCCCTCTATTGTTTTTAATACTAAAATCACACTTATAATATTCAGTAAATAAGGATATTATTTCTTTTCTGCCTAAAAAGCAAGCATGATAAAAAGGTGTTTCTCCCTCACTATTTAATAGATTAGGATTGGCGTTATTTTTAAGCAAGGTATCAACAAGGGAAATTAAATTAAAATGGACAGCTAAAAAAAGAGGAGTTTCTGAAATGACATTAGCCTGATTTACAAAGATATGCTCCTTAATAAGGTAATAGGCAATCTCAAGCTTTTTATAAATAATGGCATAATGAAGTAAGGAATTGTTTTTTTCATCTAAGTAATTTATATCATTATATTTTAAATATTCTTCTAATTCACTTAGATTATTTTCATAAATTATTTGTCTAATTTTATCCATATAAACAAAAATAGGACTTTCGTCCTATTTTACTGCCGCCTTCATAGCCTTACCAGCCTTAAAAGCTGGACTTTTTTGACCAGGAATAACTATGTCTTCTCCAGTTCTAGGATTACGACCAGTTCTTTCAACTCTATTTCTCACTTCAAATGTTCCAAAACCTGAAATAACCACCTTTTCGCCTCTGCTTAATGAATCATAAATTGCCTCTAAAAAGCCATCAAGAGTACGCTCAGTATCAATCTTAGTGATATTTAAGTTTTCTGCAACAATTGAAACTAATTCTGCCTTGTTCATATACTTTCCTCCGTATTTTTATTACAATATATTATAACATTGTTTTTAGATATTTCAATATTACTCGGCCTTTAATTTACGCGCTAAAAGAATTTTTTTAGCCTCATTAACCCCTAAATCGCCGAATAATAGTTGATATGCTGTTTCAAGAATAGGTAATTCTAATTTGTATTTTTGCGCAATTTGATGAGTTGCTTCGATTGTTCTCACACCCTCAACAGTTTGCTTTGAATTAGAAACAGCCTCTTCAGCTGATTGACCTTCACCTATACGAAGACCTGCTTGAAAGTTACGGCTGTTTAATGATGATGCTGTAACAATTAAGTCCCCTAAGCCACTTAAACCATAAGCAGTTTCCTTTTTACCACCTAAGGCTTCAACTATTCTTACTAATTCTATCATACCACGACTAATTAAAGCAGCTCTAGCATTCTCACCGAGCTTTAAGCCTGAGCAAATACCTGAAACTACTGCAATACCATTTTTAATAGCACCGCCAACCTCAACACCAATAACATCATCTGATGTATAAACTCTTAGGTATTCCTCGTTGGCAAATAAATGCTGAACAAATTTAGCATTTTCTTGGTTATTAGAGGCACTAACTAAGGTTGTTAGCTTTCTAAAAATCATTTCTTCAGCATGGCTTGGTCCTGATAGGACAACAAAGCCCTTTAAATTTTCTTGAGAAATTTCAACCTCAACAATTTCACTAACCAAGGCTGAGGTTGAAGGCTCTATACCCTTACTAACATTAACAAATAGCTTTGGACTAGTTAGCATTTGATTAATTTCCTTTAAAACATTTCTTATTACCTTAGTAGGAACACATAAAACAATTACGTCACTAAAGCTTAAGGCCTCATCTAAATTAGTTGTAGCCTTAATTAAATAAGGAATAGTTAAATCAAACGAAGGATGCACATGATCATTATTAATACGATTAACAAAGTCCTCATTTATATCTCTAATTAACACTTCATTATTATTATCTGCAAGCGCTTGGGCCAGTGTTGTACCCCAAGCTCCACCGCCTATGATTGTAATTTTCATTTTTAGTCTCTTTTCTTGAATTCAAACTTTATTGGTGTACCAAAGAAGTCGAAATTTTTTCTGATTTGATTCTCTAAATATCTCTTATAAGAGAAATGAATGTAATTAGCATCATTAACAAAGAATGCAAAGGTTGGTGGCTCAACCCCAACCTGTGAGCAATAATAGAATTTAGCTCTACCACCATTAAATTCAGATGTAGGATTCATCGCTACAGCATCAGTAATTACATCATTCAAGGTTGAAGTAGGTATTCTTCTATGATATGCCTCACTTGCAAGCTTAATTTGTGGGAATAAGGTATCAATACGCTTATTTTCCTTAGCTGAAAGGAAAACGATTGGTGCGTGCTCTAAATACTTGAAGGTATCGCGAATTTCATCGATAAATTCCTGCATGGTATTAGTGTCCTTTTCAACTAAATCCCACTTGTTCACAACAATAATACAAGGCTTATTATACATCTCAACATATTCACCTACGTGAGTATCTTGATTTTGAATGCCAGTTGAAGCATCTAAAACTAAAAGCACAACATCACTTCTAACTACTGCATCCACGCTACGAATAACACTATATTTATCAGTGTTTTCATAAACCTTTCCACGTTTTTTCAAGCCTGCTGTGTCAATTACAACATACTTTTCTCCATTATAGGTAAACTCAGAGTCAATTGCATCCCGAGTTGTACCTGCAATAGGTGAAACTATTACTCTATTTTCCTTTAATAAAGCATTAGTTAAAGAAGACTTTCCAACATTAGGACGACCAATTAAACTAAACTTTATTCCATCTGGTTCCTTTAGGGCTTCCTTCTTAGGGAAGTTTTCAATCATTACATCAAGTAGGTTACCAACACCTATACCATGTAAGCTTGAAACAGGAATTGGCTCACCAAAGCCTAAGCTATAGAAATCATAGATTGTGTCCATAAATTTTTGGTCATCAACCTTATTTACTGCTAAAATAACTGGCTTTTTAGTTTTATATAGCATTCTAGCAATATACATATCATCATCTGTAACTAGGCTTCTACCATCAACAACAAAGATTATAACATCTGCTTCAGTTGTTGCGATATCCACCTGAGCCTTGATTTCTACTGAAAAGGGAGCATCTTTAATTTCGATGCCCCCTGTATCAATCATATAGAATTCTTTTGATAACCAAGAGCCCTTAGCATATATTCTATCTCTAGTTACTCCTGGCTTATCATCAGTGATGGATAATCTATAGCCAAGAATACGATTAAATAATGAAGATTTACCAACATTAGGTCTACCAACAATAGCAATTTTTGGCAACATTTTTATCCACTCCTATCTTTACTTTTCTAATACGTCCTTGAACATATCACCAAGAGTGGCAGTTTGTTCGCCTTCTTGATTGTCCATATACTTTTCATATTCTTCACGAGCTTCAGCTTCAGCGATTTTACGAATGCTTAAACGTAATTTCCATTCACGTGGTCTAATTTCAGTGATCATTGCCTTCACTTCATCACCAGCTGAATAATAATCATCTAGCTTACCATTTTGAGCTTCTGTTAAAGCTGCAGGAGCTGTAATGAAACCATTAACACCAAGTGTTTCAACAGTCATACCGTTTGTATCAACCTCAACAATCTTGCAATCAACAATATCGCCAACCTTAGCATCTACTCTTGCCCATGGATTATCGATTAAAGCCTTACGAGATAATGAAACTCTTTCTTTCTCAGGATTAATTTCATTAATAGCAACCTCAACCTCATCACCAATTTTTACATAATCATTGAAATTATCATCTGGATTCCAGCTATATTCTGATTGGTGTAATAAACCACGAACGCTTGGAGCTACCTCTAATAAGATACCATAAGGTAATTTGCTAACAACCTTACCAGTAACCTTGTCACCTTTTTTATGATTTTCAGCATACTCTTCAATTGGAGTCTTTAATAATGCCTTGCGGCTTAAAGTAATCTTACCATTCTTTACACTTAAAACCTTAACTGTAACTTCATCACCAACTGCTAATACATCTTCAATTTTTTCAATGTATGTATGGCAAATCTCAGGTAAACGTAGCATACCTTGTACATAGTTAAATTGTACAAAACATGCGAAAGGTAAAATTTTAACAACCTTACCAGTTAATACATCACCTTCATGGATGCTTTCTAATTCATTATTAATATTTTCTTCACGAGCCTCATCAGCAAGAACTCTAGCTGAAACTAATGCTGATTTACGATCAGTATCCAAGCTTAAAATTCTAACTGTAACCTTATCGCCAACCTTAGTATCTCTTGGAGCTTGGCTCTTTGGCATAAAGAAATGGAAGCCTTGATAATTTACAAAGAAGCCCTTATTAGCATTTTCACGCTCAACCTTAACCTCAATGCTTGTCTTATCCTCAACGAATTTTGCTAATTCATTGAATTTTTCTTCCTTAATTAATTTTAAACGGCTGCAGTAAATTGAACCGCTATAGTCATTATCATCAACCTTAGTAATTTCAACTGTCATTTCATCGCCTACTTTTACTAAACCATCAAAAGTAGTAATATTCTTATCAAGAGTGTAATGATCCAAATGGATTCTACCCTCTGTAAACTGATGTAAGTCTAAGAATACTTCATTAGGTGTTACACCTACTACTGTACCAGTTACAATTTGACCCTTTCTTGGCTTATTACCAAAGTCATCAATATTTACATCTTCCATGCTTTGGATTTCTTTTACATCACTCATTTTCTTACCTACCTTATCTAAAACAATTTTTATGATCTCATCACAAACCTCATCAATATTAAGGTTTGTCGTATCCAATAAAACAGCATCCTCTGCCTGCTTAAGTGGAGCAATAGCACGAGTGCTATCCTTCCTATCTCTTTCGATTATATCCTTTAAAACCTCTTCATAGGAAACATCAACACCCTTTTCAACTAGCTCTAGTCTTCTACGTCTTGCTCTTTCCTCTTTTGAAGCTGTTAAAAACACCTTTACATCTGCATGTGGTAATACAACTGTACCAATGTCACGACCATCCATTAGGATTTTACCAGTCTTAGCTGCATTACGCTCTAAATGAATCATCTTGTCTCTTACTACCTTTAAGCGACTTACAGCTGATACATTTTTTGTAACTCTATCAGTTCTAATTTCCTTTGATACATCCTTACCATTTAATAGGATTTTATCATTAGAATATTTAATTTCAATTTCATCTAAAAAACCATATTGTGATTCATCTTCTATTTCAATGCTGTTATCTAATACATATAATGTAATCGCTCTAAACATTGCTCCTGTATCTATATGGACAAAGCCTAATTTTTCGGCTATTTTTTTACTTATTGTCGATTTCCCAGACCCGGCTGGACCATCAAGTGCAACCTGAATGTTTGCCATCTCATTCACTTCCTTATATTCTTTATAATTATAACATAAATAAGCCTTTAAAGTAAACAATAGATACTCCTATTTTTCCACTTTAAAGGCTTTATTTTTCATTCTCGGCTTATTTATTAAATTATTACTATCCTATATACCATAAAGCTGCTTAATTTCATGTGGCTTAAGCTGACGATACTCTCCCTCAGATAAGCCTTCAATTGAAACTCCAGCAAAGCTTTGAATCTTAACCTTTTTTACAGGGAAGCCTAATGACTTCATAATATCCTTAACCTCACTATTTTTAACTAAAGGTATAGTTAAATAAAATAAGGTACTCCTATGCTCACGATCAAAATCAACATTATCAATTCGAGCACGCTTAGTCATTTTACCATTAAACGTAAAGCCCTTCATTAGCTTATTTACCGCATCCTGATTTAAAATGCCCTCAACTCTAATTTGATAGGTTTTGCTAATTTCCTTGTGGCTTCTTGTAAGCTTATAGGCAAGGTCACCATCATTAGTTAAAATTAAAGCACCTGCTATATCAGCATCTAAAATTTCAACTGGAAATACTCTTTTACTCTTAACATCATCACCTAATAAGGAAGCGATAATGCGCTTTTTATTTTTATCAGTCAGGCTTGTAATATAGCCCTGAGGCTTATTTAGCAAAAAGTAAACCTTTTCTTCCTTGGTGATTGGCTTATTATCTACTAAAATAATATCACCGCTTCTAACCTTAGTTCCTAATAGAGTTACAACCTCACCATTAACCTTAACTCTACCATCAGTGATAATTTTTTCAGAAGCTCTACGTGAAGCAATACCAGCCTCTGCTAAAACCTTTTGTAAACGTTCTAATTCCATAAAAAATCCTTTCTAGTTGTCTAAAATAACTACATTATCCATATCAACACCAGCCAAAGCATCAACTAATATGCTAGTGCTTCTATATATTTCCAAGCGTGAAATATTGGTATTTAAGAAGCAATTAGTACCAATCTCTAATAAGCTCTTTGGTAAAGATACTAGTTCTAGATCCTGGCAATCATAAAATACAGCACCAGCTAATTTTTTCAAACTGCTTGAAGCATTAAATCTAACACTTTTTAAGCTTGAGCAATTTAAAAAGGCATTATTTCCAATAAATTCCACTGATTCTGGAATAACAATATCTACTAATGAATCACAATTATAAAACGCAAGCTGATCAATATATTCAATATTAATTTCGCCTTCAAAATCTAGGCCCTCTAAATTACTATGATTTTGAAAAGCCTTTCTACCAATTCTATAAATCCTTTTTCCCTTATAATTACTAGGAATTGTATAGCGCTTAGAATCACCATATACCCTTGCTATAGTATAAGCATCATTTTTTTCATCATAGGTATATTTAATTCTAGGTATCTCTAAAAACATTATTACACCTATAAGGCCTATGAAAATTAAGGCAATTATTGAACAGCTTATGATTCTTAAATTATGCTTCATTAATCTTCTCCTGACCCTTATATTGAATACGATACAAATTATAATACATTCCCTTTTTCTTTAAAAGAGCTTGATGATTACCCTCTTCCATAATTTCACCATGCTTTAAAACTATAATTTTATCCGCATGCTGAATTGTTGATAATCTATGGGCAACTATAAGCATCGTACCAACGTTCATCATTTTTTCTAAGCTGCTTTGAATCAACATTTCTGTTTCTGTATCAATATTACTTGTAGCCTCATCTAAAATCATAATATTAGGCTTATTAATAATTGTTCTAGCAAAGCTTATTAATTGGCGTTGACCTGCTGAAAAGTTACCACCACGCTCTAAAACCTCATGATTGTAGCCATCTGGAAGCTTATTAATAAAACTATCAGCATTAACATATTTAGTCGCATCTATAACATCTTCTCTAGTAAACTTAGGATTATTTAAGGTTATATTAGATTCGATAGTTCCACTAAACATAAATACATCTTGAAGCATTTGACCAATTAATTTTCTTAAGCAGGTAAGCTTAATAGTTTTAACATCAATATCATCGATTAAAATTGTTCCCTTTTGAATTTCATAATTACGAACAATTAAGCCTAATATTGTTGTTTTACCAGCACCAGTAGCACCAACAAAGGCAACAGTTTCCTTAGGATTAACAATAAAAGAAACATCCTTTAATATCCAGTTTTCCTGCTCATAGGCAAACCATACATTTCTAAACTCAATCTTTCCAGCAAAATGATCAACCCCTATACCTTCTTCGGCGGGCTCAGATTCATTTTCTAAAACACCTAAAATCTTTTCTGTTGCAGCAAATGATTGCTGAGCCTGACTAAATAAATCAGCCAGCTGCTGTACTGGAGTAAAGAAGCTATTTATGTAATAATAGAATTTTACGAAATCCTTCGGTAATAATATACCACTACTTATAGTACCAATACCAAAGTATATAACAACAATTTGACTTACTAGGAATAAAACATAAATTAAAGGCTGGAATAGGGCACCTACTAAAATTTGAACAATTGATGATTTCTTAAGTGTATCATTTTTTCTTCTAAATTCTTCTAGCTTAGTATCCTCTTGATTAAAAATTTGAGTAACCTTCATACCACTTAAATTCTCAGATAGGAAGGAATTTACATTACTTACATCTGTTCTAACCCTACGACTAACAACCCTTGAATAATGCTTTGATAAAATTGTAACAATAACTAAAACTGGCATAACACATAGTAAAATTAAGGTTAGCTTCCAGGATAGCATAAACATATAAATGAATACTAAAATAATAGTTAAAAAGCTTGTAATAAAGGTTACTAAAACATTAGTAAAGAAATCATTTAATTGCTGAGTATCACTAGTAACCCTGGTAACTAGCTTACCTACAGGTGTTTCATTTATTTTACTAATTGATAATGATTCAATTTTCAAAAAAACATCACGACGAATTCCTACCAAAATCTTTTGACCAACATTTTGAATAAGCATACCACCAACATAGCTAATACCTATACCAATGACAACAATTCCCATAAAGGCAGCAATTAAAATAAGAGTTCTTGTTAATTTATCCTGGCTTGAAAAAGCCGGATTATCTAAAATACCAATAATTTCACCTTGAACATAGGCAGGCAATAAATTAATCATTACCGTAACCATTGTCAAGAAAATACCTAAAATCAATTGAAACCTATAAGGCTTAGCAAATCTTAATAAAATGCCTAAAACCTTAGCATCACTATATTTTCTTTCTTTATTATCTGATTTCATAATTAATTTACCTCCTTTTCTAAGGATTGTAAATTAACCATCTTTTGATAAAGCTCAGATGAAGCTAAAAGCTCATCATGGTTGCCAATTCCTACAACCTTACCCTCATCTAATAAAATTATTTTATCCAGATTCTTAACCGTACTAATACGATGGCTTACCATAATAGTAGTCTTGCCAACACGATTTTCCCTTAAATTTCTTAAAATACTTTCCTCAGTTTTCGTATCTACTGCACTAACTGAATCATCAAAAATCATAATTGGCGGATTTTTAATTAACGCTCTTGCAATACTAATTCTTTGCTTTTGCCCACCACTTAAGGTTACTCCTCTTTCACCTACCATAGTTGCATACCCCTCACTAAAGCCATTAATATTCTCATCAACATCAGCAAGCTGAGCAGCCTTTATTATATCTTCATCTAATAAGTTCATATTAGAAAAAGCTATATTATTTCTTACTGTATCACTAAATAGGAAATTATCCTGTGGCACATAGCCAATTGATTCTCTTACCTTCTTAACACTAATATCCATAATATCTGTATCATCTAAGAGAATACTATTTTTATCCAAGTTATACATACGTAAAAGCAAATCAACTAAGGTCGTTTTACCACAGCCTGTATGACCTAAAATACCAACAATCTCACCCTTATTAATGGTAAAATTGATGTCATCTAAAACTAATTCAGGATCATCTGGATAATGAAAATTCAAATGATTGAAGGTTATTTTGCCCCCAATTTCAACTGCAGTATTATTGTTATCCTTAATTTCAGGCTCCTCATCTAATAATTCAGTTACGCGCTTTAAGGAAGCCTTAGCCTGACTTCTTAAGTTAATAATCATACCAATTGCCATCATTGGCCAGGTTAAGGTGTTAAAATAAGAAACGAAGGCTAGTAAATCACCTGCCGTAAAGCCCATTTTATCACCAACAATTAAATATGTACCAACTGCACAAAAGGTAGCGACAATTAGATTTAAAATAATCATTAAAAACGAGTTAAAGCTCATATATGACTTCAAATAATCAATACTCTTCTTATAATTATTCTCATTAATGCTATCAAACTCATCAGCTTTTCCCTTTTCTCTAACAAAGGCTTTAATTACGCTAATACCAGTAATATTTTCTTGTGTAAAATCAGAAATTTCAGCATGAGATTTTTGAACCTTTTTGAACTTTACCTCCATTTTTTTACCATAACGCATAAAAACAAAGCCTAATAATAAAGCTGGTCCTAAAACAATCAAGGTTAAAATCCAGTTTAAAATAAACATCTTAACTAAAACCATTGAGCCTAGAAAAACAAAGTCAATTATCATAACTGTTCCACGGCCAAATATTTCCTTAATTGTAAACAAATCAGTTGTGTATAAGGACATTAGTGCACCTGTTTTATTTTTCTTATAATAGGTCTCAGAGAGCTTTTCTGAATGAGCAAACATCATATCACGCATATCTGCTTCTACCCTAACACCAATGCCAAAAATTGCATAGCGCCAAGCAAAACGACCAGAAAACATAATTAAAGCAATAAAGCCGATTTTCCATAGCATTGAATTAATTATACTTGGATCTTTTAAAATACTACCATCACTAATTCCATCAACTATTTTACCAAATATTTCTGGTATAAATAATTGAAAATAGTTAACAGCAAGTAAGGCTAAAAGGCCAGCTACAAAGAACCAAGCATATTTTTTATAAAATTGATTAACATACTTTCCAAACAACATATAATCACTCCATTAACTCTTTAAAATCACTAGGGATTTTAGCTTCTACTACCATATCCTTATCTTTAAGAGGATGATAAAATTCAAATCGATAGCTATGAAGCATAACTCTACTAGCATGCCTTAGGCTTCCACCATATAATTCATCACCAACTAAAGGATAACCCAAATACTTAAAATGAACTCTAATTTGGTGAGTTCTACCAGTTTCTAATAAGGCCTCACAAAGGCTAAAATGCTTATAATATTTTAAAACCTTATAGTGAGTTATAGCCTCTTGTCCTGTTTTAGAAACCCTTCTACGCTGATTATGATGCCTATCCTCCCCAATTGGAGCATCAATGGTTCCCATATCAGGCTTAACATTACCAGAGGCTAATAATAAATAATAACGCTTGAAGCTATGAATACTAAAGCAATAATTAAAAAAGCTTTCTGTTAGCATATCCTTAGCAAAAACTAAAACACCACTAGTTTCAATATCTAGCCTATGAATATATTTAACTGTATAAAAAATATTATTTTCTAAATAATAATTCGCAACCATATTACAAACAGTTCTAGTTGTATTAACCTCATCTGGATGAACTAAATAACCTACTGGCTTATCAATGATCAATAAATAATCATCCTCATATAAAACCTTAATTTTAGCCTTATAGGGCTTATAGTTGACCATTTCCTTATAAATTATTTCAAGCTCATCACCAGTCTTTAAAGTCTGATTTCTGCTAGCAAGCTTTCCATTAACACTAATAGCCTTATCCATAAATAAATTATGAATTTTTTTCTTAGCTAAATGAAAGTAATTCAAAAAATCTATCAAGCTATAATTATTAAATTTTTCATTAATCCTATAAATCATTTTGAATCACTTCCTTTCAAAAAGTTCAAGCCTTAAAGGGACACCCATTAAAAAATTATAGCATTTTTAGGCTTTTTTTCCTATAAATATTTTTAAAAAATGCAGTTAAGTCTCTTAATAGGAGAAAAACTGCATAATTTATATTTTAAAAAACTAAGCTAGCCAAAGCTTATATAAAATAAAGGCTATTATTACTTCAGGATAAACCTCTAAAATATCAAAAATTAAATCACTATTAAATTTGGTTAGCTTAGTTAGCTCATTTAAAATAACTAAGCTATCCTGTTCCTTTAAATATTCACGACGCTTTGATTTAGAGGATAATACAAAATATTCATCAATTGAATTTAATGGAGTCTCAATCTCATTAATCTTATTAAAAACTATTGTCCTTGCTTCCTCAAAATTATAAATCTTTAAATAATCAATCTCAAATAAAGCCAAGGTTTCTTCAATACCTCTTATATAATAATCATTTATATCAAGAGGCCTATAAATATCCTTTTCAAGTATCTCAAATAGATTACTTCCCTCAGGAGTTTTAACCTGAGTCTTTAGCTTACGATATTTAAATTCCTTCATTACATCTAACAAATCATAATAGAAGCCTCTAGCGTATTTTTTCTTAATACTATTTTCGCTAAAGGTATATTTAAAGCCAAAGCACTTACCATAGCTTTTTAAAGCATCATTATAGCCAAGAATTCGGTTATGCTTTATTAATTCAGGCTTAAAATCAAAGAAGCCACCTAGAGGCTGACTAGGATAAATATACTTAATATATGGCTTATTAACATATTCAATATGCGTTACATTGTTATCTAAATCAATCGCAACAATTTCCTTAGCTCCCATTGAAATAGCTAAATCAATTGGTAGGTTATCAAAATAGCCTCCATCTATATAGCTTTTATCATCAATTTTGCATACCGGAAATAAAGGAAAGCATGAGGCAGAGGCTAATACATAGGGAATAATTTTATCCTCTGGCAATTCATTTACTCTAACTAAAACTGGCTTCATACTAGGAAACTCAACGGTAACTAAACCAAATTTAATTGGTGATTCCTTAACCTTTTTAGGATCAATGTATTTTTCCATTAGCTCCCTAAAGGGCTTTATATCAGCACCCTTTTCCTTAATGTAGGAACGTAAAAAAGGCAATAAATCCTTGACATTTCTAATTGCTCCTCTGATTCCACTAGAATCGACAGTAATCGGAACCGTCATAACTGTATTATTTCTTGTCGTATTCCAAATTTCCATACAAGAATCAAAATCATTTTGGCAATACATAACTGCATTTAAAGCGCCAATTGATGTGCCACATACTATATCAAATTTATCAATATTTAATTCTCTTAATACTTCCCATACTCCCATTTGGTAGGCTCCCTTAGAGCCACCACCACAAAAGACTAACGCTCTTTTATTCTTCATCTAAATGCGCCTTCCTTTCTGCTAGTGAATAGATACAGCCACAATAATCCTGACGATATAAGTTATATTCATGGCTTAAACGAATCGAATCCTTGTAGCCATCCTCCTTTTTAAAGTTAGAATATAAAAATTTAACACCATACTTTTCTTCTAGCCTATAGCCAATTTCGTTAATCCATTCACTGTTTTTATATGGTGATATTGATAGAGTGGTTGTGAAAAAATCAAAGCCATGCACTTTAGCATATGCTGCAGTTTTTTCCATTCTGAACTCGTAACAATTATAGCATCTAATACTTCTTTCCCCTAAATTCTCTAATCCTTTAACCGCTTCATCATAATTTGCCTTATTAAAGCTATCAACTACCACTTTAATATCCAAGCCCATTTCTGAAATAAGCTTTTTTTGTTCCTCTGCTCTTATAAAAAATTCCTCTTCCGGATAAATATTATCATTAGAATAATAAATTGTAATATCAAAATAATCCTTTAAAACAGTCAAGGTATGGCTGCTACAAGGAGCACAGCAGCTATGCAAAAGTAATTTAGGTCTTCTATCTAAATGTGTAAGGTAATTTTTAAAATCCTTATAGCTTTCTATCACAATATCACCTACCTGTATTTTATATATTATAATATATGTAGAAATGAAAAAAAAGGTCCCATTTAAGAAAATGAGACCTTTTAAATATTAATTAGCGAATGCAGTAAATTGACTTCTTACCAGCAAATGTAGCTACGCTTTCAGTACCACGTTGATTTAATTCGTCTTCGATACGGATTAATTGGTTGTACTTAGCGATACGGTCAGTACGAGAAGCTGAACCAGTCTTAATTTGACCAGCGTTAGTACCTACAACGATATCAGCGATTGTAGTATCTTCAGTTTCACCTGAACGGTGTGATACGATTGCTGTATAGCCAGCACGCTTAGCCATTTCGATTGCTTCGAAAGTTTCAGTTAAAGTACCGATTTGGTTAACCTTAATTAGAATTGAGTTAGCAACACCCATTTCAATACCCTTAGCTAAACGCTTAGTGTTAGTTACGAATAAGTCATCACCAACGATTTGGATCTTCTTGCCTAACTTATCAGTCATATACTTCCAGCCTTCCCAGTCATCCTCAGCAAGACCATCTTCGATAGTAATAATTGGGAATTTTTCTGTTAATGGAATATAATACTTGTCAACCATTTCTTGGCTGTTGAATTGACCCTTATCAGCCTTTAAAGTATATAAACCAGTTTCTTTATCATAGAATTCACTAGCTGCAACGTCGATACCTAAGCAAATATCTTCACCTGGTACATAACCTGCTGCCTTAATAGCCTCAACAACACGCTCAAAAGCTTCAGTGTTAGATGATAGCTTAGGTGCATAACCACCCTCATCACCTACTGCAGTATTGTAACCATTCTTCTTTAAAATAGTTTTTAAGTTGTGGAATACTTCTGCGCCCATACGAACAGCTTCCTTAATTGATGAAGCGCCAACAGGTAAAATCATGATTTCTTGGAAATCGATACAGAAATCAGCATGAGCACCACCATTTAAAATGTTCATCATTGGTAATGGTAATTGCTTTGCATTAAAACCACCAAAATAATTATATAAAGGAATACCATAAAAATCTGCTGCTGCACGAGCACAAGCAATAGATACACCTAAAATTGCGTTTGCACCTAATTTTGCTTTGTTTTCAGTTCCGTCTAAAGCAATCATAGTCTTATCAATTAAAACTTGATCACGAACATCTAAACCAAAAACAGCCTTTGCAATAATATCGTTAACGTTTTCTACAGCATTAAGAACGCCCTTACCCATAAAACGAGTCTTGTCTCCATCACGTAACTCAACTGCCTCATGCTCACCTGTAGATGCTCCACTTGGAACTAAAGCGCGTCCCCAAGCACCAGATTCAGTTGTAACCTCAACTTCAATAGTAGGGTTACCACGAGAGTCAAGAATTTCTCTTGCGTATACATCAGTAATAAATGGCATAAATAAATACATCTCCTATTCAAAATTTTTTGTCACCATAAAATACACTTCTATTATAACTTAAAATTGGTCACTTGTGTAGTTATTCGACTATGAAAATGGGATGAAAGCGTTTTTGAATGTTTTCATAAAAACTCATTTAAAAAGGGCCCTGCTAAATAGCAAGACCCTAATTAATATTATAAATTAAATGCATTAGTTTTTTCTAATCTCTTATAGCATAAAAGTGTAACAAAGCCTAAGATTATTGAAATCAAGGCGTTAAATGGTATTACTGCAACCGTTATATAAAGTAGCATGAAATTATCCTCATTAATACCTGGAATAATTGAGCAAGCACCAACTAACATATCAATTGTCATACCACCAATTGTTGTATATAGTGGAATATTAATTAAAACATTTGTTAGTACACCAGCTAAAATCCATGAACCAATAATTGTACCTAACAAAGCCCAAAAATTATCACTATGATGCTTAACTAATGCTGTAGATAAAATAACGATTATGGCTATACAAACATCGGCTATTTCTCCTACACCGCTCGTATGGCTACCTAAAACAAAGAAGCCGATTAATCCTCTAATAATAGCTACTAATATAGCATCAGTCCAGCCTAATAAAAATACTGCAAATAAAATTGGTAGCATTGAAAAGTTGATTTTCAAAAAGCCTGGAAACATAAATGCTAAGGGAAAATTAAAGGCATATAAAACTGATGATAAGGCAGAAAGCACTGCAAGAACTGCAATTCTTTTTACTGTAACCCTACTTTTAATTGCCTTTTTAAATTTACATTTAGATTCAGCCTTTGACGAATCCAATGCTACTTTACTAGTAGCTTCTAAATTTTCTTGCTTTAATTTTTCTTGTTTCATTTTATTCTCTCCTTAATTAAAAAAGGATACCCAAAAATGAAAACAGGGTATCCTTTAAAATTTAAACTTCTTCCATCCAGACTCTACTGTCGGTACAGGAATCACACCTGTTCATGCTAACGCTCGCGGACTTTACCGCCGGTTGGGACTTACACCCTACCCTGAAGTAATATTTAATTTTTGGAAGAGCACTTTAGCAATGCTAAAGATTTAATTATTGCTCATCGTGAACAATAAGTGAGCTAGAAGTCATATCCTCAGGCTTCTCTACTCCTAAAAGCTCTAATAGAGTAGGCGCGATATCAGATAAAATACCATCACGAAGCTTAATATTCTTATCTGTTACGCATACTGGTACTAAATTTGTTGTATGAGCAGTAAATGGCTTGCCCTCTTCATCTAATAGCTTTTCACAGTTACCATGATCAGCTGTAATTAAAGCAACACCGCCAACCTTATCAAGAGCCTCAACAACTCTACCAACACACTCATCAACCGCTTCTACAGCCTTAACAACTGCAGGAATAACACCAGTGTGGCCAACCATATCACAGTTAGCAAAATTTAAGATTATTGAATCATATTTTTCTGACTCAATAGCCTCTACAACCTTATCTGTAACCTCATATGCACTCATTTCTGGTTGTAAGTCATAGGTTGCAACCTTTGGTGAATTAACTAAGATTCTATCAGCGCCTTCAATTTGTCTATCAGCACCACCATCAAAGAAGAAAGTTACGTGAGCATACTTCTCAGTCTCAGCAATTCTTAATTGCTTTAAGCCATGAGCGGCTAAAACATCACCATAAAGGTTTTCAAGCTTTTGTAAGCCAAAAGCTAATGGACCATTTACTGTATCAGCATATTTCATCATTGATACAAAGAATAAATCACGTGGTCCACCAATTGTATTTAATCTATAAGGCTTATCAGGATTATAGATAATACCATCAGGATTTGATAAAGCTGTTGCGATTTGAATAGCTCTATCAGGTCTAAAGTTTGCGAATACAACGCTATCGTTAGACTGAATCATACCATTTTCATCAGCAATGAAAGGTACCATAAATTCATCAGTTATACCTTCAGCATAAGATTCTTCGATACCCTTAAAGGCATCATTTACATGCTTACCAATATTTTTAGTCATAGCATCATAGGCAACTTGAATACGATCGTAATTCTTATCACGATCCATACCATAATATCTGCCACCAACTGTAGCTGCCTTAACATTACCCTCATCAACAATCTTATGTAAGTATTGTGCAGCTGATGTAGGTGCAACGTCACGACCATCTAAAAAAGCATGGTAGTAAACATCTTTAATTCCTTTGTCATGAGCTAGCTTAGAAAGAGCAATAATATGATCGACATGAGAATGTACACCACCATCAGAGCAAAGTCCTAAAATATGAAACTTGCTATTATGCTTTTTCGCATTCTCAATAGCTTCATTAATTGCTTCATTATTGCTGAACTCACCTGTCTTAATAGAATTGTTAATTCTAGAAAGAGATTGCCATACAATTCTACCAGCACCGATATTCATATGACCTACCTCTGAGTTACCCATTTGGCCATCAGGTAAGCCTACTGCTTCACCAGAAGCATCTAAATGCTTAGTACAATATTCACTAAAAATTCTATCTAAATTAGGTTTTTTAGCTAAAGATACAGCATTACCTTCACTTGGTTCTGCTAATCCAAAACCATCCATTATCATTAACATAACTGGTCTATGTTTCATAATTATTCACACTCCTTCTTTCATTTTACTACAAAATATTTAGAGATACAAATAAATAGATAAAAAATATGAAAAAAGCGTTTTTATATATTATTAATATTACAAATATTAATTACTCCTATTTGCTTTTCTAAAAAATAAATCATATAATGCATATGGTGATCATATGGAAGCAACAATACTAATAAACCAAATATTTACGGATGCGTTAAGCAAGCTTAAGCCTGAGTATTTAGATAAATTAAAGCCTACTAATTATGAAATTTTTAGAGCAATAAACATTTATACCTTAGACAGCTATTACAAGGCTTTTTCCTTTAAAGAAAATACCTTAAATATATCTACTAGCCTTTTAAATAATTTTGATAAGGTTATAGCTGAAGCTATTAGACTATTAAAAAAAGAATATTATCCCCAAGATCGTATTCTATTAATCTATGGTTACTTATGCTATCATACCATAATCAATTCAAAGGTTGATTTAGCAAAGCTCCAAAATAGCTTAATTGAAAGTAAAAGCATATATGAAAAGGAATTAATCAGAAACTATTCGAAGGGCTATTTTAAATTAGACCTTGTTTCTAGTGATTTTTTGGATGAGCTAATTAGAAAAACCATAATGTATCCTGGTAGTATAGATTACTATAAAAAGGCTAATCATATTAAATATTATTTTATCCATAATTTTAGTGGTACAAAATCAAAATTTAAAGCTTTCATTCTTAAAGCAATTAATAAAATATTTAAATGCAGCTTTAAGCTAGAAACAGAAAAAATTGATAATTTTACTGAAATCTATAATAACTTAGTTGACGAGATAGTTAAGCTATTAGATGCCTTTAATAATTACTTATATTTCAATAAGGAAAAGCAATTTTTAGAGCTTATAGGTACTGAAGCTAAATCATAATAAAAAGCCTATTAGGAAAATTCCCTGATAGGCTTTTCTTTTGCTATTCACTTACAATAGCTTTCTTTTTCTTCTTTTTTCTAACTACAATTATGGTTGCTGTTATACCACCAGCTAAAATTATAACTGCACTAATTGTAATTGTCATATAGCCCCACATTGGTATAACAAATGGTACACCAGGTATAGCAACAATAAAGATTCCCATTTCATCAGTTTCTACTATAATACGATTATCCTTAATCTTAGAGCTAAGCTCAGTTAGATAATTCTCATCATTTAAAAAATAAACCTTAACCCCATCAACATCGTAATCCTTATTTAAGGTGATAAGATATTCAACCTTATTGCTTAAGCTATAATCCAGATTACTTTCGCTATGAATTTGAATATTAAAGGCCTCATATTTAACAGAAACCTTCTTCATAGCCTCTTTTACTCTGGCAAATTCATTACCTCTTACAACTCTACCGGCCTGTAAATAGGCATCAGCTGGTAAAACTCCTAAATCATCTGATACAATAACTAATTCATCTAAATTCTCACTGACGTTAACACTTACACTAATAATATTATATGAATCATTATTTAGTGAAGTCTTATAATCAGAAATTGATGCCTTGTAAACTATTTCATAATGACCAACCTTAGTAAATTTAATAGTTTCAGTTGATATTTTAGTTCTTGTATCTTCAAAGACTAATTCAATATCTAAAGGTAAATCCTTTCCGGTAAAGCTTGCCTTTACCTTAGGTAAACGGAAGCTCTTATTTAATGGTAAATCATAAGATGTACCTCCTGCTATATCTAAGCTTGGAATAAATTCACCAGGCCTTTCACCTAAATCTAAAACTGTATCACTAACCTTAGCTAAAGTTTCTTTTTTAATAGTGATATTGAAGTTTTGAAACATATCCATTTTTTCAATAAATACACTAAAATTTAAGGTACTGAATAAATTAGCTTTACTAAGGGTATAGGTATAGGTTTTGTTTTCCCCTTCCTCTTTGCTTACAAAATAGCCATTTTGTTCTTTACCTAAAACTAAGGTTAAATCAACAAGGCTATTAGATTTTTGAGTAAGTGACATATAATAATTATCATTTATTCTTTCAATCACTAAATCAGGAGCAAAATATTTTTTTATCATGTTAACCCCAATTCCTGAGGTTCCACCTATTTCATAATTAGCCTTATATGTGCCGGCTTCTATTGTTGGTAAGTCAGCCGCCTTAGCGCTAACCTTAAATAAAAGTAAGCTTCCAAATAAAACTATAACAATTGCTATAACTCTCTTTAAGTCAAAAATTTTTTTCATTTTATTGGCCCCTTCGTGTTAGCTATTTCTAACTCAAGCTATTCTACAATTAATACTAAAAATAAGCAATTAAGAAACTTTAAAAATATAAAAAGCAGCTTATATTACTTATGTGAATATAATACATATCCATTAGCCGTTTCGGCCTTAGTAAAGTCATTATCAGCTAAAAATTTTTCTACTTGAGCTGTTAAAGTAATACCTTCTTTAATTTTTATTGAATCGGCATTAATTTTTCCTAATGGATTAACATATAAAAGCTTACCTGAAACTATCATATCAGCTTGAGCTTGAGAATTAATAACAAAGCTACTAATCTTGTTGTTTGCAAAAGCAAGCTCACTAATTTCAGTTACACTTTCATCTAATTCTAATTGATCTAGAGTAATATCAGCAAAAGCACCTGCACATATCTTCTTAGTTCCAGCTAGAACCTTATATTCCTTTCTAGCTTCAATACCAACATACTTAATTAAGTCTGAATTGTCCTTTGTATATAATACATTATCAACAACCTTAAAGTTTTTAGCATCTGCTGAAAGCTTAATTTCCTTTAAGCCCTTACTGCTTTCAAAAATATTTTCACCTAAATTTACTAAAGATGCAGGTAATGTAACTGAGGTTAAGCCTTCAATTTCTTTAAACGCACCATCACCAATTGCTGTTACAGAATCAGGTATAACTAAATTTTGAATTTTTGTAAACATAAAGGCATTTTTACCAATTTCCTTTAAGGTACCAGATAATTCGATTGAAGTAATTTCTGTAGACATAAATGCTTCATCACCAATGTATTCAAGCTGACTTCCAGCCTCAAAGGTTATAGACTCTAAGCCCCAAACGGCTAAAGCATTCTTTTCAATACGTTTAACTGAGGCAGGAATAACAATTGATTGAAGACTAGAATCTGCAAAGGCCCCAGCTCCAATTACCTCTAATTGATTAGATAGGGTAATTTCCATTAAAGAGCCTCCTGCAAAAATTCCTGCAGGAATATATTTAACTGTATTTGGCATTACATAGGTTTCCTTAAGAGGATAAAAATATAAAATTGTTTCTTCCTTACTATCATAAATTACGCCATCCTTAATTACAGCACCCTTGAAGCCTTCAGCAAAAGTAATTTGATCAATATAAAGACTATCACATTCAGCAAAAACATTGGCACCAAAGCTTGTTACAGTTTCAGGAATTGTAATTGCTTCTAAATCTCCCATTCCAGCTAAAGCTCTATCGCCTAAGGTTGTAACATTACTAGGAATTACTAAAGCACTAATCTTTGTACCATAGAATGCATCAGCAAGAATAGTAGTTACAGATGCAGGAATTATAAATTCACTTAAATTTGTACTTTGGAATACCGCTTCTCTTAAAATGGCAAGCTTAGCCTCACCAACAAAGCTTACTTCACGTAAGTTATAGCAAGCTGAGAAAGCTTCCCTACCAATTTCTTCTACACCACTACCAATAATTACTGTACTGATACCAGTTCTCGAAGAATTTTCATAGTTGATTTCGCCTTGATAATAGAAGGCTCTATCACCAATTCTCTTGACACTATTAGGAATTACTAATTCAGTATTACCTAATTTAAAGTTTAAGAATTCTTGATTTAGCGCAAAGCATTGATCACCAATTTCAACTAAATTTTCTGGTAAAATCAAATTACTAATGCTTGCACTAAAGAAAGCACCACGAGCAAAGGTTAATGGTAATTGACCACCCTCAGTAAATTCTACAGTCCTTAAATTACCACGATAGCTAAAGGCATATTCACCAACTCTAGTTAAATTTCTTGGTAAAATAATCTTTTGAAGCTTACCAAAGGCAATTTTTTGGTGTGAATTCTTATCATAAGCTGTAACATCCGCGAAGGCATAATCACCAATTTCGCTTACTGAGGCAGGAATCTTGAATTCTAAATCCTCTTTAGCTACTGGATATAAGGCTAAAACCTTACCTCCATCCTTGTATAAAACACCTGCATTTGCTGAATAAGCTGCTTCACTTACTCCTTCAACCTCATAAACATTAATTGCTTTAACCTTCACTAAGCCCTCAAGTATACGAGGCTCAACAAAGGTAATTGTTGCAGGAAGATTTAGAGTCTCTAAATTTTCATGACCTGCAAAAGTGTCAACTGCTGTAACCTTCTTACTATTATGATAAGCAGGAACCTTAATTTCTCTAAGCTTAGCGGTGTTTTCATTACCACTAGCCTTATAGGTACCATCAGCTAATTCAGTATAGGTTAAATTTAATTCAGTTTTAGCGACAATTTTAATATCACCTAATTCTTCCCATGGCTTTAAGCTCTTACCTGTTGAATCAGTTAACTCTATTCCATCCTCTGTATACCAACCAGTGAAGGCTAAGGTCTTATCAGCGAAGGTAGGAACCTCCAAAATATAATCCTCTCCTTCAGTAACCTTCACAGCTTCATTAGCTAAGGTCATTCCTTCAGCTTTAGTATAGGTTAAGGTATTAACAGCTGCCTTATAAGCCCATTTACCATATAAGGTAATATCACTAGTAACCTTTTCGGTTGCGAAATTAAAGGCTTCCTTTAAGGCTTGATCCTTAAACCAACCAACAAATTCATAATGGTCCTTTGTTGGATCTATTGGCTTAGCCACTGTTCTACCATTTTTAACACTAGCTTCTACAACCTTAGAACCACCATTAGTATTAAATGTAACTGTATAAAGAATGTCTCTTACAAAAGACATATCAATATTATCATACTTAAATTTTAAAACCTCATCAGTATAGGTAACGGAAATTTTTGTTCCATCACTAAGCTTGATAAGCATATCATTACCATCAAGACTATAGCTACCTGTTAGGTCCTTACCCTTAACCTTAAAGTCTATCTTACCTTCTTCCTTAAGGGTAATAGTATATTCATTGTTGTCATAATCAAAATAATATTTTCCAACCTCATTACCAGATTTATAGCCACCTGCACAGCCTGTTAAAACTGCTAAAAACATAAATACCATAGCTATAGATGCGATAATTTTAGAAAAGCACTTCTTGTTCATTGATTATTATCTCCTTTCCTAAGCAAAAACAACAGTTAGTTTCTGCTAACCAATTTTAATTATATTTAAATTATACATAAAGTCAAATAAATATTTCTTTTTTATAGTCTACACACCTTTTCTAATTGTTCCATTTAATCGACACACCGGTTATTTAAGAGAACCGAAGCCCATAAGATTATTCTTAATTATTGCTTTTCATATACTAAATAAATTATTGTACCTTCACTTAAATACTTTAATTCCTCTAATTTAAATAAAACCTCATTAGAATCCTTAATAGAGGTAAAGCCCTTTAACTCATAGCCCTCTTTTACAGGTAAGGCTAAATTAATAGCTTCTAGATTTAAGCTAGTTTCGCGAGAAATTGTAAATGCTGTAATATAACCATCAACAATTACACATTCATATAAAACTGGTCTAAATGATGAATTCCAGCTCTTAGTCCAAAGCATATCCTCTAGCCTGCCATCTGTATAAAAATTAATATTATTATTTGAAGCAAAGGCAAAGCTTGAAACCTCCTTTAGGCTCTTTGGTAAATACATAGTTTTTATACCCTCACAGCCTAAGAAGGCATAGCTGCCAATATATTCAAGCTTATTAGGAAGCTTTACATCAGTTAAGCTCTTGCAACGCATAAAGGCATACTTATTGATTCTTAGTAAGCTATTTGGCAGACTCAAAGAATTTAATAGTGGAGAATTATAGAAGGCATAGCTATCAATAACCTCAACACCATCATTTAAAATTACCTCTTTTAATTCATTAGCGCCATAGAAGGCTTTTTCTCCTACTACCTTAACGCTACCAGGAATACTAACCTTAGCTAATAATTGATTCTTGTAGAAGGCGTATGGAGCAATTTCTAATAGCCCTTTATTAAAGTTAACCTCTAATAAATCAATATTACTATAGAAGGCTGAATTTCTAATGTATCTTAAGCTACTAGGGAAGGTAATATTAGTTAAGCCACTTTGGTAGAAGGCATAATCACTAATTTCAACAAGTCCTTCTTCTAAAATTATTTCCTTTAAGCTACTATCCTTATAGAAGGTAGATCTTTCAATTTGCTTTAAGCCCTTAGGAAGCTTAACCTTAGCAAGCTTAATACAGTTACTAAAGGCATAAGCACCAATTCTTACAACACTAGCAGGTAATGTAACCTCCTTTAATGATTTATTAGCATTAAAGGCTCCCTCACCTATATACTTTAGGCTAGTATTAAACTTAATATCCTCAAGGAATAATTGCTGACTAAAGGCATAATCAGGAATACCAATAACACCATCTGGAATAACTAAATGAATAACCTTAGCAGACTTATTAAATAGCCAGCCATCAATAATAAATTCATTCTCTACTCTACTCCAATTATCAGTCTTATAGAAAGCAAATTCACCAATTCTTGTTAAAGCTTTGGGAAGCTTATCAACATATAAGCCCCCACATTCAAAGAAGGAATAACGACCGATTTCTAATACTCCCTCATTGATTTTTGCATCATATAAATTAGGTAGCTTATATAAATTGTAATCCCCTATATAACGTAAGCTATTAGGAAAAATAACCTTTTCTAAATTGTCACTTTCCTTAATCGCTAAATTAGCAATACCAGCTGTACCTTCCTTAATAACTAGCTCACTTAAAAATTTATTCTTCATTTCAATTAGCCAATTACCAATATAAACTACATCCTGGCTTGCTTCATATAAATAGGTATCTAAAAAAGCATAATCATTAATTTTAATTAAGCTCTTAGGTAGGCTTACCTCCTTTAAGGCCTTAGCCTTATTGAAGCTTTGAACACCAATTTCTAAAACACCCTCATTAATAGTTACCTTTTCTAAGGCATCACATTCCATAAAGGCAAAATCACCGATTTTCTTTAAGCTTCCAGGTATTACTACCTCCTTTAAGCTTTGACATCTAAAGAAAGCATTATTACCTAAAGCCTCTAGATTATTGCTTAAGGTCAAGCTTTTTAAAGCTGTATTGCCAATAAAGGCTGCTTCTTCAATTACCTTTATACTATCAGGAATAATTACTCCCTTTAGATTTTTACAATCGGCAAAGGCATTAGCGGAAATCACCTCTAAGCTATTAGATAATGTTAGCTCCTTTAAGCTACTACAATAAGAAAAAGCATATTTACCTAATTCCTTTAAGCTATCAGGTAAGGCTACCTTTTCTAGTAAAATATCACCCTGGAAGGCATAATCCTCGATTACCTCTAGGCTATTACCAAGGGTTATACTCTTTAAATTAGCATTATTCTTAAAGGCACCCGCCTTAATTGTTTTTACATTATCACCAATTACAACTGATTCAACTAAATCATAATTAGCGAAGGCCTCCTTAGCAATAGAAACTATTGGCTTATTGTTATAGGTATTAGGAATTACAATATCGCCACTTGCCTTACCGATACCTGTTACCTCATATTCACTATTAGCATTAGTAAGCTTTAAGCTTAATAAGGAAGCACCTTCAACAGTATAATTGATCTCTTCACTCCAGCTACTAGTAGATTTTTTATCACTACCAACAGTTTTAACCTTAAGCTTATAGCTACCAGCCTCTAAGGTTTTTAAATTAAATTCTGTCTTTTTAGTTTGATATTCATTGCCTCCAGTATTAACAATATAGCTATAGGCATCTGGTATGGCATCCCAAACTAAAAGCTCATTAACTGAATCTATTTTTAAATTACTAGGAGGAACTAAGCCATTACTACAACTAGCCATGGAAAAAACCATCACTAAAAGCGTAAATATTAATGAAATTCTTTTAAATATTTTCACCTTATTTTCTTCCTCCTTTACGATTTCTTATAATTTCATGTAGCCATCTAAATTTGAATTTTCTAACAGCTATATCAGCTAAAGCAAACACTAAAATAATACCTGCTAAGACATAACGCATATCAAAATCAACATTAAAAAATAAAACTAAATCCTTATAGCTATCCTCACCCTTAGAAATTATATTACCATTACCTAATTTAACTAGCTCTTCAATTTCCTTAGGATTTTTAGCTATAAATGAATTATATTCCTTAGAATAGGAAACAGCCTCATAAATTCTTTCACTAGCATAAACCTCACCTACTGAGTTAAGCTTTTCAACTAAAACCTCATAAATACCAGGCTCCTCTAGGGCAAAGCTTACATTAGTATTTCCATTAAAGCTATTTAAAACAATTGTATCAACATTAATAAAATTATCCTTATCAACTAATTTATTAATTGTAACCTGTAATTTTTCATTTTCTAAAATTGGCTCAGAATAAATATTAGCTTCAGTTAAAATATTATTTCTAGCCAATGTAACTTCAATCTTCTTCTTACTTACATGGCTTACTGGGAATAAGCTATCAAGCATATTAGCTAAAATCTTCTTACCATTAGGATTACTTAAGAAGGCTTGACTAAAATCACCATTTAAATCAGCCATAAAGCTTGAAGCCTTACCCTTACCATAATCCCAAATAGCGTAGATTGGTTGATTATAATCACCAACCATTAAGGCATTTGCACCCTTCTTTAGCTTTGTACCATAAAAGCCAGAAAGAATAGGTGTATCCTCTAAATTAACGCCATTAAACAAGCTTGAATCATTTAAAGGCTTTGGTTTAAAGTCCTTCATCTCAAATTCTCGAATTTCAGGGCTTGCTAAATCAGTCTTTAAGGCTCTTTCAAGCTCAGCTAAATTATTACTTGTATAGGATTTACCATGACCAGCTCTTGAAATTTGCTCTAACGTTGAAGAATGCTCAAGAAAGCTAATAGTTGAGGTAGTTATGCCAGCCGCATAGTTAGCAGCTGTAATATCTAAATATTCATGATCGGCAGGCTCACCATCAGTTAATAAAATTAAATGCTTCTTATTAACTCCCTGTAAAGCCTGTAGGGCTAAGCCGGCTTCCTGTAGGCCTCGGCTAAATAAGGTACCTGAATTTTGCCAATTTAAACGCTTAATAGCCGATTCAATTGAAAGCCTATCGGCAACAGGAGTAGGTGATAGCTCTAATTTTGAGAAGGAGCCAAAGGTTACAACACCTAAATAATCACGTGTATCAAGCGCATCAAGAGCCTTTATAGCAGCTTCTTTTGCTACCTCCATACGCGTTTTATCGGTACCAGTTACAATACCATTCATACTACCTGAGTTATCAATTACTAGCATAACACCAACAGGTGGAGTATAATTTTCAGCTAATACTGGTAGCATATCCTGATACTTAGTATCCTTCATATCCTCACGATTATAAACGTTAGGTGTACCATCAGCCTTTTTACCACCGATGGTAAGCATACTACCACCATATACCTTAACATATTCCTCTAAGACATCAATAAAGCCTAGTGGCATATCCTTATTACTGATATTTGCTAAAATGACCTCATCATATTCTCTTAGCTCATCAACCTCTAAGGGCGCATCCTTAATTTTCTTTACCTGAATTTTATAATCATCCTTAAATAAATTATATAAAGAGCTTCCCTCATCAGTTCTTTCTAAAATTAAGATTTTATTAACAGTTTCTAAATAAGCATAGGAATAAAGCTTATTATTAAGCTTTAATTCATCACTACTAGCCTCAACTGTAAAGGTTAATTCATGTAAGCCTAAAGCCTTAAAGGTATGGCTAACGCTAAGCTTATTACTGCCATTCTTTAAAATAACATTTAAATTAGAGGCTTCTACACCATTATCATAAACCCTAATATTTGCGTCAGTTCTAACATTACTTAAAATTTCTAATTCTAAATTAATTGGCTTATCCTTAATAATTGTAACCTTAGGAAAGCTTACCCTAACAGGCATAACTTCCTTCTTAGCTTGATTGCTTGAAATTTGTAAAACATCAACCTTTACCCCTTCTAGGGCAACGGATGAAATAAGCTTTTTCGCATTACCATCAGTTTCAACCATATCGCTAAAAACAACAATTTTAGCACTCTTAGGATTACTGAAGTCATCCTTTGCTTTATTAATTGCTAACGCAATATTAGATGCCTTATCATCTGGTCTAGCCGAATTCAAATAGGCATCATAGGTGCTTGAATCAACAAAGCCTAAGGGTTTAGCTAAAACATAATCATAGCCAAATCTTATAATACCTGTCTTAACATTTTTAGGCGTATTATCAAGCATTTCTCTAACTAAGGTATTCTTAGTATTATCTTTTTCCTTAGTTGAATAGCTATCATCAACTAGAATAAAGACCTCATTTTCATCATTATGCTTTAAAAAGCTTAAGCTACAGCCTGAAACCAATAAAACAGCTGCACTCATATATATAATACTAAATATTAAAGAAAGAATTTTATTTCTTGAATATCTAAATCTTCTATTTACCTTAAAGAAGATATAGCCTACTAGTAATAATAAAGGAATTAGTAATAATAGTAGCCATGGGTTTGTAAAATTAATCTTCAAATTGCTCATATTATTACCTCCTATATATTTTCCTTAGAGGCTAAAAACTTCTCTAATGCTAAAACAACGATTAAGGAAGCAGCTAAATATAGCATAATATCCTTCATAACGTTATCTGGTCTATTAATTTTAAATTTACCATTTAAATTTACAACTACAAGCTCTGGATTACTCTCACTTGCAGCAATTTTTACATAAAAATCAATCGTATTAAGCTTACCACCAACACGCTCAACAATTTGATATTTACCTGGCTTATTAATTGTAATAGTTTCAGGAATAGTTAAATTATAATCAGTACCATCGGCCTTAAGCATTAATTCAGTTCCGCGGGTATTAACTAAAATATCCTCATTAACCTCAAAGGTATTTTTAACTAAGGTTTCAGGAATAAAGAAATTAAACATATTAATAATTAAGGTTGGAAAATCTGGAAGTAATGCTAAATTACTACGATTTAAATTTAAGGTTAAGGCTGCAACCTTCGCGGTATCATTAATAGCAAAGACAGTTTCACCCTTAATTTCCCATAAGGAGTTAAAGCCCTCAGCCAAGCCAATAGGCTTATAGAAGGTTGAGGTTATTCTACTGCTATCAACAAACTTTAATACCTCATGCTTTAAATCATCATCAATTTTAAAATCACCTGTGACACCCGGACCAAAATCCAATCCTAAGCCTCGAATATTACTATCTGGGTTTACCAATAGGGTAAAGCCATCAGTAGGCATTGTGCTTGGCATTGTGTGCTCAAAAATATAAAAATCAAAGCCCTTAGTTTTAGCCTCCGCTAAGGCATCACAAAAGCTTAAATTAATATTAAAGCTATCCTTATAACTGCTTTTTAAAACATTTAAAGCACCAACAAAGAAATTATTTCTTGCACTAGAGGTATATTGAATATTTATAGTAGGCTTAATTCCACCAAATAAGGTGCAGGAATCATCATATCTAAAGCCATCCTCACTACCATCATCCATCTTTATTGTTACATCTAAATTTTCATAAGAAAAAATCTCAGTCTCCTTAAAATCAACTGTGATAAGCTTACCGTCTAAGGAATTAACTCTTTCACTAAATACCTTGGATTCCTTAGTATTATTTATATTATGAACATTTAAATAAACATTAATATATTTATCTAAGCCATAGGTTGCTAAGTCTACTTCAAAGCTATAATAGTTATCATTAAGCAGTGCTCTTACATCTAAAATAGCAGAATTCCAATCGTTTGGATCACTAACATCAACTATTATTAAATCACCAATATTCTCATACTTAGTTCCCGTAATAAAATAAACCTGAGCTAAGGAATTAGTTTTAATAATATCATTAGCTAAGCCTAGGGCTCCTTCTAAATCACCTACTGAATAGCTACAGCTTTCCTTTGCAAGAACCTCTTTAATCTCTTCATAATTTCTTGTTTTATTAACTAACAGGGAAGCCTCATCACCTGAGGTAATAACACTTACATAACGATTTTCATCAGTAGCCTTTAAAGCCATTTCTAAGGTCTTATCGATGGCTCTACTAAATCTACTATCAACACCGTTTTCTAAAAGCATATCTGCACTCTTATCAATTATTAAAATATCCTGCTTACTCTTATCATCATCCTTAGCATTAACTACTGGAGTAATTAAGATAAAGGTTGTAATTAAAACAATTAAAACCTGGCAGGCTATTAGTAATAAATTACGTAGCTTACTTGTTGGTCTTTCTCTTTTCCTATATTTATAGCTTTCCTTCCAAATATAGGTTGAGGAAAGCATTTTATTTTGATAGGTTGGCTTTATTAAATAAATTAATAATAATATTACTAAGCCTAATAAGGCAATAAAGCCTAGTGGTGTTAACAATCTCATCCAATAACACCTACTTTCAATAATTCTTGGAAGATTGCCTTTTCAATAGCCATATCTGTTGTAACTCTTATATAAGATGCTAAACGAGAATTAGCAAACTCCTTAATATCAGCTTCTATATTTGCTAAAGCCATATCATAAGCATCTAGAAAGCTTTGAGTTACCTTCATTCTTAGATTACGTGAATCCTCCATAGCTAAGGCTTCACTATCAACTAGATTATATCTTCCTGTATAATTTGGTTTAACCTCTTCAGCTCCTAATACCTGAATTAGCATAACCTGCTTACCTTGATAGGTTAAATAATCAACAGCCTTTTTCCAGTCATTGTCAGTTAAGAAATCAGAAATAATAATCGCTAAGCCATCCTTACCTGTACTTTTTTCCTTTAAAATAGCTTCACTTAAATAAGAATCACCATCAAATTTAATATTTTCTAAGCTTGAAACATATCTATAAAAAGCATTAGTACCAACAATGATTCCACTATCATCAATTTCCTTTTCCGTTATCCTTTTAATGGAAAGCTTATCCATATTATGAATAGCTAAAAAACCAATACCAGCGGCCATAGCCTCAGCATAATTACCCTTTTTAGGGTTTTCCTTACCCATTGAAGCTGAAGCATCAAGATAAATATTTACATGCATTTGACGCTCATCAGTAAAAAGCTTAATAAAGTGCTTTTCAAATCGACTATATAAATTCCAGTCGATTCTTCTAATGTCATCACCAAGCATATATTCACGATAATCAGCGAACTCAACAGTTTGACCATATTTATTTGTTTGGTGCTTACCACCAAAAAATCCTCTTAGATTATTCTTAAGATTAAAGCATTCAGCCTCTAATCTTTGAAAGAATAAGCTATTAATATATGGGTTACTCATCTAATCACCAACTTATTTTTTAATTTCTTTTAAAATCTTTGTAATTACATCATCGGCTGTAATTCTATTAGCAATTGCCTCAAAATTTAATTTAATACGATGTCTTAAAACAGGATATGCTAAAGAGTTAATATCCTCATAAGAAACATTGTAGCGTCCAGCTAATAAGGCCTTAACCTTAGCCGCACTAATTAAAGCCTGACCAGAACGAGGTGAAGCACCTACCTGAACATAGCTTTCGGCAGCCTTTGTCTTACATTCACTATCAGGGTGAGTTGCAAGGCATAGCTTCATAGCATATCTTAAAACCTCTTCTGATACTAAAATTTCATTCGCCGTTTTACGCATTTCTAAAAGCTCACTAGCATTACATATTGCATCACTACACTCATCCATACTCTTTTGAGTCATAGTAACAATATCCATTAATTCATTTAAATTTGGATTTTTAACAATAATCTTAAACATAAATCTATCCATTTGGGCTTCAGGTAATGGATAGGTACCATCCTGTTCAATTGGGTTTTGAGTTGCTAAAACAAAGAATGGCTCCTCTAGCTTCCATGATTTACCCATAACAGTTACTGTATGCTCTTGCATCGCCTCTAGTAGGGCAGATTGAGTTTTAGGAGTTGCACGGTTAATTTCATCCGCTAAAATAATTGAGCTAAAAATTGGACCCTTTTGGAATTCAAATTTTGAATTATCATCCTTATCCTTAACGATAATATTTGTACCAGTAACATCGGCTGGCATTAAATCTGGTGTAAACTGAATACGATTGAAAGGTAGATCAAAAACACGACCTAAGGTTCTAACAAGTCTTGTTTTACCTACACCTGGTACACCCTCTAATAAAATATTACCACCAGCAATCATTGCAATTACACAGCTTTCAACTACTTCCTTTTGCCCTACAATATCTCTACTAATTTCATTAAAAATCTTTTGACTTTTAACACTAAAATTCTTTACACTCTCTTCTGTTGCCATTTTGCTTCTCCTTACTTAATTGTTCCATAATACTGTTCTATAATTATTCTTAAATATTCTGGCAATTTTCCACTCTCATTTAAGATTTTCATTGCTGCATCATAATATTCCTTATAAACATCACGATAATAGGTATTACCATCAATTACCTGATTATATTCCTCGTATTTGCCAGCCGCACCACTACCATGAGGGGGAACTCCATTAGGATCAAAATTATTACCTGTATCATCAGGAGGTAGCTTTTCATCCTCCTTGTCACTTGGCTCTACATCATCATCAAATTTAATGAATATTGCAAATACCTCTAGATTTTCTTTAACATTCTTATCGCTTCTTGCAGGAGTTTCAACCCCATCTGACCATATCTCAAACATATAGCCATCCTCTGGGACTGCAACTACCTCACTAGTTTCACTACCATAAGGAATTATTTGATATTCTTCACCTTCAATAAAGCCACCCTCATCAATAAAATAACCAACATTAACGGTTTTGCTATCATCACCAGGTAGAATATCATCGAATGAAGGTAAACCACCACTAAAGCTTACCTGTACTAAAATAAAGCCTAAAACAGCCAATGTAGATATCAAGGCTGATACGTAAGATAGCTTCTTTTGAATTCTTAGCTGTAGCTTAGTATTTTTAACCTCTTCTAAATGCTTTAAAGCATCCTCACGTTGCTTTTGAGCCATAAATGATTGGGAATCCTTAAGCTCAACCATAGTGATTAATCTTTCCTCTAAGCCCGCTAAATCGACTCTTCTAGCAACATCCTTAATATCTGGCTTATATTTTAAAAAATATAAAACTAAGGTCACTATTAAAGCTACTACAACAAAGCCTAAAGCACTAATCCAAGTATAATTAAAGCCTACAATATAAAATACTATGCTTAAAGCTATACTTAATATAGCTCCTGCTAATAAACCAATTATTAGAGAATTAATTAAGCCTTCTAGGACGATTCTTTTATAAATTTTATTGACTAGTTTTTTAAATTCATCCATTCTAACTAGCTCCTTTCTCTAAATTAGCTCTATTTTACTCTTGTAAATGTTAATTTAGCTTCTGTACCACCTGTAACAATCTTACCAATTGAATCAATTGTATCATTATCACGAACCTTAAACTTAATTGTACCCGAAGCATATTCTAAGGAAACAACACCATTTTCGTAGGTATAATTTCCTTTAGAAACCATTTGCTCAGGATGATTACTACTCTTTCTTCTAAAATAAGTATAGGTATTATCACTTGAAAGCATTAAATCAAACTCAAACATTTCATTATCCATCTCAGGAACGATTACCTTACAATAGAAATCACCAACTGGATTAAATTTGTTAATAACAGTAACCTTTACCTGATATGACTTATTTTGATAGCTTAAAACAATTGTTGTTTCACCAGCTGAAACACCCATAATTTTACCATTTTCAATGCTAGCAATTTCTGGATTAATTGACTTATATGTAACACCTGTAGTTACCTTATCACCATTATTAAGAAGTGAAACTACCTTTGATCCATCTACCTCTAATAAAACCTCTGCATCACTAACTCTATAATTAGGCTTTAATAAAACCTTAACCTCACAGCTTACGCTTTCATTTTCATAAAGACCTGTAATAATAGTTTCACCCTCACTAAGGCCCTTCACAACACCATCATTAACTGAAGCAACCTTACCTTCAGATGAATCCCACAAAATATCTTCTGTAATAATGATACCATCAGCCTTTAATTCTAATTTAAATGTATCATCAACAAATATTTCTATTTTGTTTTTATTTAATTCTAAATTAACACTACTATCCTCCTTAGCACATGCTACTAAACCAAGCATTGCCAATAATGTTATAAATAAAATACCAATTCGTGCTTTTCTCATATTTTTCCTCCTCAATTTTGAGTTTGCCTAGTCTAACTCTACTCCAAAAATATAAAGCCATATGGCTTTTTATTAATGCACCTAGAACTGTTTGCCTAGGCTAACTCACATTCAAAAAAATATAGAGGCTATCTCCTCTTATACCTTTGAAATTATACCATTTCACCCACCACTAGTCAATTAAATAGAAAAATATAAAACGTTTTATATATGAAAAAAGGCTCAAAATTAAAGTGTTATTTTTAGAATCATCAATCTATTTTGAGCCTTTTTTACTTTTATTTTGTAGGAGCGGATGTCTTTTTGCTAGAAGCTTTCTTTGTCGCAGCTGAAGTAGTCTTACTTACTGGCTTTGCCTTTGAAGCCTCACCTACTGCTTCAGTCTTAGTGCTTACCTTTTTTTTAGGCTTAGCATCACTACTTACTTCCTTTTTGGCAGTAGTTTTACTTACTGGCTTTACCTTTGAAGCATCACTGGCTGCTTCAGTCTTAGGGCTTACCTTTTTTCTAGGCTTAGCATCACTACTTACTTCCTTTTTGGCAGTAGTCTTACTTACTGGCTTTACCTTTGAAGTCTCACCTGCTGCTTCAGTCTTAGTGCTTACCTTTTTTCTAGGCTTAGCATCACCACTTACCTTCTTTTTAGCAGTTGTCTTACTTGCTGGCTTTACCTCTTTTTTTGCTTCTCTTACTGAAGCCTCAACCTCCAGAGCTACTTCCTGAGCTTTTTTCTTGCTTGCTTTTCTCTTAGGCTCTTCTTCCATTGGTAAACGGGAATTAGAACCTTTATTCTTGTCTGACTTAATTGTTTTTATGATACCAAATATAATAGCGATTACTGCAACACCACCAATACCAAGTAGCACATAAATCCAGATGCTTAGTGGCTCTTTAATTATCATAAATTCGTAGCTTACCTTACCATAGTAATTACCAACACCATATATAGTCATTTTAGCTTGGCCTAGCTGGTTATTATTTTCATATTCAATCCTAAAATCCTTACCCTCTTCTAGGACATTGCCTTGATAATTTACAGTTATACTTTGAGTTACAGGCTTATCCTTATAATATAATTTCTGCTGTAAATTTTCTAGATTATCAATCGTTATAGTATTAGTTTTAATATCCTCATAGAAACCAAAGCGTTTACCACTAACAAATTTATTTACCTCACCATAGGTATAGGTTGGAAGAATTTTAACCTCAACAACACGATAAGCCTTATCAAGGATTACTTCCTTTAAGGATTCATCATTTTCCCAATTAGTAGCCTTACCAGCATATATCCATTTGCCACCCTTTGAAACCTTTATATGTATTTCACAATCTCTAATTCTACCATTAATAGAATTTGAAGGCTCATAGGTTATTTTTCTTAAATCCTTAGGAGTATTGAAGCTAACAACAAACTCCTTATTAGTAGCATTTAAGCTATATTTTGTATGCCACTTAGTGTAGATACTAGCATCTAGCATATTAATAGCTGCCTCACCTGGCTGATCTGGCGTACCAGTAGAAACTAAGGTTATATTTTCAACTGGAATATAATTATAGTCTAAAACATTATCAATAAAATCAAATTCACTAGCCTCACCCTTTAAATATATTCCATGCGCCATGTATCTTACATAGACATGCTTATTGCCAAGTATTCTAGTGCTTGCATCATATATATACCAATTTTCATTATCAAAGCTATATTCTAAAGCATTAGTGTTACCCATAAACCTATTTTCTAGATCATTAACCCCAAATTGCTTTTTATTGATATTAACCCCATCCTTTATATCAATACGATGCTCTTCTGGTGATCCTAAAACGACAATTATAATATCATCCTTAGAATTAATTTTTTTAACCTCTTCATCAGTTAATTTAATTCGATGCTCAGTTGTTTCCTTAAAGCTTGTACCACCATCAACTGTATATTTAATTTTAAAGTTATAGGTATCATAGGCTTCATCTAAAATTATTTCATTTTTGTTCTCACCATCAAAGCTAAAGCTTGCTAAAGGAACTCTTTCCTTACCTAATAGGAAATTAGCAATAGCACGGCAATCAGCATCCTGTAAGGATTCCTTATTAGTTGCCTTGCTTGCAGCCTCTAGAGCCTTATTCGATAAGGAATTAACTGTAACCCTTTGTTCACCAGTTAAATAATTTTTAGAATTTTTTAAAACATCGACAAAAACATTAGGATAATAGGTAAATGTTTCAATTGCCTGCTTGCTTAATTCAAACCAAGCCTCAGCACCACGATTAGTTTCCTTATAAATTTCAATTATTTTATTATAGCTATAAACATTAATCTTTAAAGCCTTTAAGGCTAAATTATAAATTTCTAATTGCTTTTCTAAATCATCATAATAGGAATTAGCTAGCATATTATAATAATTAGATGTTTCAAAATTCTTATAATCATTTAAAGCAGCTTGAGCAACAAGCATATAGGTTGAATTGTATTCTGAGGAATAATTAGGACGATAATTTTCATCTGCACCAGCCGCTAAAGGTAGGTTATTCCAGCCTAATAATAAGCGATATGGATTACCCTTATACCAGGTTGAATAGCTTTGCTGCCAGCCAAAAACATTATTACCAATTACCCATCTACCCAAATTATTATTTTCCTCATAGAAAAAATATGCTTCATGAGAAGGCTGGTAGGTACCAATTGAAGGAATGCCATGAAGCTTTCTTAAATCCTGACCTAAACGAGAAATATTCCAGCAAATACCACCAGTTTCCATCGCCATCCAAAGCTTAGTTTTAGCCTTGGCAGGTTCATTACTTACCTCATATTTAACATTAAATTCACTTAAATGATACTTTTTATCATACTTGTCCCGATTTTCTTCAGCGAAATACTTAGCCTGATTATAGTTTGGCTGCTGATAGTCTAAATAGCTATAAGGGTCCATTCGCTTACCTAAATCATTAGGGAATCTTATTTCTGAATACTCTCTTAGCCATCTAAATTCCTCAATTGAGGTTGAATTATTCATAACAATACGCATTAATTCCATATTGTAGGTTTTGAATTCTTCTTTTCTCGCAAATCTATTGTTATCATATAATTCCTTATATAAATCAAACTTTAGATTAATGTCATAGCCACCATATTTTGTATTAAAGGCAAGCGGTGAAAATACCCTATCAGATGCATAGGTAAAGGCTAAGGCTATCATCATCTTTTTATAAATATAGCCATCACCATCTAGGGCTAAAATTGTCTTATTCTTGCTATATAGCTTAGCTAAGGCTATCATAACACTACTAAAATAATTTGTTTCTCCACACTCTATTAATAATCTTAGGGCATCTCTATCCTCTAAAATAAAGTCAAAGACATCCCTTAGCTCCTTATTATCTCTTACTAAATTACTAATAGTTCTTTTACCACCAAGGCGGCTTACAAATTCTCTTTTTAAAATAATATCACGATGATTTGTTACACTTTCTTGATATGAATAGCTCTTTAGAATATCATCATATTCCTTAGTATCTAATACCTTATCATAGAAATCATTATTAAAGTCATAGGTAGGCTTTACTAATCTCGCATCAGCATAAACACTATGATCCCCATGATCTACTCCATTACGATCAGCATATAGCTTTAAATACCTATAGCCCTTAACATTTACCTTAACGGTTTTTGCCTCAACACCTGATGTAACCTCACCAGTTTTAAATAGCTCATCCCAAGCCTTTAAATCATTAGATGCCGAAATAGTGAATTTAACATTACCACTACCATTTCTACTTGCATCAACACCAAGCTTAGTATAAAAAACTGAATAGGTATCAGAATAGCTAGAAATATCATAAATAAGCTGAGAGGTTGCATGAGCACCTATTCCTTTATAGAAGGCCTCACGCTTACCATCGACAATTAAGGTTATTAGTCCTTCCCCATCAACCTTCTTATCAAGCTTAACCTCACCCCAACCAACATATGAATTTTCCTTACCCTGAAGATAATTAATATCTGATAGGTAAATATAGTTAGGGTTACTTTCTGTAGCCTTGCTTTCCTTTCGGTAATCATTAAATTCATTTAAAACCTGTAGGCTATCCTTAACATTATCATTATGCTTCACATCCCCTGGCTTTAAAAAAATAAAGCAAGATAAGACTAGGATAGCTGCTAGCATTAAAAATAATTTAAATTTGCCTTTTAACGCTTTTTTCATTTAACCACTCCATTCACCCAAAATTACAAAAGGGCACTACAATGAATGCCCTAAAAAATTACTTATTTTCAACAACTGGATAGTCCATATATATTTTATCTAATGCGATTCTCTTACGCTCAGCATCTGTAAATATTTGTAAAACTGCATCGTAGCAATCAATTAAAACCCACTCCGTATTTTCACCCTCAATGCTTCTAATTTTAAAGGGTGTATCCTTAGTAAGCTCTTCTACATAGCCAGCGACAGCACTTGCCTGACGTAAGGACTGAACGCTTGCTACTAGCATATAATCATAAAAGGGAGATTGATTTCTTAAATCATAGCAGGTAACATCAAAGGCTTTAACCTTATCAATTGCCGTTTTTAAAATATCCACCAATTCCATTATCATTTTCTCCTTATAAATTTTTAAAATATCATATTGCATTGGATGAGGCTTAATATTTTTAGCCTCTAAATGCTTAATAGTTAATCTAGTTGATTCATATATTGCCGTATAAAATAAACCCTTTAAAACTAAGCCACGGCAATATACACAGCTAGGATATTCTCTTGTTTCCTCTACATAATCACTAATGAGAATGATTTCCTCAAGCTTAGACATATTGCATCTACCAAAGACATGATTCTTTATCGCATTATAAATATCAGTATCATCACCAACTAGCTTTAAATAAGCCTCTGCTGAAGCGTAGGAATGATATAAAATATCACATTTCTTACATTCCAGAAGCTCCTCTTCATTTAAAAGTAAAGCCATTTCTTCATGCTTCTCATATTTATAATAATCATGCATTAAACCAGCTAAATACGCCTTTTCCTCACAAGCATTATATTTAGCAGCAAGGCTTTTAGCCATCTTAGCTACCCCTAAAATATGTAGGTATCTAGGATTATCTAAGGAAACATATTTTTCCTTTAATAGTTTATTAGCGATTTCGATCTGCTTTTTTAAGGATGTTTTCATAAAGCCTTACCTCAGTATTCTTAAGATAGCCAACCTTAATATTTGCCTTACCAATAATTGTTGCAAAGCCAAATCCAGCAAAGAATAAATCATTACGCTTAGTAATTTCAAAGACTTCCTCTTTAAATTTAGGGCTTTCAATTTCATCCTTACTAGGTGGTAAAATAGTCTTACCAATGCGATTTAAAATTACATCATCAAGCTTTTCATTTTTGACCCTTGTAACCTTTAACTTATCATTTAGGTATAAAACTAAGCTTACATCCTTGGCATCACTAAAGCTAATATAGGCAAGCCCACCAATAAAGTAGGTATAGCTACCAAAAACCTGATAGGTAATTGGCTTAACCTCCTTATTAGGAATTAATAGGCTATAGCTTTTAGAATCTAAATACTCTAAAACACTGTGCGGATTAATTAAGCCTGGAGTATCAATAAAGGCCTTATTATCATCAAAGAAAGGAATAATAATTTCATCTAAGGTTGTACCTGGAATAATAGATGTGGCAATTAAATCATTAGTTCTACTAGTACATCTTTTTAAGATGGCATTAATAAAGCTAGACTTACCAACATTAGCGGCACCTAAAACATAAACATTACGTTCCTTACGGCATAAATCAATAGTATTAATAATATCATCAATATAATAGCCCTTGCTAGCACTAATAATATGAATAGCAATTACTCTAAAGAATAGCTTTTCACATTCCTTGCTAACAAAGTTTAAAACATCATTAACATTTACTGATTTAGGCAATAAATCAAATTTATTAACCACTAAAATGACATCGTTTCCTCTTAGCTTATCAATAATATCCTTACTAAAGGTTAAACCAAAGCTAAAAATATCAACCATTAAAATCATTAAACCATTTTGCATAAGCACATGATTAACAACCTTTAAATAGTCATCGTTATTAGCCAAAACCTTTGGTAGCTCATTATAATGCATCATTCTAAAGCAACGCTTACAATAGGTTACATCATCCTTAATTACCGGAGTATAACCAGGTTTATCAGGATTTTCTCCTTGTAATATTTCACCACAGCCTATACATCTTCTTTGCATTGCCTTTCTCCTTTATATAATATAAATCTACTCTTATAAAGCTTTGGTCTAAAAAGCCTTATATTAAGCTTAACTATTTTCTCAATAAAACGATTAATTCTTGTAAAAATCATTTCAGCTTTTCTATCGATTGGATCAACTAGAATACTTGTAAAATGCATACGATTAGCCCCTAAAACATCAGTCATAACCTGATCGCCGATTTCACAAATCTCACAAGGCTTAAATTTATTATCCAATCTTTTCATTGCTTCCTTAAAGCCACGCTTAGCTGGCTTTTTGGCAAACTTAACATAATTAATGTCAAAAGCTTGCGCAAAGCTACTAACCCTATCCTTACGGGAATTAGATATAATCATAAGCGTAAAGCCCTTAGCCTCTAGCGTTTTTTTCCATTCCTTTAAGGCCTCATAAGGCAAGGTTTCCTTATAGCTAATTAAAGTATTATCTAAATCTAAGAAAATAACTCTTATACCATTATTATATAATAGGTCATAATCTAGGGTATAAATACTTTTAACATGATAATCTGGAATAAATAATTTACCCATCTTCTTATAATAAATAAACAGGTCTAACCTGTTTACTTAACATCCTTTATTAATACAGTTTGTTCAGCGTTTGAGCCAGTTACAAATGTAACCTTCTCACCCTTCTTATGACCAACAATTGCACGTCCTAAAGGTGAATCGTTAGAAATTTTACCATTGAAAGGGTCAGCCTCAATTGTACCTACTACGCTATAAGTAAATTCCTTACCTGTAGATTCATAAACTAAGGTAACTGTTTTACCAGTAGATACATTTTTAGTTCTATCAGCCTCAATAATTTTTACATTCTTTAAAATGTTTTTGATTTCATCAATACGTTGAGCAATTCTTCCTTGCTCCTCACGAGCTGCAGTGTAATCAGCGTTTTCAGATAAGTCACCTTGAGCACGTGCGTCTTGGATTGCGATTATATTTTGGGGCTTATCAACAGTTTCTAGATGATCTAGCTCAGCCTCTAAAGCCTTTTTACCTTCTATTGTTAATTCAAATACTTGTTTATTATTCATAATAAAAAACCTCCATTTATTCTCTAATTATACACTTTATTTTATATTTTTCAACTTATAGAAAATCTTTTATGATTATCCTATTCATACTTTTCATTTCTTTAGTTAAAATTCGATTTTCAGGATAAATATTATCTAGTATTTTATGAAAATTCTTATCATGGCTTGGCACTAATAAATGACACATTTCATGATAAATAACTCCTAAAATATATTTAGGCTCATACTTAGCTAAATAGCTAGATAATTCTATTTCCCTTCGGTTAATAAAGCATCTTCCTAAAAATGTTTTATAATAATTAACCTTAACATTATCTAAAACCTCTAGCTTATCTTTAAATATTGGATAAGCCCTAAGATGATTTTTAGCCTCCATTAAATAAGGCTCTAAAATATTAACAAATTCATTATAATACATCCTTTTAATAGCACTTTTTATTTTAGCATCACTTAAGGATTTTAAATAAAAAGTAATTTTTGAATCTGAAATATTATAGCTATCATTCAAGGCTTTACTAATTAAAAGCTGATATCTTTTACCAAATAGGCAAAGAAAATCACCCTTTTCCTCTTCAACCTCACTTAAGCTTAAAATTTTTTCCTTATACTTTTCTAGATAAGAAAATAAATCTACCTTAGTAATTCTTTTAGGTGAGGTTACATATAAAAGCTTAGGTCTAAAATGTAAGATAATATTTTTTTGTCTTCTTACCTCTAAAACTATTTTAATATTAGTTTTTAAATCTAAATATTCATATCTCATAATAATCTCAACATATCATAAGGCTTTAATTCATAATCACATTGAAATTTAATATGCTCTAACGGATGTCTTGCCGCATCTAATAAATTGCCATCACAATCATAGATTTCCTTAACATCTATTACAAAGGTTTTAGCTGGGGTAAAGACCTCAAGCTTAGTAAATGGCTTGAAGAAATTACGCTGTTCAATTAAAACAGTTTTTGTTTCCTTGTCATAATCTAAAACTAAACCAACAAAGGCCTTAGTTGGAACAGTTAAATTTAAATCGTAAAGCTGTTCCTTTACTGTTGTATTTCCTCTTAAAAAGCCTGTACCAGTCAAACGGTTTTCAGCCTTATTAATCATTTCCTCATAAATACCAAAATCAGCAATTTTACCAGTACTTTCATACTCATCAATTAATTTTCGATAGGTATTAGTAATTGATGCTACATAGTGAAGGCTTTTCATTCTTCCTTCAATCTTAAAGGAATTAATACCAATGTCCATAAGCCTTGGTATTTCATGGATAGCACATAAATCCTTACTGCTCATACTAAAATAATCGCCAGCTGGATTTAATTTAGTATCACCCTCATATAAATCATAATTCCAACGACAGCTATGAGCACAGCCACCACGATTAGCATCTCTATTAGTCATATTATTAGAAAGCATACATCTACCACTGTAGCTTGCACACATACCACCATGGATAAAGACCTCAAGCTCCTTTGTAGTTTTCTTTCTAACCTCACTAATTTCATCTAGGCTTAGCTCACGCGCTAAAACAACACGCTTTAAGCCAAGCTCCTCATAGAATCTTAAGGCTAAGCTATTAGTTGTTGATTCCTGTGTTGAAACATGAACCTCCAAATTAGTATTATCTAAGGCAAGCTTCATCATATATAAGCTTGAGGTAATAATTGCATCTACCCCACAGGCCTCTAAAGCCTTCAAATAATTAAGTAGACCCTCCAAATCAATATTATGCATAACTATATTGCAGGTTACATGAACCTTAGCGTTATGGCTATGCGCAAAATCACAGGCTTCCTTAATATCACTAATTGTAAAATTAGAAGCACGGCTACGAAGGCTAAACTTCTCGCCGCCAATAAATACTGCGTTAGCACCATATAAAATGGCAACCTTTAGCTTCTCTAAATCACCAGCAGGAGCTAATAATTCAAACCTTGTCATTAAAACTCCTCCTTCTGATAAACACTATCCTTAAAGGTAAAGCCATCCTCAATATTTAAATTAAGGCTAGCTATTAAGTCAAGACTATCATCTAGGCTTATTTTACCATTAAGGTATTTATAATAAATTTTATTAAGCATTAAATACTTATCCTCTTCTACTAATAAAGAATCAAGCAGCATATACTTAAGCTTACTATCCTTTAATTCCTTAATTAAGGAAACAAAGTAGCTACGGTAAATTGCCGTACCACTTTCATCCTCAAATAAAGGATAGCGTTCTGTTCTAGTAGCTTCAACTAAGCTTAAGCTTTCTAAGCTTGATTTTAAATTAGCATGCTCTAAATATAAGGATACAACTCTTCTTCTTGAGGTAAACATCATTCTTAAACCAAAGACTAAATAAAATAGACCACTAGGATGAGACTCTAAAACATCCTTAAAGGGAATCTCACTACTAATTCCCACGGCATTTAAGCCTAAATCTAAATAAAATTTAGCATCCATTTTGTTAGTTACCATCGTTTGAGAATCATAGATGCATCTATTAATTAAACCATTATCACTTAAAAGAGTAACCAATCCTAAATCAGTAACATAAAATAAGACCTCAGTTGGCTTAAATAAATCAACAAGCTCCTGATATTTCTTAATCTCTTCATCATAAAGCATATTATCTAATCTTAAAATAACTAATTTATTAAGCTTTATGACTTCATAAACCTCCGTAATAGAAAAATTATTAAGATGCTTTCTGGTAAAGCCATTAAGACCAACTAAAAATCCATCGGTATAATCTATTAAATTTTTAGCCTCGCTTAAACTTCTAGGCGTACTAATAAGCATATTATTCTCCTTTAGAAACGGAATTGGCCTTTCCCCTTGCCCTTACCCTTTTTCATCTTAGGCTGAGCAATTCCACCATAATTTCCGTTTTGTACCTGACTTTGCATACGTTTCATTTGGGTTTCATCCATACCCTTAAATTGACGCATAGTTTTCTTCATTTGCATGAATGAATTACGTAGCTGGTTAACCTCTTGAATTGAACGACCACTACCCTTAGCAATTCTTTCACGACGCTTTGCTGAATCCTCAATTAACTTAGGATTTTTTCTTTCCTTATCTGTCATTGAAGAAATTATCGCGCCATAATATTCAAATAAACGATCATCAACCTGATTTAAAGCACCCTTAAGCTTACCTAAGCCAGGAATGAAGCCCATAATTTTTGATAATGAGCCCATCTTCTTAATCATCTTAAATTGCTTCATTAAATCATAATAGTTAAATGAATCATCCATCATACGCTCAGCAGCGTTTTTCATTTCATCCTCATCGATATTTTCCTTAACTGAATCAATTAAAGATAAAACGTCACCCATACCTAAAATACGTTCAGCCAAACGATCAGGATAGAATATTTCTAGGGCATCAAGCTTTTCGCCGGTTGACATTAATTTAATAGGTAAGCCTGTCATTTCCTTAATAGATAAGGCTGCACCACCACGAGCATCACCATCAAGCTTAGTTAAAATTACACCTGATAATTCAATCTTCTCATGGAAGGCTAAGGCTACATTAACCGCATCCTGACCTGCCATCGCATCAACAGCAAGTAAAACCTCATGTGGACGGGCAATCTCCTTAATATCCTTAAGCTCATCCATTAATTCCTCATTAACCTGTAAACGACCAGCCGTATCGATAATTACTAAATCACAGCCGCTCTTAATTGCCTCTTGGATACCCTCTTTAACAATTTTACGAGGATTTGCCTTAGTGCCCATTTCAAATACTGGCACATCAATTTGCTTACCTAGGGTTACTAACTGATTAATTGCCGCAGGACGATAAACGTCGGCAGCAATTAGCATTGGTTTTTTCTTATATTTTTTACGGCTAAATAAAGAAATCTTACCGCAGGCTGTAGTTTTACCAGCACCCTGTAAACCAACTAGCATCATAACTGTTAAGCCATTTTTATTATAGTTTAGCTCTGATGCCTCACTACCTAAGGTATTTTGTAATTCCTCTCTTACAATATCAACAACCATTTGGCCTGGATTTAAACCAGTCAAAATCTTTTCGCCTAAGGCTTTTTCCTTAACTTCCCTTAAAAATTTCTTAACAACCTTAAAGTTAACATCCGCCTCTAATAACGAAAGTCTAACCTCTCTTAGCATTTCATCAATATCAGATTCAGTTAGCTTTCCACGGCCAGTAACCTTTTTTAAGGCATGCTGTAATCTTTCACTTAAAGAATCAAAAGCCATATTTTCACTCCTTTATAATATCAAGAATTTTAGACTTTAATGGTTCATCTAATAATTCCTCAATTTTCTTGCTTTTAGCATTAAGCTTTAGCTTTTCTTCAAAGTCTAAAAGCTTTTCACAGGTCTTTTTTAATTGGTCATAAATAGCATTTCTGCTTAGCTCATAATTTTGAGCAATCTCCCCAATTGATAAATCATCAAAATAATATTCCTCAAAATAAGCACGCTGCTTATTGGTTAAAAGCTCACTATAAAAATCATAGAGCTCTAGGATATAATCATGCTTTTCTATTTGCATATTATTCCTCGAAGAAATCAGAGAATAGGCCATATAGGTATTCTTCAATATCAAATACCTCTAGGTCATCAAGACCCTCACCTAAACCAACATATTTAATTGGAATGCCTAGCTCATGACGGATGGCTAAGACAATACCACCCTTACTTGTACCATCAAGCTTAGTTAAAATAATACCTGTAACATCAGTTACTTCCTTAAAGGCCTTAGCCTGAATCATTCCATTTTGACCAGTAGTCGCATCAATTACTAATAAGGTTTCACATAAGGCCCCTGGCATTTTCGTATCTAAAACACGCTTCATCTTACCAAGCTCATTCATTAGGTTAACCTTATTTTGTAGACGCCCCGCTGTATCACACAATAAAATATCATACTTACCTTCAATAGCCTTATCCATAGCCTCATACATAACGGCACTAGGATCACTACCCTCAGGCTTAGTTACAATGGGAATACCTACACGGTCAGCCCAAACCTTAAGCTGATCAATTGCTCCAGCTCTAAAGGTATCACCGGCTGCTAGCATAACCTTTTTGCCCTGCTTCTTATATTGATTAGCAATTTTAGCAATTGAGGTTGTTTTACCAACCCCATTAACACCAACAAATAAAACAACTGATAAGCTATCCTTATTAAGCTTTAGGTTGGCATTAACGATTTCGTTATTAGTATATAGGTCAAACATCTTATCGATAATCATTTCCTCTAAGACCTTAATATCAGTAACCTTTTTATGATATACCTCACTACGTAGGCCATCAATAAAGTCAATTACTGTATCAACACCGATATCTGCCATAATGAAAACCTCTTCTAAGGAATCAAAAAGCTCATCATCAATTTTCTTACTATTCTTTAAAATTTCTGCTATATTCTTTAAAGCTCCCTCACGTGTTTTGTGAAGGCCCATTTTATATTTTTTACTTTTTTCTTTGTCCTTTTTAAAAAAACTGAAAAATCCCATAAATTTTCACTCCATTCTAAAGAATTATATCATAATTTACTAGCTAAAACAATTAGGAAACAAGCCAAAAAAAGACCCTTAGAAATATCTAAAGGTCCTTACAATTATTTTTCTTCATTATCCTTACATTTTGGATTAGAGCAAACAATTTTACCATCTAATTCCATCATTGGACTACCACATTTATCACAGATTTGGTTTAAAGGCTTACCTGAAAAAAGCATTTTACATCTAGGGAAATTATCACAGCTATAGAAAACATTACCCTTATTTTTCCCCTTAGTTGCAACTCGCTTTATAATGTGACCCTTATGGCACTTTGGACATAAAATTGGCTCATATAAATCAGTATCACTACAATTATTAGAGCAATATAGCTTACCCTCACTATCCCTTAGCATCATACTACCGCACTTTGGACATATCTCATTAGTAGGGATGTCATTAAAGGCCGTCTTACAGCTTGGGAAGTTATCACAGGCATAAAAGGCCTTACCCTTATTTTTGCCTCTTGAAGCAATCTTTTTCACTAGATGACCCTTGTGGCAAACTGGACAAATAATACCTGTATCCTCAGGCTCTTCCTTTTCTTCCTTCTTAATGTATTTACAATTAGGATAATTGCTGCAGGCAACAAACTCACCATATTTACCCTTACGTAAAACTAAAGGACTACCGCATTCTGGACAAAGCTCACCCGTTTTCTTAGGCTCAAGCTTTGGCATATTCTTCTTAGCATCCTCAAAAACAGGTAAGAATTCCTGATAGAATTCCTGTAATTCACTTAGCTCAGTTTTTTCACCCCTAGCGATAATATCTAGGCATTCCTCCATATTTGCTGTATAGCTTACATTAAATATAGATGGGAAAAATTCATCAAGCTTATCAGTTGTTAAAACACCCTGTTCAGTTGGAATAAGCTTCTTATCCTCAATTCTAATATAATCACGCTTAGTTAGGGTTTGCATGGTTTGAGCATAGGTTGAAGGTCTACCAATTCCCTTTTCCTCCATATCCTTAATTAAGGTTGCCTCAGTATAACGGGCATGAGGCTTAGTTTCTAAATCCTTAATATTAATTTCAAGAGGCTTATAGGAATCGCCAACCTTAAAATCCGGAAGGAGCTTATCTAAGGCCTCGCTAGATTTACCAGCTAAGGCTAAATAGCCCTCAAAAATTAAGGTCTGACCTGAACAAGACCAAAGGGTATCACAGGCTGTAAAGTTAACCTTCTTATTCATAAATAAGGCTGGTGCCATTAATGAGGCTAAAGCCCTATCATAAATTAATTTATATAGCTTATATTCATCCGCACTTAAAAAGCGTTTAATTTCCTCAGGATTACGATAAACACTAGTAGGTCTAATCGCCTCATGCGCATTTTGAGCAAGCTTTTGCGTGCGCTCCTTAGCATGACCTAAATAGCTATTACCATAATTATTAAGAATATAGGCTCTTGCTTCCTTCTTAAATATATCACTAATATGAGTTGAATCTGTACGCATATAGGTAATTAAACCAACGTGCATACCATTAATTTCCTTACCCTCATATAGGCTTTGGGCAATAGTCATAGTTTTAGTAGATGAAAAGCCTAGCTTATTACTTGCATCCTGCTGTAGGGTTGAGGTTGTAAATGGTGGCTTTGATTCACGCTTATTTTCCTTTTCGGTAACCTCAGCTACAACAAAATCGGTTAGCTTAGGAACTAAATCCTCTAATAACTTACGCTCTAAAATCTTGTTAGTTGAGTTATTATACTTAACTAATTCTAATTTAAAATCCTTAAAGATAGCCTCAGCCTCATAGTATTTAGTTGGCACAAAGGCTAAAATTTCCTTTTCTAAATCACAAATCATCTTTAAGGCAACGCTTTGAACGCGTCCTGCACTCTTACTTTTAATACGGCTTTGTAAAAGCTTAGAAACCTTAAAACCAATGATTCTATCTAAAATACGTCTAGTTTCCTGACTGCTAGTTAGATTTAAATCAATCCTTCGGGGATGTGAAAAGGCCTCCTTTACAGCAGGCTGAGTTATTTCATGAAACTCTACTCTATTTAATTCATCAAAATCTAAACCAAGAACATTAGCTAAATGGTAGCTAATAGCCTCACCCTCACGATCCGGGTCGGTTGCAAGATAAACCTTAGCACCCTTGCATTCCTTTTTCAGATCATTAACAAGCTTTGTTTTATCCTTATTTATAATATATGTAGGCTTAAAGTCATTTTCAATATCAATTCCAAGACCATCCTTGCCTGAAGTGGCTAAATCACAAATATGCCCCTTAGATGATAATACCTTAAAATCATCACCCATATAGGTTTCAATTGTCTTAGATTTTGTTGGTGACTCAACAATGATTATGTTCTTCATCCTTATGCCCCCTTTTCATTTTACTATTATATTTTTTATTTTAGTGATGTCAAGCAAAAAAATGTGCTCCTTTTCCTTATATTTATATATAAATATACTTTTTTAAAATAAAAAAATCGCCAAAGCGATTTATTTATCCTTAGTTTTAACAATATCAAATAATGATAGCTGTCTACTCTCATTATAGTATTTACTTACTGGGTAATAGGTTTTACGATGAATTGGTGATGGGCCATACTTTTCTAAGGCTAAAACATGCTGCTTAGTGCAGTAGCCCTTATGTCTAGCAAAGCCATAATTAGGATATTTAAAATCCATCTTTTCCATATAATGATCACGTGTAACCTTGGCAATTATACTAGCGGCGGCTATACTAGCTGATTTAGCATCACCATGGATAATTGACTCATGAGGCATCTTTAGCTCTGATAAAGGCATTGCATCAATTAAGGAATAGTCAGGCTTTACCTTTAATTTATTAATAGCCTCAAGCATTCCCTTTTTGGTTGCTTGATAAATATTTAATTCATCAATTTCATCCTCATAGACAAAAACAACTGAAATAGCTAAGGCATTCTTTTCAATAACCTTATATAGCTCCTCACGTTTCTTAGCACTAAGCTTTTTACTATCATTAATTCCTTCTATTCTTAATAATGGTGGCATAACTACAGCCGCAACAACCACTGGACCAGCTAAAGGACCACGGCCTGCTTCATCACAGCCACAAACAAGCTTTAAGCCATTATCATATAGATATTCTTCCTTTTGGTACAAATTAACCTTCTCTTCTGTCATAGCTTATAGCTCCTATCTTAGCGTTCTTAACATCCTGTAAGAAAGCCTTATAGACCTTCTCATAGTCTATTTCGCCACCCTTACGTAGGCAGCCCCTATTTTTACCGATTTCTGCAATAATATCCTCTGTATTCTCTAGGCTTTCTAAGCGATAGCGAGCCTTTAATAAATCAGGATAATATTCCTTTAAATAACCTATACCAAAAACAGTTAATTCTCTAATTGGTAATAATTCATCCTTAATTGAACCACATAAAGCCAAGCGTAAGGCTACATCATTTGATTCAAACTTAGGCCATAAAATACCAGGTGTATCTAATAGTAAAAATTCATTATTTATTTTTATCCAAATATTAGAATTTTTAGTTACACCAGGCTTATTGCCCGTATTTAAGGATTTTTTACCAGCAATCTTATTAATAAAGGTTGATTTACCAACGTTTGGTATACCAACTACCATTATCTTTATTTCCTTATTAATAATGCCCTTTTTTTGTCTTCTTTCAATAATACTAGCACTAGCCTTTTTTATGTAGGGCTTAATTAAATTACAATTCTTACCACCAACTAAATCAACATCTAAGGCAAAGGCTCCACCAGCCTCATATTCATTAATAAATTTCTTAGTTTGCACTGGATCAGCCATATCAGACTTGCATAAAATAATTAGCTTATTCTTTTCTCCAATTAAGCTATTTAGCATTGGATTGGCTGAAGAATCAGGTATTCTTGCATCCCTTAATTCAATTACTAAATCAATAAGCTTAAGCTTTTCCTGTAGCTCACGGCGTGTCTTTGCCATATGACCAGGGAACCAGTTAATATTTAAATTTTCCATTCTCTCCACCTCACTTAAGACTTATTTTTTTAGGCTCTAATATTATATCATCTAATTTTAATATTCAAAGCTTATTTTTAAATTATTCTAATTTCCCGTAATAATATTCTTATCTGGATTACCAATTTTATTAAATGGATAATATCTAAAAATAACCCTACCTAAAATATCCTCATTATCTACCAAGCCAAAATATCTACTATCATAGCTATTTAAGCGATTGTCACCAAGCAATAAAGCCTTACCCTTTGGAATAGTATAGCTTAATGATTCTTCTACCGAATAGCCAGTTATTTTCTTCCACTCAGCCTGCGAAAGCTTTCTTTCAACCAATCTATTATTGGCATACATATAATATGAATCATCATATGGATTCTTTTTAATAATTAATTTTTCCTCTTCCTTAGCGGCAATTCTTTTAATATAAAATTCCTGAGCCTCAAACCTATTATCTATACCAACCTCATTATTATGAGAGGAACTATATTTATTGGCATCTAGAACAACAACATCATCGACATTTGGCTCATATAAAAAATGCCATATCATAACCTTATCCCCTGAATTAAAGGTATTATTCATAGAATTACCCTCAATTGTAACTGGAGTTATTAAAAACATAATAATAAAGTTAATGGAAACTAATATCTCTAGGATAAATATAATTAAATCATAGGCCTTAAAGCTTTTTAAATAAAGCTTAACATCACTAGATACTAGAGTCTTATTCTTATATAAAAGAAATAAGCCCATAATAAGCTCGACACCAACTAAAATACCAAGACAGGTAAAGTAATAGCCAGTTGGCGAAAAATAAACCTCATGGCTAAAAACCGTATCAGCTGTGATTACCGCAAGCTTAGAAATCTTTTTTGCAAAAACTAAGGAAACAATAAGCATTATAGAAAAAACAGAAAAGCGGATGAAAGAAGCAATATAAATATGCTTAGTTGTTTCTAATATATCTTCTTTAGTTAAAGTATTATTTAAAATTGCATTCTCTAAATACTTACGCTTTTCCTTCTTCATTCTTAATCCTCTTTACCAAACATTCTATCAAGCTCAGCCTGATCAACTAAAACCGTACGAGCCTTAGTTCCGCCAGCCTTGCTGCCAACTATATTTCTTTCCTCTAGCATTTGAACTATTCTTTGAGCACGCTGCCAGCCAAAGCTAAAGTTTCCTTGAATTGAATTAATTGAGCAGGTTCCATTTTCAATACAGAATGAGGCAACCTCATATAATACTGCATCATCCTCAATGTGGCTACTTGCTCCACCAAAATTAAAGCCAGATGTTCTTTGGCTATCAAGCTGCTTTTGTAAATCATCATGAGTGAAAATATAATCAGGGGCTGCTTGCTCACGAATGTAATCACAAACATCATTGATTTCATCATCACTGATGAACGCACCCTGAACACGCTCAGGAGCATTATTATCCTTAATTAGCATATCTCCACGACCTAATAGATTTTCAGCGCCACCCTCATCTAAAATTGTACTAGAATCGACTGCACTGGCAACCCTAAAGGCTAAACGTGTAGGAATGTTAGCCTTAATTGAACCCTTAACAACATCAACAGTAGGTCTTTGGGTTGCAACGATTAAATGAATACCAGCGGCACGAGCCTTTTGGGTAATACGCTTAATTGAATCCTCAACATCACTTGAGCAGGTCATCATTAAGTCAGCCAACTCATCGATAATAATAACGATATATGACATTTTTGGCGCATTAATCTTATGATTCTTAACCTTTTCATTATAGGTCTCAATATTACGAACACGGGCCTCACTTAATAGATCATAACGACGTTCCATCTCATCTACTGCCCACTTTAAGCCTAAGCTTGCCATTTCAGGAACACTAATAACTGGAGTTACTAAATGAGGAAGCTCCTCATAGAAGCTTAGCTCAACTCGCTTAGGGTCAATTAATATAAGCTTTAATTCGTCTGGCTTATTCTTAATTAATAAAGAAATAAGCATAGTATTCATACATACTGACTTACCACTCTTGGTTGCACCAGCAACTAAGCAGTGAGGCATATCATCAATGGTTCTTCTAATAACCTGATTATCAATATTACGACCTAAGGAAACCCTTAATGGCTTACCATCATGAACAAAGTCCTCATCAACAATATCACCAAAATACACAGCTTCAGTTTTATCATTAGGTACCTCAATACCTACAGTAGTCTTACCTGGAATTGGTGCTAAAATACGAATACTCTTAGCTCCTAATGACATTTGAAAGTTTTCTGTTAAGGCTGAAAAACGGTTAACCTTAACACCTGCCTCTAGCATTATTTCATAACGCGTAAAGGCAGGACCCTTAATATAGTTTACAACCTCACCATCAATATCAAAATCCTGTAGTAGGGTATTAATAATATCCTTCTTTTGAATTAACCATTCAGGAACCTCATCTGATTCACCACTAGAATGATTAAAGATTGATAAAGGAGGAAGCACGTAATCATCATATTTATCATATGATACCTCTAGTTCTTTTGTTTCCTCTTCCTCTAGTGATACCTCTTTATTTACTGGGGCCTTTTCAATAGGCTTATAGATAGGCTTAGGGTCTTCTATTGAAGGCTCATCATTTTCTTCCTCTATATCTTCATCATCTAAGCTTAAATCTAAATGTAGGCTTGACTTTAATTCTTCATAAATTTCTTTTGTTTCCTCTTCAGTAGCCTCATCCTCTGGCTTTTCTAAAGGCTCATACTCTTCTACAAAGCTGAAGCTTGGCTGAGGCTCCTCAATAGGCTCTTCTACAGCTGGAGTAGCCTTAGGCTTTTCGTCCTCATAAACTGTACCATACGCTTCCTGACGCTTCTTTTCATTAAGCATTTGGAAATCATAATACTTTGTACCATATTTACGGATTAATTCCTCATCGCTAATATGCTTTTCATTTTTAGGCCTAAATGCATCATAGGCCTTATCAACATTAATTTGACCGCTATTATCACGGACCTTAATATTATCCTTTACTCTGCTACCATAAAAAGGACTAGCCGCAATAGTCTTTTCAAAGCCTGGCTTAATCTTTTTTAAGCCCTCATATTCTGGTTCAATTTGTGGAATATGAAATTTTTCTTTAACTATTATTTTCTTGGTATTCTTCATCTAAGCCTTCCTCCTTTAGATCATTATCTAGCTCATTTAAGATAAGCTCTGTACCAGAATCTATCTCGCTAGCAACATTGAAAACCTTCTTTGAATAAATTTTGTAGGTTTCCTCACCTACAATACCAATAACAATTAAGCAAATTTTATTGATAATAATATTCATTGCACCATCTATAACTAGCTTACGGGCCCACCACAATGGGTTAATTAAATTAATAACCTTACGGGTAGCCGTAAAAGCTGACATTAGCTTATATTTTTTAGTGGCCTTAATAATTGAATTTTCATCAACCTTACGCTTTACATCTGTCAAATTCATAATGGTTGATAGCTTAACCTTTTTAAGCATTTTTAAGGCTTTATTATCCAAAACCTCATCTACTCTTTTATTTATATAGGTAGACAAAAGCATAATTTCATCAACCGAAAGCTCTAATAAGGGATGATTACTATCAGGGAAAAAGGCCGAAGCTGTATCAATTGCTAAATTTTTGCATAGGCCTAAGGCATATTCGATATTTTTTTGCCCCTTTAGCTTTTTTTCCTTAAAGGCTTCCTTGGTTAAATCAATACGCTTAACCATTTCCTCTGGACTTAAATCAGCAGTTGCCTTAACAATCTTCGTCTTGTTTTTTAAATTAGTTAAGACAACTAAAAGATAAATTAAAAAGGTGATTGATACGCCAGCAAATATTCCAGCTAAAAAGCCAAATAGCATTGACCAATCAAATTTAACTTGAATTAAAAAGCTCAGCATAAATCGCACCTCCAGTCTTTATTATTATAGCATTTTTAAAATTATTTTTAAAGAATTTATGACTATTAAAATTCAAAGGGTAGGCTCATTTTCCTACCCTTAAATTTACTATTTAATTAATCCTGAGGCTTTCAACAAGAAGATTGCGTTTGTCGAATTAGACTTTCCTTTTTTCAAGGTATAATCAAAGGAAATATGGGTATAATCCTCATCATATAGCTCACTAAAATGATAATTTTCAATATTAGGTAAATCACATAGCTCAAAGTCATGGGTACTTACTAAATGGTCATAATCTAATTCAGCTAGCTTCTCAATTAGCTTAGTAGCACCATAGATTCTGTCTAAGGTATTTGTGCCCTTAAATATTTCATCAATTAAGCAAAGCTTACGTGCTGTGCTAGTATCCTCTATCATTTCTCTAATCTTTTCAATTTCGGCATAGAAGGTTGATACACCTTCACTTAATTCATCCTTAATTCTTAAGGATGTATATAATTCATAGCGAGGTGAGGTATAGCTATCAGCTAAAACAACGGATCCTGCCATAAATAAAATTGTATTTGTCGCAATTGTTCTTAAGAAGGTTGTCTTACCAGCCATATTAGAGCCTGTTAAAATTACACCCTTATTGTAAGTAAAGCTATTAGCTATACAATCCTTAACTAAAGGATTAGCTAAATTAACAAAGGAAAGCTTTTCTCCTTCTACTGGAATACAAGAATTGTAATCAGCCTTAACATTCGCAAAAGAGGTTAAATTTTCTAAGTCACTAATAGTTTTAAAAACATTATCAAGCTTTTCTATATTGACATTATACTTAATTGAAATTGCTTGAAATATTCCTTCAAAGCAGAATAATGCATTAAAAATAAACATGAAAATTGGATTATTTTTATAGCTCATTATTGACCAAAAATGGTTAGCCTTATTCAAATCATTACGTAAGCCTAAAAAGTATTCCTTGGTATACTTAGGATCAATAAAGGTATAATCAACATCAGTTAAGCTCTTTAAGGTTAAACGATAGCCTGCTAAGGAATTTGAAATTGCAATCGAATTAATTTTATTTAAATCATCCTTAAAGTATGTTGAATAGTATAGATTAATGATTGGGATAAAAATATAGCTATAGAAAGGTAAAACATTAAAGATGGGTAATAATATGATAATTAAATCTAATAAATAAACTAAAATTAAGCCATATATTTTGTTCTTCTTTAATGTGAAATTACTACCTAAAATGTTAAGATAATCCTTATATTCCATATCCATTTTAGTTTCATTCAAGGCAAGGCTTGCCTCTAGATTTATCATTCTTTCATCTTCACCTAGACGATTGATTTTTTCTCTAAAGCCATTAGCCACACGCTTTTCATAATATTTATTACCTTCAACTAAGGAATTGGCTAATTCCTCACGGCCTAATATAGAATGAGCATTAGTAATGCTTTGATATAGGCTTCTATCACCAAATAAATCAATATCCTCAACTAAATACTTAATTCTCTTTGATTTTTTAGAATATTTTCTTTTAAACTCTAGGCCCTTATCAAAAAAGCCCTGATTATTATAGGTCTTACCAACACGACGAGCTTCATGGCGCTTAAAGCTTAATAAAATTAGCTTATATAGCTTTTCTAAATAATAGTATTTCCTCGATAAAACAGCAACCAAAATTAGACCAACTAGGCCTAAAGCTGCTAGTATTAAAAATATGTAGTTGTAATTTAAGCTTAAATAGCAAATAAAGAAGATAATCATTATAACGAACATAATAATGCGTAATAATCCGATTCGGTCTAGAATTCGCTTATTTTTCTTCTCTAAAGCTAAATATTTTTCCTCATTTTTTAAATCTAACATTAATAAAACCTTCCTTCTAGCTAAAAATTTCAGCCAATTTTTCTTTAATTAAGCTATAATTATAACCCTTACGCAATAAATAGCTAGTAAGCTTTTCCTTTTGCTTTGCTAAAGGCAAGCCCTTATAGTTTTTTAGCTGCTTAGCTATCATATGTTCTAAAACACTAGAATCATTCTCGATTAATATATTAGTATCAAGGCCCTTTTGTCTTAAAGTATTATATATATAATTTTCGCCATAGCCCTTACGCTTAAGGCTACTTATAAGGCTTTCGCAATATAAATTATCATTAAGAATCTTTTCATATTTAAGCCTTTCAATAAAATTATCCGTAGTTATATCATCTAAGGCATATTTATTTTTAAGCTGTAGCCTTAGCTCATAGCTAGACTTTGGATATCTTATTGCATAGGCTCTAATTTTAGAATATAAAATATTGGTTTCATTATCTACTATAATTTCAGCCAAATTAGAAAATTCATGATCCTTTAATAGTCTATATTTTAAAATGGTTTCCTCATGAAGCTTATATTCCTTATCATCTATCTTAACTAAATATATATGATTCTTTAAAGGCTTTAAATCACTTATCCTGTACTTCTGGTTTTCTATCATATTCACCAACTACCTCTTTAGTCTTTGTAAAGAAGGTAAATGCCTCCTGATCAACATGCTTAATCTTTTCCCCAAGCTTATAGCTTTCTGTTTTATCTAAAACACAAATAAGCATTGTTTTATCCTCTTTTGTATAACCACCTCTAACACTAGATTCAGTTACACCTCTACCAATTTCTGTATAAATTAATTCTTTTATTTCTTCAGGCTTAGTAGTAATAATATAAGCTGTTCTTCTCGTTCTTGCATTCAAGGTTATTGTATCAATAATATAGGCGATTAAATAAACTGATGCTAAACCAAAAACAACATTTTCAATATTATAGCTAAAGCCATTTTCAAAGGACATACCGCCAATTAAAATTATAACCCAATCAGTTAGGTACATAGTTATTGAGTATGGTACGTGTAAATATTTAGATAAACATTTTTGAACAATATCCATACCACCAGTTGAACCATTATTATTAAGGCAAATTCCAATACCTAAGCCTGATAGTCCTGAAGCAACAATTGTTGTAATTAATAGTTTATTTTCAATGTGCTGCATAAAAATATCCTGAGGACATATATGCTCAAAAATAAAAACATAGGTTGGTGCTAAAATTGCAGCTAGGATAGTTTTGATAAAGAAATCCTTTCCTAGTAAAAACAAGCCTAATAGTAAGCATACAGCCTCAATGATATATAAGAATATTGACTGAGACATATTAATGCTATCTAAAAACGGCTTAATGATAATTGAGATACCCGTTACACCACCAGATACTAAATTCGCAGGGCTAAAGAAAAAATAATAGCCTATATCCATAAATAATACACCAATTGCAATCATTACATATTGCTTTAAATGCTTTAAAACCACTTCTTTAGTCATTTTTTTCGCCCCTTTCAAATTTTAAATATGCTTGCATAAAAGGCAAAACGTTTCCATCCATCACATCATTTACATTATTATTTTCAAAGCCAGTTCGATGATCCTTAACTAAGGTATAAGGGCAAAATACATAAGATCTAATTTGCGAACCAAAATTAATTCCCATTTGACTACCCTTTAATGCCTTTAGCTTCTCATCACGCTCTAGAATTTCTCTTTCTAAAAGCTTGGATTTTAAAATTTTTAAAGCAACCTCACGGTTTTTAATTTGACTTCTTTCATTTTGACAGGTTACAACAATACCCGTAGGAAGGTGAGTCATTCTAACTGCTGAATCAGTCGTATTAACACTTTGACCACCAGCTCCACTAGAATGATAAACATCAATTTTCAAATCCTCATCCTTAATTTCAACTGCTGTTGTATCCGTTATTTCTGGTGAAACATCGCAAGAGCAAAATGAGGTATGACGTCTTGCGCCACTATCAAATGGAGAAATTCTAACCAAACGATGAACGCCACGCTCACCCTTCAAATAGCCATAGGCGTATTTTCCCTTAAGGCTAAAGGTAACTGATTTAATACCCGCCTCATCACCAGCCTGATAATCTAAAACCTCAAATTTATAGCCCTGCTTTTGCGCAAAGCGCTGATACATACGATAAAGCATTTGAGCCCAGTCCATACTCTCAGTACCACCGGCACCTGGATGCAATTCAACAATGGCATTTAGCTCATCATATTCCCCAGATAATAAAGCTCTATTTTCCGCCTCATTTAGCTCATTTGAAAACTCCTCTAGCTCTAAGTCAAGCATTTCTAGCATGCTTTCATCCTCTTTAGCTAGTTCATCTAATTCAATTAAGTCATCAAAGCCTTTTTTTAGCTTTTCATATAGATTAATATCCTCTCTTAAGCTATTAGCCTCACTAATAGTTAAATTAGCCTTTTTTTGATCATTCCAAAAATCTGGGCTTTGAATTTCTAAATCTAAAGCACTAAGCTTTTCTCTTTTTACATCTACCCTTAAGGCAACAAATAGATCATTTACATGTTCCCTGAAATTACCTAAGGCTTTATTTATTTCATAACGATCCATTTTTTACCTCCTTATATCCAATGTATACATTATAGCCTAAAATTTTATTAATTTCAAAAAAGAATGTAGCCAAGCTACATTCCCTTTATTACTTATTTAAATGAGCACCACAGCAGTACTTATATTTTTTACCACTACCACAAGGACATGGGTCATTTCTGCCAACCTTCTTTGTAGTATTTACCTGTGGTTTTTTCTTTACAGAATCATCCTCAGCCTGATTAGTTGAAATATTCTTAGTATTATCCTCTCTTTGAATATTTTGTCTAATTTGAACACGCATTAAATACTTTAACACCTCAAGATGAATCTTGTCCATCATCTTTTCAAAGCGATTAAAGCCTTCCTTTTGATAAATTTGTAATGGGTTTTGCTGTGCATAAGACTGCAAGCCAACCCCTTGACGTAAACCATCCATATCATCAATATGATTTGTCCAATTTGAATCTAGAATCTTTAATAAAACAGCCTTTAAAACCTCTTGGAAAACCTCTTCAGGACAAGAGCTACGCTTTTCCTCTAAAATCTTTAAAGCAATATCATATAAATAATCAACGATTTCTTCTTCATCTAAGGTCTTAACAACAGCAACATCAACTCTATTTGGACCAAAATATTCATGATTGAATACATTAGTAATGCCGTCATCATCAATATCATATTTATTACCTGAAACAAGCTTAATATGCTCAGAGACAATTATACTAATTGCATCACGCATAATCTTCTTTGCTTGCTCCTCAACTGAATCCTCAGTGATAACCTCAGTTCTTTCCTTATAGAAAATCTCTCTTTGACGACGGATAACATCATCATACTTTAAGACATTCTTACGTGAATCGAAGTTGTTACCCTCAATTCTTTGCTGAGCACTAGTTACAACCTTTGTGAACATCTTTGATTCTAATGGTAAATTCTCATTACCATCACCATTTAATTTAATTACCCATTCAAGCTTTTGCTTAAATGAATCACCACCGAAACGCACTAATAAATCATCCTCAGCTGAAATAAAGAAACGAGTATAGCCTGGGTCTCCCTGACGACCAGAACGTCCTCTTAGCTGATTATCAATACGGCGTGATTCATGACGTTCAGTACCCAATACGGCTAAGCCGCCTAGCTCTCTTACACCCTCGCCAAGCTTAATATCAGTACCACGACCAGCCATGTTAGTTGAAATTGTAATAGCATTCTTTTGACCAGCTAAAGCAATAATTTCCGCCTCTCGTGAGTGGTTCTTAGCATTTAATACCTCATGTGGTAGGTGAGCTCTATTTAGCATTTGACTTACTAATTCTGATGTTTCAACATCGGCAGTACCAACTAGAATTGGTTGACCCTTAGCATGACGTTCTTCAATCTCTGCTAATAAAGCATTAAATTTAGCCTTTTTAGAGATAAATAATAAGTCTGGCATATCATTACGAATAATAGGCTTATTAGTAGGAACCTCAACAACATACATGTTGTAAATATCTCTAAATTCCTCTTCCTCTGTTTTAGCAGTACCAGTCATACCAGATAGCTTCTTGTACATACGGAAATAATTTTGGTAGGTAATAGTTGCTACTGTTATTGTTTCCTTCTTAATTTCTACATTTTCCTTAGCTTCAATTGCTTGATGTAAGCCTTCACTATATTGACGGCCCTTTAAAATACGACCTGTAAATGAATCGACAATTAAAACCTCGCCATCCTGCACAACGTATTCTACACCATTATGGAAAACATAATTAGCCTTTAAGGCATTGTTAATATGATGAACTAATTGAACATATTGAATATCATAAATATTAGAAACACCAAAGAAACGTTCAGCCTTTTCAATACCACTTTGAGTTAAAACAATAGTCTTAGTCTCTAAATCTAATTCATAGTCCTCATCCTTTAAGCGCTTAGCAAAGGTATCAGCCTGAATATAAGCACCACTCTTATCGGTTGCCCCACCAGAGATAATTAATGGTGTACGAGCCTCATCAATTAAAATTGAGTCAACCTCATCGATAATTGCATAATTTAATGGACGTTGAACCATTTGCTCCTTATAGGCAACCATATGATCTCTTAAATAATCAAAGCCTAATTCACTATTAGTTGAATATAAAATATCACAATTATAAGCCTCACGCTTTTCAGCCTGAGTTAAATCTCTTAGGTTCAAACCAACAGTTAAGCCTAGGAATTTATAAATTTCACCAATCTCACCATCAGTTTCACGTTGAGCTAGGTATTCGTTAACTGTAACAATATGAACACCATCACCAGTTAAAGCATTTAAATAAGCTGGGAAAACTGCAGTTAATGTCTTACCTTCACCTGTTTTCATCTCAGCAATATTACCACCATGAATAGCAGTCGCGCCAATAATTTGGACTCTAAACGCCTTCATGCCAGTAACTCTATATGCAGCCTCACGACAAACCGCATAGGCTTCTACTAATATATCATCTAATGTTTTACCATTTTTTAATAATTCTTTTAAATAAGGAGTTTTGGCCTTAAGCTCATCGTCTGATAAAGCTTGAATTTGTGGCTCTAAAGCTAAAACCCGATCAGCAATTTTAGCACATCTTTTTAATTCCTTATGACCTGAATCAAATAATTTATTAAACATTCTGTCATTCCTCCAAAAAAACCAAACATATCTAAATAATTATAACTTATTTTTTACACTTTTTCAACATTCTTTAGCAAAGCAAAAAAGCAGAAATAAGACATATTGCAAAAGATTTTGAAGTACTATTAAGGAAAAAACTGAATGTATTGCTACAATCAGTTTTTTCATATTAAGATAATTTTTTATCTTCTTTTATTACGCTTGTTTATAATTACTAGCACTATCGCAATAACACCAATAACAGCTGCAACGCCAATTGAACCATATATGATGAATTCCATTGTTCTATCATCGTTATTGTTGTTTTCTTCTACATTAGGAACATCAGGATTTATAGCATTTCTAACTACATATTCCTTAGGTTCAGTTTCATAGCCTTCGTAATTATCTGTACCAACAATAACAGCCTTTACGTAATAAGTTCCAGCTTCAGTTGGCTTTGCAATCTCGTTTTTGCATTCCTTATCACTATAGTATTTAATTATTGGCTCACCAAATGTTGAATTTACTTTAATTTCATCATCAACAATATCAATTTCAACCTTAGACTGAGCTTTTTTAATAGTAAACTCATATGAAATAGAGCCAGTATATTTGCCCTTGCCAACAACAATTAAAATTGCTGTACCCACATTAACATTATTTTTATAAACTATCTCATAGTCTATACCCTTCTCTAAAGCTTTACCATCAATTTCTACTACTACTGGCATAGTGATTGGATTACCTGTATACATAGCTTCTTTTATAATGCCATTAATATTTTCATTCGTAATATTTATTAAAGGTGTATCAGCTACAACAAACTCTAATACCTCAGATTGAGCCTGTGTATAGTTTACATTTCCTTCTACAGTAGCCCTTACATAGTATGTACCGGCTTGAGTAGGTTGCTCAATAGGATTTAAGCATTCCTTATCACTATAATACTTAATAACTGGTGTACCAAATTTAGCAGTAGCTACTGGTATACCATTTTCAATTGTAAGCTCAACCCCATTAGGCGCCTTAGTAATATTGAACTTATAATCAATATTAATTACATATTCCCCTAAGCCTCTAATTTCTAATGTTGCCTCACCTACATTAGTATTATTTAGATAATTAGCAGTATAATCCTTACCTTCAGCTAAGGTTACTCCACCCTTGCTGATAGTAAATGTTTGCTTTATCTCTTTACCTGTATAAACAAATGAATTAACTAAGCCAGATATATCTGTTAGTTCAATATTTATTAAATTGTTAATTGTAAACTCAACAACATTTGAAGCTCCACCTTCATAGTTTTTAGTACCATCTACTATAGCTCTTGCATAGTAGGTTCCATTTTTAGTTGGCTCAGAAACTTCAGTTTTACATTCACGATCACTATAATATTTAACAACCGGACTACCAAAGGCTGCAGTTGACTTAAAGGTATTTCCTTCCTTTTCTAAGGTGACACTATTAGGAGCCTTAGTGATATTGAATTTATAGTCAATATTAATTGCATATGAGCCTAAGCCTCTAATTTCTAATGTTGCCTCACCTACATTAGTATTATTTAGATAATTAGCAGTATAATCCTTACCTTCAGCTAAGGTTACTCCACCCTTGCTGATAGTAAATGTTTGCTTTATCTCTTTACCTGTATAAACAAATGAATTAACTAAGCCAGATATATCTGTTAGTTCAATATTTATTAAATTGTTAATTGTAAACTCAACAACATTTGAAGCTCCACCTTCATAGTTTTTAGTACCATCTACTATAGCTCTTGCATAGTAGGTTCCATTTTTAGTTGGCTCAGAAATCTCAGTTATACATTCAAGCTCATTATAATACTTGATAACTGGTGTACCAAATTTAGCAGTAGCTACTGGCATACCATTTTCAATTGTAAGCTCAACACCATTAGGCGCCTTAGTAATATTGAATTTATAATCAATATTAATTACATATTCCCCTAAGCCCCTAATTTCTAATGTTGCTACACCTACATTAGTATTATTTAGATAATTAGCAGTATAATCCTTACCTTCAGCTAAGGTTACTCCACCCTTGCTGATAGTAAATGTTTGCTTTATCTCTTTACCTGTATAAACAAATGAATTAACTAAGCCAGATATATCATTAAAATTAATATCATCGTTAGATTCTTCGAAAAAGTTAAATCTTCTTCCACTTACATATTTATCATTATTTTCTTTGCTTGTTCCATAAGTATGATTAGGAAGAATCATTACTGAAATGATTTTTTGAGCATTAGGAATTATAAATTCTTTAGGTTTGGCATCATTTGCCCAAGTTGTACTTCCTATTTCTGTCCAATTTTTATCTTGAGAAGTGAATTTGACAGAAAATGTAACATCCTTAATTCTACCGTTTACTGATTCATATGGTTCATATACAATCTTTTTTAAAGCTATCGGTTCCTTAAAAGCTATTAAAAATGCTTTATTATGAGCAAATGTATTATATTTTGTATGCCATTTCGTATAAATGCTAGAATCAATCATATGATATGGATCATACCCAGGCTCATGAGGAGTACCTGTCCAAACAGCTGGATCAATCCTATCTACATTAACATATTTATATTCGGTGTCATCTAACGAAAACCTAAATTCTTCTATCTCTCCAGGCAGCATATTTTTTTTGCTTTTATACCTAGCAAAAACTATTACATCGCCCAAAAATCTCGTGTCAGCTTCATAATCGTACCAGTCATTTTTATTATAACTATATTCTAAATCTTGGACATCCCCCATAAATCTATTTTCATAGTCATTTTCACTAAATGCCGCCCTATTAATATTTTTTCCATTTACAATATTAATCTTAAAATCACCAGCAGTACCGACAATTCTAACAATAATTCCATCTTTAGCATTAATTTGTGCCAATTCAGTTTGAGACAATTGAATTTGATGATTGCTAGTTTTCGACCAAGTTGTGCCACCGTTTACAGAATATTCAATCATAAAATCGAAGGTATCATATTTTTTATTTATAACTATCTTTCCCGCATTAGGACCATCAAATGAAAAATCTGCTAAAGGCACATCATTTTCACCCATCAAATGATTTGCAATTTCACGACATTCATTAGGTTGTAAAGTGTTAGCTGAGGTTGCTTTACTAGCAATTGATAATTTTTCACTAATCTTTTTATTCACATCTAACAATGACAAATTGCTAAGATGAGGCTTAATAATTTTTAAAGCATCTACTAGAACATTTGGATAATATGTAAAGTTATCAAAAACACGATTCGCCAAAGTAAGCCATTCAGCCTCCTCTTTATTAGCGACTCTATAAAGTTCCAATATTCTTTGGTAAATTGAAACATTTATGCCTAAAAAATTCAATCCAAAATCGTATATATCAAGCTGCTGTTGAATTTCACCACTATATGAATTTGCAAGCAATTTATAATATTCAGAAGTTTGCAAATCTTGATATCGATTAAGTGCAGCTTGAGCAACCAACATATAGGTAGAATTATATGTTGAACTGTAATTAACATTATTATCCTTGTCAACGCCTAAAGCTAATGGTAAATTATTCCAATTTAATAAAAGTCTAATTGGATTCCCCTTAAACCATGTTGAATAACTATTTTTCCATCCCAAATTATTAAATCCTATACTCCAAATACCGTTTTTTCTACTGTCTTCACTATAGTAAAAAAAAGCTTCATGCCCCGGCTGATACGTTCCGACTGACGGAATTCCATGAACCTTATTGATATCTTGGGATAATCTGGACATATTCCAGCATATTCCTCCAGCCTCCATAGCCATCCATGTTTTGGTAATATCGTTATTTGGTTTATCGGTAACAATATATTCAACATTAAATTCCGTTAAATGATATTTTTTATCGAAAACATCTTTGTTTTTTTCATCAAAGAAACGTTGCTGAGCATAATTAGGGTTTATATATTCCATAAACGCAAATGGTTTAAAACGATCATATGGATTTTTCGGATACCTAATTTCCGAATACTCACGAAGCCAAATAATTTCTTCGTTTGAAATAGATGTATTCATAACCATTCGCATCAATTCCATATTATAGGTTTTAAATTCGTCTTTTCTTATGAATTTATTAGTATCATATAATTTTTTGTACAACTCGAATTTTCTTAAAAGCGTAGAAAAATTATTATACTTATAAGAATTAAATTTTAATGATGAAAAAACAGAATCATCTCCATAAACTACTGCTAGAGCTATCAGCATTTTTTTGTAGACAAATCCATCACCAATATTACTCAAAATGTGTTTATTTTGAGTATATAAAACATTCAAAGCCTTAAAGACATGTTGATGTTTTTTAGTATCCCCAGCTTCAAAAAGTAATCTTAAAGCATCCTTATCAGTTACTAGCCAATCAAAGGTATCCTTATATTCAGCATTTTGACTTAACAAATAATTTATGCCACTTTTACCACCTAAACGATAAACTAAATCACGTTTTAACAAATCATCACGATGATTATTAACATTATCTGCATATTCTCTACTCTTAATTAAAGCATCATATTCAGAAATTGACTTAATATTAGGGTATTCATCTACAACACTAGTAATTGGCTTAGTAAGCATTGCATCACCATATACACTGTGATCACCTTGTTCTCCACCATTTTTATCAGCATATAGCCTTAAATATCTATAGCCCTCAACATTTTCATATACAGTAAAGGCCTCCATTCCCGAGGTCATCTCAGGAGATTTCGCGATATCTGTCCAATTTTGCTTGTCATTTGATACTGAAATAGTAAATATCACGTTACCATTACCATTTCTACTTGCATCAACACCAAGCTTAGTATAAAACATTGGATATTTTTGATTCCAGCTAGAAATATCATAAATTACCTGTGAGGTAGCATGAGCACCAATACTTTTAGTAAACTGCTTTACCACACCATTAACCTTTAAGGTTACCTTGCCTTGCCCATCTACTACTTGATCCTTTTTAATTTGGCCCCAGCCAACAAATGAATCAGGATTAGGCAAATAATCGATATCCGAAAGGTATACGTGCTCTTTATTTTCTAAAGCTGCTTTCTGCATAACATTAGCATTTCTTGTTGAAGCATTAACCATAGGTAATGAACCAAAAGCGCCAACAGAAGACAAAGAAAATAGCACTACTATAGTAGCTATAAAGCCCAAAATAATTTTTTTGATTTTTTTCATTATTTTTCCTCTCTTTTAACTAAAAACTGCTGTTTTTTCCATATTTATTAATTTTTTATGTTCAAACATTAACTGCAATTTTATTTTTAAATTACTACATAATATCCATATATTAATTTAAAAATAACCCCATGCGATTATTTATACCACTTATGACCTTAGTGGTCAATATATACGCATATACATTTATTTCTTGAATTAAGTTTTTTTGATAAAATTTGCTTTTTTTGTAAATATATATTATTATTAAATAACTAAAATTTTAAAGGGAGTAACTTTTTATGAAAATTATAGGTTTTTTCTCAAATTTTTTTAAGAATCAAAAAAAACGAGAATTTTTATTTTTAGCAA
>JAHHSV010000040.1 GCA_020025015.1 Anaeroplasmataceae bacterium
CTGACTGTTAATCAGAGGGTCCGCGGTTCAAGTCCGTGTGTGGGCGCCACTTTGATTAACTTTTTTAATATATAGGTATAGTGACGATTGCAAGGTGGACACACCTGTTCCCATCCCGAACACAGAAGTTAAGCACCTTAACGCCGATGGTAGTACTATGTGCGAGAGTAGGTAGTCGCTAGACTAATATAGGAGAACCCCTTTGGGGTTCTTTTTTTATATAATTCTTTCTTTTACAAGTTATTTATGTTATAATACCCTCTAAACTAAGGAGGATAATTATGAAAAAAATATTTTTCCACTCTCCAATTAAATATTTAACCTGCTTATTAATAGGCTTTTGCTTATTTTTCCTATATTTAAGTATTCAAAGTTCAACATCAGGATCAAAGGTTTGGGGAATCATTTTTTATTATGTTGATGCATCATTTGTCGCTGGTGGTACATTACTTTGTTTTGGGTTATTAGCGGTTGTTAATCATTTTGGTGGCTTTGATATTTTTACATATCTTACATCAAAGGAAAAAAGAAATTTTAGAATGACATTAACAGATTATTCAGATAAAAAAAGAACAGAGCATAATAATAATAAGATGCGTTTAGTACCTTATTTTGTTGTTGCAGCACTATTTATAGCTACTTCACTAATACTTATGTTGTTCTTATAATAGGTATATGCAATTGAAAACAATGTGATACATTATATTTCTATAAATGTTAGAAAAGGACACTGTTCAGTTCTAATATAGTAAAAATGAATATAATTCAATTGATTTGATTTAAAATTAAATAAAATACATAATGTAAACAAAAGTATGTTGTTTTTTCGCAAGGGAAACGTTTTCATGCAATTTTAATTATTTGAGGCTTGCATATTTCAATAAAATGAGTAAAATGATACTTAACTTAATACATCATTTGATATTGATAATGATTATATAAGTTAGTTTGCTTTTATCTTTTAGCTAGAAAAAAGATTAAAAAGGAGGATATATGAAAGTTAAAAAAATTGGTGCATTAGCACTAGCCGGTGTTTTAGGCGTAACATTAGCTTCATGTGGTGGCAATCAAGAAGAGGGAGACAGTTTTGTTCCAACAGGTAATTTTGTAGACGAAAAAGCTCAAACATCTGTTTCAACACCAACTGCTTTCAAATCATTCGTTGGTGAATCTTATGAAGAAAGAACAGAAATATTATCATTATTAGAAGAATATGCTATTAACAATCATTTAACAGGTTTAGTATTGTATGAAGATGGTGGCTATGCAAAATATAACCCACGTATTGAATTCCCTACTAAGCAATTGACTGATGTAGTGTCTGTAACCCCTCGTTATGACTATATTGTTGGCTATGGTTTTGGTATTGTTGAGGAAGGTAATATTAAGAACGATTTAGCTGCTGAATCAAATGTAAATTGGAAGAGATATTATCATACTTTTGAGCCTTCAGATCCAGCTTCTATCAATTATTGGGATAATAAAGGTTCAGTAGTAGCTAGCTATCATCCATACGTATCTGCTTCATACTTTGGTTTAAGATTAAAGGCAGATAAAACAGGATATGAATGGTTTCCATCATTAGGAACAGACAAAAATAAGGTTGAAGGCCAAACTAGACCTATTCCATTAGTAAATGGCAAGGAAAAGACCGATAGCTTAAAACAAGTTAGTACAACTTATCGTATTTATGTAGATACAGATGTTAAATATGCAACATTAAGTACAAAAAATTCTGAATTTAACGGAAGAAAGGTTACTTTAGAAGATTATTTAACTCCATGGAAAGAATTATTTAACCAATCAAATGGTTTATTACGTGGTGCAGAAAACTTAACAGGCCCTTCTTCAATTAAGGGCATAAAGGAATACTATAATGCAACAAGTAAGGGTGCTGATGAAGAAGCTTGGAAGAAGGTAGGAATCAATGTAGATACAAACAAAAATGGTTCATACATTGATTTTGAGTTTAATACACCATGTACACCATTCTATGCTATGTACTACTTATCAAGTTCATTATACACACCATTACCTAAGGATTTCTTAGAGAAGGTTGGCGGTTTAAAGAGTTGGGGTACTTGGAGTACAGATAAATCAAGTTCTCCAATTGATACAACACTATCAACTGGTCCATATGTATTAGAAACTTGGAATACAGATAAAGAATTCGTATTCAAGAAGAATACATTAGCTAAAGCATCTACAAATGGTGGCGAAAATAGATTTAGAATTCCTGGTTTACACATTAATATTTTAAAGGGTGTTAGTAGTGATCCATTAGCTGCATGGAAGGAATACGAAGCTGGTAAGTTAGATTCAGTTGCAATTCCTAAGGATAAGATTAAATCAGAAACTGAAACTCCTAATACTCAGGTTACTAGAGGTTCTTCAACAACTAAGTTAAATTTAAATACTTGTACACAAGAAGAGTGGGAGTATTTATTTGGTGAAAATGGTGTTGTAACTCAAACTAAGAAAGCTGATTATTATCAAGTTAAGCCTATTATGAGTAATGATGACTTCTTAAAAGGCTTAAGTTATTCAATTAATAGAGAAGAATATGCTAAGAACCGTGGTGTTACTCCATCAAATCAATACTTCTCAGATGCATATTTATCTAACCCTGAAGAAGGTGTTTCATACAACTATACAGCTCAACATAAGGCTGTAATGGATAAGATGTATGGTGATACTAAGTATGGTTATAACTATCAAAAAGCCGTTGAAGCATTCAAGTCTGCTGCAAAGACTTTAATCCAAGAAGGCAAGTATAAAGTTGGCGATAAGATTGAAATTAAGATTTGGTGGCAAGCTCAATCACAAATTCAAAGCTCAGGTGCTGACTTAGAGAACTATATTGAAAAAGCATGGAAGGCTGCAAATACAGGCTTAGAATTAAACGTTGTTAGTGATGCAGTTACTGAATGGTCAGATTTATACTATAAGAAAGCAATGGTTGGTCAATTTGATATCGCATTTGGTGGTATTTCTGGTAATACACAAAATCCATTAAACTTTATGGAAGTTTTAAAGAGTGATAACTCATCAGGCTTCACATTAAACTGGGGTATTAATACAAATGATGCATCTGTAGCTACAATTGAGTATAAAGGTCAAAAATATACATATGATGCATTATTCCAAGCTGCTGATACTGGCGCTGCAATCAATGAGGATGGTTCATTAGGACATTTAGTAGATTCTAAATTATATAAGAACGTATTAAACGAAGATGGTTCTCGTACTATTGAAGTTAAATATGCTACATCAAACGTTGCAAACGTTTCAAAGGTTGAATTAGGAGCTGTAGTACTATGCTGGTACGAAAGCGATGTTGAAGGCGGATATGAAGAGTTAAAAATCACAGATTTCAAGAATGAAAATGGTGTTATTTCATTCACTGTTTCTAAAGAAATCGTTGATAAGTGGAAAGGCGAATTATCAGTAGATATAGTTTCTATTGTTACACAGGGTGCTGGTGATGAAGCTATTACTACTCAAAAGATTAATTCTTTAAAAACTTCATTCTGGGAGCTTGAAGCTTAAGCAATAAATATGAATTTTAGGACTGGTATTCTAAATGCTAGTCCTTTTATTCTTTATTCTTTATTTTATTAGGGAAATTGCTTTATTTCATTGATTTTATGCAGTTTTTTTAGTAAAATAAGGAATAAAAACAAAGGAGGAATTTTTATGTGGAAGTATATACTTAAACGTGTGGGTCTAGCCCTTGTTACAACCATTATTATACTATCCCTTACGTTTATATTAATGAAAATGCTACCATTTCAAATGCCTGTAGGTAATGATAGAACAAAGTATTCATTTTTCATGACTCAGGTTCATGAAGGGTTACTATATATATCACGCCGCGAGCTTCCTAAAATGGGAGATTATGTTTGGTATTATCCAGATCAAAGAATATATTTTTATCAAGTTCCTATTATGCAACAATATTTTTCATGGGTTAAGAACGTTGTTACAGAATGGAATTGGGGTACATCAGTTTACATTAGTCCTAATGTAAGTGCAATAGCAATTATTGGTGAAAGATTACCTGTTTCAATTTTAATAAATATTTATTCTGTTATATTTTCAGTACCATTAGGTATTCTTTTAGGTGTATGGGCTGCTTTAAAGAAGAATAAGCCAACAGATCATATTATTTCAACCGGAGTTATGATTTTTATATCAATTCCAAGCTTCGTTTTGATCACTTTATTTATTCTTTTATTCGGCTATACAACTCACTGGGTACCTACACAATGGCCATCACCAACTGCACCATTTAGTGAAAGATTTTTAGGCTATTTTATACCTGTAATCTGTTTATCCTTTGGTTCAATTTGTGGTTACGCTCGTTTTACACGTGCTGAGCTATGCGAGGTTATGTCAAGTGAGTACCTATTATTAGCTAGAACTAAAGGCTTAACCAAGAGACAAGCAATTATTAGACATGCTTTAAGAAATGCAATGGTTCCTATTGTACCATCTATTTTAGCCGAATTTATTGGTATTTTAGGCGGTTCAATGATTCTTGAAAATCTATATGGTATTCCAGGTATTGGTAGCTTATTCGTTACAGCTTTAAACCTTAAGGACTATAACGTTCTATTGGTTGATATGGCAATATTTACAACAATCGGTCTATTAGCTGGTGTTGTACTAGATATTTCATATGGCTTTATTGATCCTAGAATTAGAATGGGGGCAAAGAAATAATGACAAAAGATAAATTTGTTGACGCAAATGGCGTTGAATTTAATGCATCTGCCGATGATTTCGAGCTTGTTCAATTAGATACTAAAATTCACGATCAAAAATTTGATACAAAGCCCACAACATTCTTTAAGGATGCTTTAAGAAGATTTGGTAAGAATAAGTCATCAGTTGTAGGTGCTATTATTATTTCGCTTATAGTATTATTAGCAATAATTGTACCTTTTGCTTCACCATACGACATTGATAATTCACATCCAAGCGAAACTTTAATTATCCCTAAGCTATTCGACAAAGGTACAGGCTTTTGGGATGGAACAAAAATGGTTTATGGTCAACCATACGATGAAAATTCAGAAAATGGTATTAATCCATCGTTATTTAATCCTTCTTCAGCAGTAATCGTTAATGATTATGTTAAAGATGGTGTAAGATATCTTGATTTTAGATATGACGTTTATGACAGCACATATGGTTTAAGAAAAAAGACCTTATATCGTGTTGAGATTGAAAAATATATTGAAAATGGCTGGTGCAAAATAGAAAAAAATGCCGCAGGAGAATATGTTTTCACAAAGCTATCTGATAAGTGCCCTATTGAATCAATGGATTTTAGTACAATTGACGATTCATCAATTACAGCAGAAGTTATTCAATATAAATATTTAGGCTATGATTCAATGCCTAGATACTTATTTGGTACAGATAACTTAGGTAGAGATGTCTTAAAGCGTTCATTTGTTGGTTTAAGATATTCATTAATTTTTGCAATTTGTATTGCTACAATTTGCTTCGTATTTGGTTTAGTTTGGGGTTCAGTATCAGGATATTTTGGTGGAAACCTAGACTTATTCTTAGAAAGATTTAAGGATATCCTAGCCGGTGTTCCATTAGTTGTTATCGTTACTTTATTTAGATTGCATTTAGGCGATAGATTGTGGGTATTTGCTTTAGCATTATGTATTACTGGCTGGATGGGAACTGCTTCAAGAGCCCGTACACAGTTCTATAGATTTAAAGGCCGTGAATATGTCTTAGCATCAAGAACCTTAGGTGCATCTGATACTAGATTAATTTTTAGACATATTTTACCTAACGCTATGGGTACAATTATTACCTCATCAGTGTTAATGGTTCCAAGCTTAATCTTCACTGAAGCAACATTATCATATTTAGGTTTAGGCTTAAATGGTTCAAATTCATTTGGTAATATCCTATCAGAAAACCAAGCCTTCCTACAAACCTACCCAATGCTAATTGTTTTACCTGCAATTATTATTTCATTATTAATGATTTCATTTAACTTATTCGGTAATGGTTTACGTGATGCGTTCAACCCATCATTGAAAGGAAGTGAATAAAATGGCAAAGAAAGTACTAGAAGTTAAAGACTTAGCCATTTCATTCAAAACAGATAATGGTTTAGTAAAGGCCGTTCGTAATGTTTCATTTGATTTATCAGAGGGTGAAACTCTATGTATCGTTGGTGAATCTGGTTCAGGTAAATCAGTTACATCAAAGGCTATTATGGGTATACTTTCTAGCAACGCTGTTGTTGAAAACGGAAGTATAATGTATCAAGGTGAAAACCTACTAGAGGTTTCAGAAGAGGAATTTCATAAGATTCGTGGTCATAAAATTGGTATGATTTTCCAGGATCCTCTTTCAAGCTTAAACCCAATTGTTAGAATTGGTAAGCAAATTACTGAAGCAACAATTATCAACTCTAACAAATTAAAGAAAATGTATGATGAATTAATTTCTTCAGATCTAACAAAATATAAGAACACTTTAACAAAAATGAGTATTAAATTATCAAAGGCTAAAGAAAAGCTTGAAGATGATTTAGCACAAAATAAAGGTAACAAGGAAAAATGTAGTGAATTAAAGCTTGAATATAAAAATGATGTTAAGAACATTAAAGAAACATATGAAAAGCTACTTCCAGATTTAAAGCTAAAACTTAAAGCAGCTAAGGCAAGCGCTAAGGCTGAGGTTAAGGAGTATAAGGCTAAGGTTACTGCTGAGCATAAGGAATTAAGAGCACCTTTAAGAGCTGAATTAAAAGCAGAAAAGCAAACAGCTTTAAATCAAATTGCTCCAATTTCATTAAATTTAATGCATGAGGCATTGTATTCTGTTAAGCATTATTTAATTAAATTATTTAAGAGAAATAAAGGCGAAAAGTATGAAGCCTTCTTAAGTAAGCATGATGAATATGTTAAGGCTTATAATGAGAAGATGAAAGTAAGAATTGAAATTCTTGATAAGCTTAAGGCTGAAGACACACGTTATATTGATTTATTAAAGATTACTAGAAGAGAGGCTAAGGCACGCGCATTAGAAATAATGCGTGAGGTAGGTATTCCTCAGCCAGAAAAGAGATTTAGACAATATCCTTTCGAATTCTCTGGTGGTATGCGTCAACGTATCGTTATCGCAATTGCTTTAACTGCTTCTCCTGAAATTTTAATTTGTGATGAGCCTACTACAGCTCTAGACGTTACAATTCAAGCTAAGATTCTTGAGTTAATTAAGAAGATTCAGGCTGAACGTCACATTGCATGTATTTTCATTACTCACGATTTAGGTGTAGTTGCTAACATGGCTGACCGTGTTGCTGTAATGTATGCTGGTAAGATTGTTGAGTATGGTACTGCTTATGAAATTTTCTTTGAGCCAAAGCATCCATATACATGGGCTTTATTAGCATCAATTCCTGATGTTGATTCAAAGGAAAGACTAGATGCTATTCCTGGTACTCCACCTAACATGATTTATCCACCTAAGGGTGATGCATTTGCTCTTCGTAGTAAATATGCAATGAAGATTGACTTTGAGCATCAGCCACCATTCTTTAAGGTTTCTGATACTCATTATGCAGCAACTTGGTTATTACATCCAAACGCACCTAAGGTAGAAATGCCTAAGATTGTTAGTGAGCGTATTAGAATTGCTTTAGAAAATCAACCAAAGGAGGAGGCTTCATATGAGTAATACAAAAAAAGATGGCGATTTCAATCTTGATGAAGAATTAAGAAGTAATCGTGCAGCTAAAGAAGATGGCCAACCTCTTTCTGATGATCATGAGGATGAGAAGCTTCTTGAGGAAATGAAGGATGATTCTAATGATTCTTCATATAAGCAACAAAGATTAGAAAAGAAGAAATTTGCTCAAGAGCGAAAGACAAGCTTAAGAATTAAATTAGATGATCTAAAAAAAGACTATACAAACAGCTTTGATGAGTTAAAGAAGGCTTTAGCTTCAGCATCTGCTGATGATAAACCAGCTATCACTCATAAGCTTCATGAATTAAAGAAAAACTATACTAAGCAGGTTTCTACTTTAAAGCATGAGACTAGAGAAGAAATTGCAAAGTTTGGTTTAACTGAAGAAGAATATAAATATAGCATTAGCTCAAGATTAAAACGTAAACAAGAATTAATTGGTAGTGATGTAATTCTTTCAGTTAGAAATTTAAAGCAATTTTTCTTCTTTGGTAGTGGTCCTAACCGTACAAAATTAAAAGCCGTAAGTAACATTTCCTTTGATGTTCATCAAGGTGAGTGCTTTGGTATCGTTGGTGAGTCAGGCTGTGGTAAAACTACAACAGGACGTTCTATTATTAAGCTATACGATATAACATCTGGTTCTGTTTACTATAAGGGCTATCGTATTTCAGCAGGTAACCGTTGGAATCGTAAGGAAATTAAGTACACAAGAATTCACTTAAAGGAAAAATTAAGAGACTTAAATGCTAGTGAGAAGGCTGAGCTTGCAGCCTTAGATAGCACAGCTTTAGATTTTGAGGCAAATAAAAAGGCTATTTTAGATAAGTATCATAATATAGCACATAAGGCTATTAAGGATGCACAGCATGTTGTTCATGTTCAAAAGAAGAAGATTAGACAAATCAGCTTCGATAATAGACATACTCCAAGCAAGCTAGTCAATGAAATTCAAATGATTTTCCAGGATCCAGTAGATTCACTAGATCCACGTATGACAGTTGAAGATATTATTCAAGAGGGTTTAAAAATCCAAGGTCATAGAAATAAAGCAGAAAACCATAAGAAGGTTGTTGAAATGCTAGAGAAGGTTGGTCTAGTTGCAGAGCATGCTTCACGTTATCCACATGAATTCTCAGGTGGTCAACGTCAACGTATTGGTATTGCCCGTGCTCTAGTTATGAATCCTAAATTATTAATTTGTGATGAGCCTATTTCAGCTCTAGACGTTTCAATTCGTGCTCAAATTATTAACCTTTTAAATGAATTAAAGGAAGAATTAGGACTAACTATTATCTTCATTGCCCACGATTTATCAGTAGTTAAGTATTTCTGTGATAGAATCGCTGTTATGTATTTTGGTAAGGTTGTTGAGCTAGCAACAAGTGATGAATTATTCAAAAATCCATTACATCCATATACTAAATCATTATTATCAGCAATTCCAAAGCCAAATCCTTTAACTGAACGTAATCGTATTCGTATTAGCTATAATCCTCAAGAGGTTCATGACTATAGTGTTGATAAGCCTGAAACTAAGGAAATTAAGCCTGGTCATTTCATTTACTGTAATGAAAAGGAATTTGAGGAATATAAAAAGGTTTTAAAAGACTAAAAATAGGGTTCTTTTCAAAAATCGGTGTGTCGATAAAAAAGAGCTTTAAAAAAATCAGTG
>JAHHSV010000041.1 GCA_020025015.1 Anaeroplasmataceae bacterium
CCGAACCTTTATTTTAACCTAAATTTTGAGGTGTTAAATCCCAAATACGGGTTTTGGAGACCGCTGTGCTACCGTTGACACCATATCCCTATGACACCGCTCTAGTATAGCATAAAGAAAATTGTAATGCAACAAAAATTATGTAAAAATTGTGTAAAAGGAATTATAATTTTAAATTTTATATTATAATTAAAATAGATTAGAATTTAAGGGTGGGATTAGTATGCTAAATTTTTTAGGAGTAAGTCAATTTTTAGTAGAAAACCAATGGATTAAATGGGTTCCAACCATAGTGATTGTATTAATTATGGTGTTGGGCTTATTATTTGGTCTATGGAGAGGCTTTAGAAAAAGCATGCACAAGTTTGTTATAATGCTTATTTGCTTTGCGATGGCTTTTGGAGTCTTTATGATAGTAAAGCATAATGATGGCGAGCTTGTTTATAATATGTCAAAAGGACTTGTGGATCAGGCGCTTGGGGTTACAAGTGATGATGGTACATTACTAGGAGCATTAAGAGTTTATATTACAGCTAAGGTTGCTCAAAGCGAAGGAGGCTATGAGCAAATTGCTGTAGAGGTATATCCGCAAATTGAAGTATTAGCTGTAATGGCATTACGCTTAGTTTCTTTTATAGTAGCATTTATTTTTTATTTAATCTTTTTACTTATTATTAATATTTTTTATTCTATTTTTCATAGTGAAAAGAGATATAAAAGAAGGCTTGAGCAACTTGAAAAGCCATATCATAAGCGTCGTTTACTAGGTGGTGGAGTAGGTATAGTTAGAGGTCTAATAGCAAGTACTATTTGTGCTAGCTTCTTTGGCCTAGTTATTTATTCTGTTTCTGCTACTGAAAAATTAGATAAGGCTGATTTTACAGATCCTACTATGCAGGATATTTATGATGTTGATTGTTTCATTAGAGAGTTAGGAAATACTGGTATCTATAAAATTTTAAATAATATGAAAAAGGATGAAGCCTCAGCTCCATATTATTTATTCTTTGCAGATGCTATCCTATCTGCTAAGACTACTAGCTATGATGGAAAGGAATATAAGGTTAAGCTAAGCCATGAATTAGCTAGTATTTCTGGCTTAGCTCAGGATATGGTAGGCTTACTTGGTAAGCATGCTACAGATATTGATTTAAATAAGTTACAGGGTGAAGATTTAATTAACTATTTAGATAAGCTATTTGCTAAGCCTGAATTTGTTGATGATTTAAATTTAGTTATCGATAGATATCAGGGTACGGAATATATTAATAATTTAACAAAAATTACTGTTAGTGCTGTAACTAAAAATATTGATTCTTTACTCGGAAATTCTGGTGATCCAAACAAAGAGCAAATTTTAAATTTCTATCACAAGATGTTTGATAAGGAAGCAGCAGGAGATGAATATATTGCTCCTGAAGATATAGTTACCTTTAATGATACTAAGCTTTTAGTTAAGGGGGTAGTTTCATCAGCACCTAAGATTTTAGATTTAGCTAAATTTTATGATTCAGCTCAACAAAGCCCAGCCTATACTGCTGACCCAATGGCCTTAAATATCAATTTAACTAATTTGGGCTTAGATGCTTTCACCACATTTTATAATTCTATTAGTGGCTTAAGCTTCCTAAATAAAGAGGATGCAAAGCGTAGCAAGCTTGATGGTGTTTTAAATAGAGGTATTGAGTATTCATTTGACTTAATTATTGGTGATAGTGGTCTTGCTAATCCATTTAATGGTCAACGCATTGAATGGTTTGATGAAATAGATAGCTTCCAAAATGCCTTTGAAGAAATATCTTTAGTAACTAATGAGTTTATTAAAGAATATGATACTATGTATCAACAATCTTTAGATTTTACAATGCAAAAGGCGATGATTAATGTTTTATCTGATTCCTACCAAGGTAAAGCTAAAATAGATAAGTACTTTGATAATTTAACTAATTACATTAATGAATATAAATCAGTTCAGGTTTTATTAGATTCAGAGCTTTTCTATACTATTGCCGAGAATAAATTAGGTACAATGTTAAATGTTCAGGATGTTAGAATACCTCAAAATATTAATTGGATAGACAACAAAGAAGAAAATAAGCCAGGTGAATTAAGAATATTCTTAAATTCTATAAGAGCAGCAATTAGTAATGGTGCCTTAGAATTTGCAATGTCTAATCCTGATTTTTCTGATATAAATAATGTTAAGGAGATAGTAAGAATCCTAGATTCTAGCTATAGAGATACAACACTATTAAATTACATATTTAATTCTGATTTATTATATTATGTTTCTAGTATTTCATTAATGAATCTAAAGGCTCAAAACTTTGAGGTGCTAGTTCCAAATTCTTCATTAGTTAAGATTGAAGAAATTGATTTTATTAAAAAACAAGAAATTTTAGATTTAGTCAATGCCGCTCCAGTTGTTTTAAATGAGATTAGTGATTTAAGTGTCATTCAAAATGATCCATTTAGTATAATTGATATTTTAAAATTAGAGTATGTTAGAAATTCTTTAATAAGGTCTAATGTTTTAGCCGCAACAGTTGCAAAATCAATTAATATAATGGTACAAGAAAATCCACAAGTTAGTGAAATGCTAGTTATTCCTACTAGGTTAGCTTTAACTGGAGAAAATGATCAAGCTAATGTTAATAATTGGTTAAATATTGATGGAAATCAAGGTGAGTTAGATAAATTATTAGGTATGCTAGCGATAGAAGAATTAGATCTTCGTAAGCTTTCAGCTCAGGATCCAAATGCAATAATTAATTTAACTAAAATTGATGAGAAGAAGTTTAATACATTAATATCTTCTGACATTATTCATTATAGCTTTACAAAAATTTTAAATAAATTATCAACACCTGATTTTACTATTATGATTCCAGGTGATGTCTATGATAAGAGCTATACAGATGCTAATGTTATTAGTAGAGCTGAACTATATAGTGTATTACAATCAGCTTCAAAAATTTTAATGGTTGATCCTACTACTAGTCAGCTTGGGTATGACCTAAATATGGCAGTAGAGAACAAAGATATTTTATTAAAGGCAATGATTCTACATTCTACAGCAGTAAATTATTTTATCTCTATGGCAGCTAAACCAGAAATGCAAGATAATCTAGTAATTCCTAATGAGCTACAAAATGTTGATTATAATAATTTTAGCAATAGTATTTGGTTTAAAGGTGCTGAAATTAGTAATATTTTAGATATTATTCCTATGCTAGGTATAGATTTAAATAATTTACAAAGCATTAACACTCAAGAATTAACAAACAAATTATTGATTTTAGATGAAGAATATCAACCAGGTATAACTAATGTTGATAAGCTATGCCAATCAAAGGTTTTATCAAGAACATTAACTAATATTATTGGTAAAAATGAAGTTATTCATATTCCAAATGAAGCCTATATCGATAATAATCCTGCCGCTGCTGATCCTTATATTAAAGCAAGCGAATGGTTAAATCTAATTCATGGCATTAAGGTGGCATTCAATCTTAGGGTTGGAGATAATCTAAGTGATAAGCTATCTAATTTTGAAGCCTTAATCGCAAATGTATTCGATGCTGATTATGTTGAGAATAGAAATGCTTTACTGACTTCATATATTCTTGAGAGCACAATGATTGAAAACCTAATTGAAACCTTAAATACAATAAATATGGTTGTTCTACCTAAAGAGTTAGGCCTTAATCAAAACGCATTATGGTATGCTAAGAGAAATTCAGACGGAAGCATAGCTCGTAATGGAGAAGGTGAGATAATGTATATTTTAGATGCCTTCTATGCTCTTGAAATAGAATCTTCAATTGGTCAACCTAATTTTACCGAGATTGTTCAAAATAAGTTGAGCGTTTATGGCTTATTGGTAATTAAAGGAGATAGTGAGGAAATCATTGCTAGAAAGAAATTAAAACAAAGTACGCTAATGAATTCTCAGGTATTGACGGCATCATTTATCAATGTAATTTACGAGATGGCAAGTGGGGCTAGCTCAGCCCTTAGAATTCCATATGAATTAAATTATGGTGCTGGATTAACAGTTGCTGAGGCAAAAAATAGATTAATAGACACATTTAACTCTGATTTTAGCTGGGTAAAGAAGGCAGGTAGTGAAGGTTCAGAATTGGAAAATATTTTCACTTCAATTAATTCCTTACGCTTAGATGTTAGAGCTGAGGCTCCCAATGACATTATTTTTGATTTAAATGAAATTTTAAACGATGAAGGCTTAATAATTTCTAATGTATTAACATCTAAAATCATTCATCTAACAATCTCAGAGGAGCTTGTAAAGAACAAAACATTAATGTTTGTTGAGGGTAATACTGTTGATACAAATTTAGAAGGCGAGCATTATGTAAACAAAGCAGAATTTGATTCATTATTCCATGGAATGCAGGCCCTATTTAGAGCACCAGATGGTACAATTAATATAAAAAATTTCAAGGTTAGTACATTATTTGGTCCTAAGTACCAAGAAAATATGGATATCCTATTTAGCTCAAATATTTTAGAGGCTACTGTATTTAAGCTAGTATATGAAAGTATGTCTTCCTTTGCAGTAATGGCTAAGGAAACAGAATTTAGCTTTGTGCCTAATCAAAATATTTTAACAGGAAAAGAAGCAAATCTAAATTACTGGTTAGAGCTTGGAAAAGAAAGCAGCACTAAGAGTAAGGAGCTAAGAAAGATATTCGATGTAATTAATATTTTAGATTTAGGTGATGCCATTGATTCACAAAATGTTAATATAACCTTAGATAGAATTACAGCAGAGAATATTAATAAAATATTAAATTCAACTGTAATTGCTGCTACAATGACTAAAGTTTTAATTGATGATACTAAGGGAGCCTTAAATATTCCTAATTTGTTAGTGGATGAATTTACTAATGTTAAGAATAAAGTTAAGAATTATGATGCAACCTCTTTACGTAGTGAGGTAGAAAATGTTTATACAGCTTTAAGTAGATTAGGCATCATCTTTGTTGGTAACGATGTTAATGTCGATGTAAATTCATTACTAGATAAGTTGAATACCTTAGATAAGGTTCAAAATAATCTTGCTATTAGTAATATAATTTATTTAACAGTATCAAATAAATTCTATAGTGTAAGCTTAGAAGCATTAAATTATATTGATGAAGCCTTTAATGTTTTACCAGGGTATACTGAGGAAGTAATTAAGGATTCAGAAATTGCTCATTTAGCTAAAGGTATTCAAGCCTTAGGAAATAATGTTAACCTTATTGAAATTACTCCAGCAGACTTAGTAAATAGCATTGATGAAGTTCTATTAAGTAAGGTATTGCAGGTAACTGTTAGTCAGAAGATGCTTGCTAATTTCCAAAATGCAATATTTAGAGGAGATAGAATCTCAAATGAAATGGTTACTTTAAGAAAAACTAATACCAAGATTCATTATTTAGAGGTGAATGAAATTAAGGGCTTCTTAAATGCAATCAATGTTCTAGGTTCAGATGGAACTAAATTCAATTTCACTTTTGATGAGAGTAATCTAGTTAGTATTGATGCTGAGGTAATCTTTGATATTATGATTAATTCTGATATAGCAAGGAATATCATATCAGATAATTTATTAGATTCATATCAGAAGCTAGTAGTTAATCCTATAGTTCCAGCTGCAAATAAAACAGTTAAATTAGATAGTGTTTTTGCAAAGCCTGGATATTTAGATAGATTTAAGGTAGAAACCGGAATAACTAGTGACTATGTACTAGTTCAAATCTCTGAGGCAAATGTTAATGGTGTAGATATTAATCATAATAATATTAGTCGCACAATGATGACTTTAAAAGAGGTTATTGGTATGGCTTATTGCTTAAAATCAACTAAGTAACTTAATTTTAAGCCTGTGAGAAAATGGACTGCCCCTTAATTTGGACAATGCAAAAGTTGTTTAACTTAGGGGCTTTTATTTAAGCTTGAATATCACCAGCTATTGCTCAGCTTATTAATATGCCATATAAGATTGTCGATAAAATATTATAGGACATATGCCTAAAAATGGCGATTTATCTTTAACATGCTTTGGTATGAATGCCTTTGTTACAGTAAAATGTAAAACTAAAATTTCTGTGGTATCAGTTATAATTGCTTAGTTACTAGCATAGTCTTAGATCTAATTTTAATTTATTCATGTAATATGGGAGTTGAAGGAGCTGGTTTACCTACAGTTAGTAGTCAATCAATTTCTACAATATTTGTTTAACATTTTTATTTAGGTAGAAATTATTAATTTCAACAAAACTCAAAAAAATAATTTTTCCTAGATATAGTTAGAATAAGCAACCTCTATAATGTAAGTAGCTAAAAGCATTATATTTGTTCGCTTCAACTAATAATTTTATAGGTATAGTAGAGATATAGTTGTATCATTTATGCTAACCCTATTTATAATTTGGTTTAGAAAGGCTATGCGTAAGCTTAAGGAAGAAGCTAGCATATAAAGAAAAAGCCTATAGTTAAGAAGTCAGCTTAGATTTCTAACTATAGGCTATTTTTATAAAAAAAGAACTAAAACTAGTTCTTAATTCTCACGTTGGGGCGTATAACAGGGATCGAACCTGCGCGTGTCGGAGCCACAATCCGATGTGTTAACCACTTCACCATATACGCCATATGTGCGCAAGATTAATTATACATATTTTTTTTAATAATGCAAGTATTTATTTGCTTTTTTTTCGAAATAATGTAAAATATATATTGAGTTTTAATAAACTTGTTAGTGAGGTAAGAAATGTTTAAAAAGATTTTATTTTATGGCGTAACATTCATTCTTGGTATTATGCTTTTATTAACATCATACTACGGTTTTTATGCATCGTATAATCAAACTATGACATACGGAGCAATCGAAAATAATGACTATGATCGTTTAGCTGAAATATTTATACCTTTCTTTAATAAAGAAAAGGCTTTAGATGTTATTGAAGAAGAAAAATTCCAAATTGTTGCCTATGAGGGTGTAGTTGGCGAAAAAACAAAAGTGACAATTGATAGTAAGGAGCATGATGCTTACCGTTATCAAGATTCAGTTGTATTTTTTGTAAATAAAGTTACATATAGCTTAGATGGTATATCTCAGGGAGAAAATCAGCCTACTATTAATTATAGTGGTTTAAATTTTTATAATACCATCGAGGAGACAGGGGAAGTAAAAAGTTATACTTATACCTTAAATGATCCTGTTGATGCCGCTAGTGATACAGCTGAGGGAGTTAAAAGATTCCATGCATCAGCTGCTAAAACATTAAACTTTTTTGAGGTTGACCTATCAACTAAAATTATTAATGATTCATTGGGAGGAGCAATTGATAAGATTGAAGTAGTCGATGGTAAAAAGGAAGTTGTTTCAACAATTACTCTTAATGAAGAAATTACAGTTACAGGCACATTCTATGAGGAGGTGGCTCCTCTTATTAAAACATACGATGAGTGCTTAGCTACTAATGATGGAAAAAGATTTAATGAATTTTTCCAAGAGTTTATAAAGGCCTATAATGAAAATCCTAATTTTGGTGTTTCTTTATCAGATAAGGAAAGAAAGCCAGTGAGCATTTATGTTAAGACTGGTGCTGTAATGGTTGCCTTTATTGCAGCTGCGGTATTAATTGGCTATTTCTTATTCCGTAAGAAAAATAAGGTTTTAAAGCCTTATGAGGTTGATGAATTAATGGCAGAGGTAAAGGCTGAAGATGAACAAAAGAAGCCTAATGAAGATAATGTCATTGATGCTGAGATCAAAGACTTAGATGAGGGTATTAATGAGGTTAGTCCAGATTCTTTACCTATAAATGAGGATTTAAGTGAGGCTAAGGAAGCTTCAAATAAGGATAATTTAGAATAAAAAATAAGATTTCAAGGGTAGTGAGTTTATGAAAAATAAAAAGCTTTTTAAGGCAGTTTTGTTTAGTATCTTAGCAGCCTTAAATTTTGCGGTTATGTACATAAATATTAAATTACCAACTGGTGGATTTATTCATCTTGGTAACCTAATATGTGTTTTGTCTGCTTTATTGATAGGTGGAGTGTTTGGCGGATTAGTCGGCTCATTGGGCATGGGACTATATGACATTTTCTATTACCAGGAAGCATTTATACGTACATTAGTGCTAAAATTTTTAATGGGGTTAATAGTAGGATTTTTATTTAGATATTTACGACATAACGGCTTATCAAAACGTGGGACGACTAGTATTTTTTTAAGCTTGTCACTTATATTTAAATTAGTTTTTGCGATAACTTTAACAATGTATATTAATCCGGCGTGGTTTAATAATAAGGAAATTAATGTAATTGTTCCAATTAGTATTTGTTTATTTAGTTTAATATTTGATATAGCTTTAGTATTTTTACGAAAAAAATCTGTTATATATGATAAGGTATTAATAGCTGTATCATTTGCGACAATTTTTAATATTTTAGGTGAATTTGTTGTTAGATTTACTCAATCATTAATTAGAGGCGAGGGCTTTAATCCGGCACTAATTCAATCTATAGTAAAGGTTCCTGATGCTACATTTACAGGAATTATAACTATTTCCTTTGCAACTTTAATTTTTGTCCCAATTCAAAAGGCCTTAAGTGCTAGCTTTGCTGACATAATTGGTCCAAGTATTGAGGATGTTTTAATAACAAGAAGGGAAAAAGATGAGGCTGAGGAAAAAGAAGATTAATAAAATTAGGGGCTGTGAAAAAACCTAATTTTTGAAATTAGGGATTTCACAGTCCTTTTTTTAATATTTATATTTACTTTTTG